>JBEKTF010000158.1:0-21457 GCA_049516355.1 Bryobacteraceae bacterium | reverse complement strand
TGGCGGCCATCTCGAAGATGTGCGTCAACACGCATGTGGGTGAGCTCGACAGTGAATGGCGTCGCGAGAGGGAAGAACAGTCGAAGCAGTTTCGATCCAGGCATTCGCGGGCGCCGGCGCGGCGCGCCTGTTCGATCAGTTCGATGAAGCCGCGAAGGGCTGCGGAGCGAAGTAGCCGGTTCGTAGTAGAATCGCCCCATGCGAGGTACGTGGATGAAAAAGACGGCTGGACTCCTCCTGGTGTGCGCAGTGGCGGCGGCGGTGATGGCGCAGGAGTCTCCCTTCCAGGCGGTCGGCTCCATGAGCCAGCTGATGATCAACATTATCTATCCCACATCAAACGCAATCTTCTACGTCTCCCGCGGGGCGCCGAAAAATCAGCTGGAGTGGAACGAAATGGCGAACAGCGCCCTCACGCTGGCGGAATCGGGCAACCTGCTCATGATGCCCGGGCGCTCGCGGGACAACGACAAGTGGGTCGCTGACGCGAAGCTGCTGGTCGACGTGGGAGCGGCGGCATACAAGGCCGCCCAGGCAAAGGATGCAGACGCATTGGTCGCCCTAAGCGACCAGTTGAACACGGCCTGCGTACAGTGCCACATGGATTACCGCCCGAGTTACCGTAAACGGAAATAAGAGAAAGCGGTCAAATAACGCGGTTCTCAAGCGGTGAGCCGGACCAGAGACGCGTGATGTTTTCCGCTACATGCCTGGCGATGTCACGGTACGAAACATCGGTGACACCGGCTATGTGGGGCGTGGCTATGAGTCCGGGGACTGTCAGAAGACGGGACTGAGGATCCAGCGGCTCGTCGGCGAATACATCGAGCGCCGCGCCCGACAGATGCCCGTTGGAGAGGGCCTTCACAAGCGCGTCCTCGCCGATCAGACCGCCCCGCGCCGGGTTGATGATGCAGGCCCCCGGGGGAAGCAATGCGATCTCGCTTTCACCGATCATATTGCGCGTCCGGGGATTCAGGGGCAGACAAAGGAACAGGTATTCGCTCCGTTCGAGGAAGGCCTTCAAATCCTCTTCGCCGCCGACCCACTCGAGGCCGAGGCGCTCCGCCAACGCCGGGTCGGCATGGCGCTTCAGAGCTGCAAGACGCATTCCGAACGGCTTGAGCCGCGCGGCCAGCGCCTGTCCGATGCCGCCGAGACCCAGAATGCCCGCGGTGCGGCCCCTGAGTCCGCGTCCTATGGGGCCGCCCCAGGCGCCGCCCTGGCGAATGTTCTTTTCCAGTTCCGGCAGCTGGCGGCTGAGCGCAATGGCTGCCATCACGCACCATTCGGCGACGGATTCGGCGTTGCCCGTGCCCGCGGAGGGAACGTTCGCAACTGCAATGCGGCGCTCGGCGGCAGCGCTCAGGTCGACGCCTTCAAGGCCGGCTCCCCACTGCTGGATCAGACGCAGACCGATAATCCGATCCATGATCTGCCCATCGATCCGCGCCATCGCCGGGATCAGCACTGACGCTTCGGTACCGTCGCGCCGGAGGACGTCGGGTTCGATCGCCTCTATCGCCACCTCGGGGAGCACGCGGCCCAGGTGTTCGCGAAGAGCCGCGAAGCCCGCTCCAGCCACAACAACGCGGGCTTTATGAGGCATGATCGGACTGATTCTCGCAGAAACGCAGGCGAACCTTCAAGGCGCTTCCGATATATACTCGAATGCAAAACGGAAGACCCGGTTGAAGAGAGGGGGCAAGATGCGCAAACAGGATCTCGTCGGACTGATAGCGTGCGCCGCGCTGGCTGTCGCTCCCGTGACCTTCCCAGTCAGTGCCGCTGCCCAAACGCTAACTGCTCCTCTGCCGCAAATGGCGCCTTCCCTGGTACCTTCACGTGTGGTCGATCTGATGACGCCCGAAGGATCTGCGGTGTTCGGCGCGCAGTGGAAGCACATGGAAGCGAAGATCGTCGAAGGCCCGGCGATCGCCAACGCCATGCCCGGATATAAGACGTCGTACGACATCCAGCCCCATGCCGGCGAGCGCGGCTTCGACGATTCAGAGTGGCCGGTCATCGGCGCCAAAGGACTGGCTGACCGGCGTGGCGGCGGCAAAGTATCCTTCCTCTGGTACCGCGCGAACCTGACGATACCGGCCAAGGTCGGGGACTTCGAGACGGCGGGCGCGACAGCGGTCCTGACGGTGTACGTCGATGATTACGCGGAAGTCTGGGTCAACGGCCAGATCGCGCGCCGCGCCGGCTACCCCAGCCCGGCCACCATCCAGGGCTTCAACATCCCCAATCGCGTCGTGCTCGGCGATCCCGTAAAGCCGGGCGACAAGTTCGAGATCGCGGTCTTCGCCATCAATGGGCCGATTTCGATCGCGCCGACGAATTTCGTCTTTTTCCGCGAGGCGAAGGTCGAATTTTACGCTAACGCTCCACGTTAGCACGGGAGACGCGACTTCAAGTCGCGTTAGTGGCTTGCCGGCGACATCCCTTTGAATGTCAGTTTTTGCATCCCCGCTGTAGTCTGCGCGATATAGAGGTTCCCTTTGGAATCGGTCGCGATCTGATGGCCCGGTCCGATGATGCCCGCGGGCTGTATGTTGCCCACGATTTCCAGCGTCTTGCGGTCGACAACGTAAATGCCCTTGCCCCCGCCGACATACAGGAACTGTTGGCCAGGGTCCGGCGACAAAGCCAGATCGCGCGCAAAAGGTTCGTTGGTTCTGACCAGCTGCTTCAGAAACTTGCCGTCTTTGGTAAACATCTGGACGCGCCGGTATTCCCGGTCGGCCACGTAAACGGTGCCGTCTTTGGCGACGCGGATGGCGTGCACGATACTGAACTGCTGAGGGCCGGGATCCGAGAAGCTGGCTGGAGTCACCACCTGGCAGTTGTCATCGTCCATCGGCTTGTTGCCGAATGCGCCCCACATCCGCTTGAACTTCCCGCTATCCGCGTCGAAGACGGCCACGCGATGATTGCCGTACCCATCGGCCACGAATAATTCGTTGGTCGGTTGATAGACCCATACGTCCGCCGGCCGGTGCAAATTCGTTGTGTCGGCGTTGCCCTTGCTTTGATTGCTGTGGCCGATCTGCATGACGAACCGGCCGTCCTGCGTGAACTTCAGGAGCTGGTCGTCGGCAACCGGTTTGAGCCCGGGCAGGCCATTCGTGGGGCAGGAGTTTCCGCCGAGCCATACGAAACCTTTGTAGTCGATATGGATGCCATGCTCGCGTTCGGGCCACTCATAGCCTTTGCCCGCCCCGCCCCATGCCTTGATGTAGTTGCCAGCCGTATCGAACACGATGACCGGCGGCGCGGCCATGGCGGCCTGCTCCGGCTTGAGCGTCCGGGGACGGTGCAGGACCCAGACATTGTCCTGCGCATCGATCGCAATACTCGAAGGATCTCCGAGCTTCCATTGGGAAGGCACCTTCGGCCACGCGTGATCCACCTCAAAGACCGGCAGACTGCGGCTTGCCGGCTCAGCAGCCCGCGCCGGCCACTTGTTTTCCACTGCCGCGGCAGCGATCAACGCAACAAGAACTGCCCAGCCGGCATACTTACATTTCATAACTTCCTCCCACTTTGGCCCATTAGTCCGGCAAAATTCTAACAGATCGCCTCGATAGTTGCCATGGGCCGTCGCCGCACTGAGTAATGTCCTGGCCTGAGTTTCTACATTTTGGCTCGGTGAACTGCCAGCTTTGGTGGGGCAGGCGGTGTCGCCTGCCATGCCCGTGAACGTTCTCTTCGATCTTTCCCGCAATCCTCGAATTCAGCGCCCGCGCGAGTGTGTCTGCATCTCGCGCCGAAGAACTTCATTGATATAGGTTTGGTAGCGCTTTCCTCGGCCCCGAAACCATGCGAGGACATCCGCGTCGACCCGAATACTGACCGGTTGCTTGATAGGGCGATAAAAACGCCCGATGTGAACTTCCGACGGGAAATTCTCCCTTTGCGGCGCATCAGAGAAATCAATCTGTGAATCGGGCTTACTCGCGAGTTTCCGTAGTTCCCGCCGCTCCTTCTCAGTGAGGGGAGCCGTAAATAGCGCGCTCACGGAAACTCGCTTTTCTGGCCGAGATAATGCGGACTTCTTCTTCACCATGTTCTTCGCAACCGGCGGAGTTTATGCGTTGGCAAAAGGCTCAAGCTTACTACCCCGCCCGGCGGAGTTCGTCTCGAATCACTCGCCGCAGGGTGGCCTCAAGGGCTTCCTGCTCCCGGTGTACGAAGCCGCGTAGAGCATTGTTGATGAGCGTTTGATAGTTCCCGCCCCCAGCGTCGTCAACCTGTTGGCGAAACCAATCCAGAATGTCCTTGTCGAGCCGGATTGTGACGCGGATCTTCTCCAGCGGCACCTTTACGACCGGTCCGCGCCTGCCTTTGCTGAAGTCATATTCCTTCTTCATAACCTTCCTCGTATTGACGGCTTTCCCTCGGGGTTGCCGGTCGCGCTGAAATCAATCGCACCTCGTCGCCTCGCCATGTGTAAACGACCACGAGAACGCGCGCCAGGCAGTCGATGCCGACGGTGATCCATCGCTCTTCGCTCGCACTTTCGTCGCGAACGGAAATCGCATGCTCGTCTTCCAGTGCCGACACCGCATCCGCGAAGCGAACTCGATGTTTGCGAAGGTTCGATCTTGCCTTGGCCGGATCCCATTCGACCGCCATCCCTGTGTACTAATGTACACTAGAACCTCGCGGGCAGTCGCAACGACGCAGGTCACGGCCCGGATAGTGATCCACCAACGGACAGAAAAACGTCGCTCCGGTTCGCCATACACAGTCAGCACAGATCCAAGTGGGTCAAAATCGCCCGAACACCACAGCAAGTTGCGCTACTCAGAGCTCCGCACCAATGTCTCCAGACGAATAAACATGGGGTCATTCACTAGTTGCGGATCTCCCGAAGATATCTGCCCGAGGATAGCCCTCAATTCGGGCAGCGACCAAAATAGTCGTTCGCCGACCAGCGCGTCAAGTAATTTCAGCGTCGCACCCGGGAATGTCTCGGGTACATGTTTTTCCTTACAGTAATGTAAAACGTCGTGCAGCTGTTCGGTTTTGACCAGAAAGCCCCTCAACACGTCGACGGCGTTTGGGAATTCGGAGCCACAGCACAACGCCAAATGGGCGAAGCTCTTAGAGATCGATTCGTCCAGAAACTCACGCTCGATTGGCCAGACCGATTCCAGAAGAACTTTCAAACGCTCGCGAAAAAGAGCCGCGCCATATTCCGTATCTGAGTCCACCTGAACCGTCCAATACCACGCGACGCGCGCCCGACCTTTTAGGGTACCCTTTGTCAGCGCCCTTCTGGCATCAACGGGCGCTAGGGGATACCCTTCCTGAAGGAGAACCCACGCGAGCACTGCGTAGAGCTGTTCTTCGCTCTGACCCAACTGCTGTGAAATCGGAAACATCTTGAGAAACATCGGCGCAATGATTTGCCACAGATCGGGAGTGACTTGTGGGTTGTATAGGAAGCCCTTCCACATATCTGTCGCTTCCTCGGATCGAGACCGATCGAACTTTGGCAGTAGCGCCGATTTCGCGAGGTCTGGATTCAGACGATTCAGCCACGCGAGAGACTTCGAGAGCACGAGCCGCGCCCAGCGATGTCCCGGATCTTGGCCCGTCAGCAACGATTCCAATCGCATTCGCACCTCGGAAGGAATCTCGTCGTAACTCGCGGGAGCTAGCTCCCCTAATTTGATCAGCAGCGCCTCCGCAAGTTGCCCGGCAGGCGCCCAGTGTGCGTGCTCGAACGAGTCACCAGAGGGTTCGGACTGGAGGCGAACGGCGGGATCCGCCAGCATGTCCCACATCCTCCAGAGGGAATCCTCGGCCCCTCCTTTCTTGTCCCGGCAATACCTTTCGACCAAACCGGCCAACGTTTGTACATTCAGTCGGATGAACTCGTCGCCTAATTCAGGTCCGAATCTCGTGAATATCCGCAGGCATTCAGGGACGGAACCTCCCGCAACCAAATTTTCCAGCCCACATTGCCAGATCCCGGGGTCAAAGAAGCCGGCCGTTCCCAAAGCTTCGAGAATCGGGATTAACCGTGTCGGCTCGTCGATTGCGAGCCGACGCCAGCGCTGCTGGGTCTCAGCGCCGGTGGGGTCGGCCCGAATGTCGGCCACCACCTCGGCTTCGGTGCGCTCTCGATAGTCCCCCGGAGTTGGAGCGAGATCCCATTGGAGCGGTCCGCTCGCCTCGCTAAACCAAGACAAGAACTCATCTCGTTCACTGGTTGAATCGGGCCATTCAGGATGCCTCGCAAGGATTTCACTGATGCGAATGTGGGCTGCGGGGGAAAGAGGCGTGCCGCCGACACGCAGCTTCAAGAGACGCCAGAGTACCGATCTATCAAATACCGCAACGAATCTCTCGCTGGGCCAATCGGCGGGGTAATGAGAACGGGGCGGACCTATGAGAATGAGATTCACGAGGCTTTCGCAGAGATCGGCTGGCAGAGCTGAACCTAAACCTCGGAGGCATTGCAACAGTTCGCGATGCATGTCTGCCGCCCAAAGGATCCGGTCGGCGTTCTCAATAATGAATGTCACTACCTCAGAACCGGAAAGGCCTCCGCCCTCGCACCGTTGGTTACTCCAAAGGACGAAGCGGCGAAACATCGGGAACGGAATACGTATCCACTTGGTAACCTCCTCGCGAGCGCGAACGGAATCAGATATCGCGACACCCTCCCAAGCACCCCTAAGGAGGTCTATGTAAATGGACCAGTCTTTAAAACGTCTATTTTGTGTATGGTCGTCTATCGACGGACGGCCCGCGTACAGGCCGTCGGCATCGGTTGAGGCTAACCCAAGCGACTCCAGATACCTGAGACCCCTGTGCAGCAATTCAGCCGCATCCGAGACAATTTCCGCCGCAACAGATGCAAAATCGGAACGGCCCAGCAACTTTGCAACGATATCCCCACTATTCGATCCCGCTGCGGGCGTGAGCTCTAATCTAGCGTAGGATCTCGCCCTGTTTTCATCCAGACCTTCTGTTGGAGGCACGGCGTGGCGATAAGACCGCTCGAATTTGATGTTTGGAGCGAGCGCTGACAAGACGCGGTCGCGCAAGAATGGTGTCCAAGGCTCTTTTTCTAACGCCGCTTCGATATTGTCATAAATATATGACGGAGAAATCTGCTCGCTGTAGACCGCTGGCGTCTCGGCCGATAGGAATCTCCAAATTCGGCCGGCGCCGGCCGGAAGCGCCGACCCCTCGTCTCCTGAGATCTGTTTGCGGACTATAAATGCGAAAGCGGGGTGAAGATGTGCTCCTTTTGCGATCACCCAGTCGATCAAATCAAATTGCTCGAGGTAGTGGGCAAGCCATTCAGAGAGCCCCGCTGTTACTGAATGGAGCGGCGAATGGAAAGCGCGGGCCGGGACCAATGAAATAGGGGACACTGAAAACGCCTGATCCGGGGCCAAGCTAAACAGCCCAGCTGAGTCGAGGATTTCCAGCCACTCAAGGGGTGGGCAAGGCATCAACCCGGCGAACGTTCGCGCCGAATGCCCGTTCTTGTCGTTCAATGCCCAGATAACTTGTGAGATCGGTTCCGGGTCGAGACCAGCCCTGGGGCTAATAGACCCGTACCCCTTGATGATCGCGTCCCGATCTGTAGAGCCTGACCGACACTTTTTCGCCCAAATCTGAAGCGTATCGTGCAGGACTCGGTGGTCCCCCGCTTGGTCGTATAGGATCGGATGAATGCCGCGCGCTCGCCAGTATTTTTCGTCCTGCTCGGATGTCAATAAATAGGTTTTAGCCACCCGAAACTCTCTATTCGCCCGATCTGCGGCGAACGCGTCCACAATATATCGGACTGCCGGGTCAGAAACGCTATATCCAACAAAAAGTACGGATGACACACGACGGAACAATTCCGTGAGGAATCTGCTCGCGTATCCCTCGGTGATGTACGCCCGGCCAAAATCACCGCTCGTTAGTACTAAGGCGTCCAGCGCCTCAGCACGCTTATTTCCCAAGCCGCCGTGGATATGAACGATGCTGTTCCAGTCCTTGCCCGGCACAGGCAAATAGGGCGCATAATCAATAGCCCGGCTTTGATCGCACTTCGCTAACTCAAATCCCTGATCAAAATTAGTCGTTACTAGCCTTAGTCGGCCGTCTTTCGACCTGGCCAGTTGCAAAAGCGCCTCGTGGGTCGCAAACTCTTGCGTGTCGTTTAGGTAAAGCACCTCGCGGACCGCCTTTCGAAGCCGGTCCTTTGGGACGATGCGCTGCTCAATCAGGCCGAGCACAACATCGTAATGACCGCGATCGAACTCAAGGCGCTCGTCATCTTTCATGGGCCAGCCAAGCCTCTCGCAGACCCGTTCAATAAGTCCGTTGAAGAGGGGAAGGCCAAGGGGGCAAGAGACGCCGGCGCCGCAAAAAATTACGAGATCTCCCTCTTCATGCGCTTGAAGAACTTCGACAGGAATTGAGGGGCCACCTTTGGTCCACTGTACGCCGATGGCTGCAGCTCCCGATTCATTTGGCATTGGCATCGAACTCGCGTGACGAGTTTACCGCGGCGCGCCCCATGGCTTCGGGCGTCCCATCCTCTCCACCGCGGGCGAGTCACCAATTCTTAAAATAAATTTCGAGAACCAGATCGTACCCATGACGTATCTGGTCGCTAAGCCGTATACTCCTCGAGGCAATGTGCGGTGAATGCAGAAACAATGGGCGGCAGGCGCTCCCGTTATTGGTGCGGCCCCGGTCTCGTCCGGGAAACCAAAACGGCTGTTCCGCCTGACAGGAATCAGGCGGGTGGGGCGCCCCAACTTTTATTTTTTCAGGAAAACGAAGCCATATTGATAAAAAACAAACTCGTATCAATCGCCGACGCCAATCGGCTCTATGATCGCGCTGGCTTCCACCATATCAACCACATGCCGGCTCGGCGGAGCCTCGTGTTCCCGCGTCGTCGGCAGCGGTCCGCCTACCGTGAAGTAATGCGCGCCGGCCACCATCAATTTCTCCGCCGGGAAGCGCGTAATAATCTCATGGCCGGTCTCCGTAACCACGATCTCTTCCTCGATGCGCGCCGCGCTCCAGCCATCCGTCGAAGGCCAGAAAGTCTCGAGCGCAAACACCATTCCGGGTTTGATCTCGTGCGAATGCTCCAGCGAAACCAGCCGGCTGATCACGGGTTTCTCCCAGATTGCGAGGCCGATCCCATGCCCATACTGCAGCCCGAACGCAGCCTCTTCATCCGGAAAACCAAACTCCTGCGCCTTCGGCCACACCGCCGCAATCTCACCCGTCTGACGCCCCGGACGCACCAGCGAAATTGCCGCATCCAGATAATCCCGGCACCGCTTGTAAGCATCCACCAGCGCATGCGAACCATATCCTATAGAAAAGCACCGGTAGTAACAGGTCCTGTAACCCATATAGGAATGCAGGATGTCGTAATAAACAGGGTCACCCGGCCTGAGCACCCGATCCGAAAACACATGTGGATGCGGATTGCACCGCTCGCCTGAGATGGCGTTGATAGCTTCTACATACTCAGACCCGAGATCGTAGAGCACCTTACTCGCAAGTCCTACCGCCTGGTTCTCGCTGAGCCCGGGCTTCATCGCGCGATAGAGTTCGTCGTAAGCCGCATCGGCCATCATCGCGGAATGGTTCAACAGCGAGATCTCGTCTTCCGTCTTGATGACCCGCGCGTCGGACATGACCTGCTGGCCATCCACCACCGTGATCCCTTCTTTTTGTAAAGCGAACAGCACCGGCGGCTCGATGACATCGATGCCCAGCGGTTCCTTGTGCAATCCGCGCATTTCGAGTTCGATCCTGATCTTGCGGGCTACGTTCTCCGCCCGGCCCATCTCGGGAGACATCGCCCCGCGCAGCATCGAAATGCCCGCCCGCGAGCGTTCGCCGATCCAGGGGCAGTGCAGTTGATGATGCTTCGCCGCCGAACCGAAGTCCCACATGATGGGCTCGGCCGCGTCGCCCTCGCCCCGCGGCAACAGCGCAAAACGGCTGATCTTGTCCTGCGCCCACGTGCCGATCGTCGTCGCGGTCAGGTAGCGGACGTTGTTCATGTCGAACACAAGCAACGCGCCCATTTCGGACTTACGGAGTTGCGCCTTAGCCTTCGCCAGACGCTCCTTGCGCAGACGGTCAAAGTTGATACGCTGCTCCCAATCCACTCCCATCGATCCATAAGTCTTGATTGCCACTTGTTCGTCTCCAATCCCGGGAACGCCGGCGGTCTTTGCCGCCGGTTCCTTTCATTACTTCGTAACTCCCGACATACGCGCCAGGACCTGAAACATCACCGCGAAATCCTGCGCCTGAAATCCCATCGCCCGCGCGGCAGTCAGCATTTCATTGGCCGCGGCAGTTGCAGGTAAGGGCACGTCTACCTTACGCCCCAATTCCAGCGCCAGCAGCATATCCTTCTGCATCATATTCACGTTGAACCACGCCTCTCCCGGCATCTTCAGCACGAAGGGGCCACGGTACTGCACCATCGGCGATGCGATCGCACTGTGCGTCAACACATCCACCGCAATCTCACGCGGGATCCCGCTCTTCTCCGCCAGTAAGACGCCTTCCGAGAAAGCCAACATCTGAACCGCGAGACTAAGATTGGTCGCGATCTTCATCACCAGCGCCAGCCCGTTATCGCCCACATGAGTGACCTTAGGGCCAATATCCTGCAGGATAGGTCTGACCCGCTCGAAGGTGTCTTTGTGGCCGCCCACCATCACCGAAAGCTTCCCCTGCTGCAAGGTAATCACGCTTCCCGAAACCGGCGCATCCAGCATGTCGGCGCCTTTCGCTCGTACCTTTTCGGCCAGCCCCCGGCTCATCGCGGGACTCACCGTGCTCATATCAATCAAAATCTTCCCCGCGCCGATTCCCGCCAGAATTCCGTTCGGCCCTTCCGCGACCTGTTCGAGCGCCTCCGAGTTGGTAACCATCGAAAGCGTCACGTCCGCCGCTTCGCTCACAGCACGCGGGCTATCCGCGAACTTCATGCCCTTATCGATCAGCCACTGCGCCTTCGAGCGTGTCCGGTTATAGCCGGTGACCGTGTGGCCGTGATCCAGCAGCCGGTCCACCATATGGCCGCCCATCGTTCCCAAGCCGACAAATCCCAGATTCGCCATTACTCAACCCAAACCGTTTTGATATTGGTGAACTCGCGTATTCCGTGCGCCCCGCCGAGTTCCCGGCCGTGGCCCGACCATTTTACGCCCCCGAACGGCAAGCGCGGATCGGAGGCCACCATCTTATTCACGAACACCATTCCGGACTGGATTTCATCGGCGAATCGCTCGCGCTCGCCCGCATCGTTCGTCCAGACGCTCGCTCCTAATCCGAACCGGCTATCATTCGCGATTTGAATCGCCTCATCGATATCCTTCACCCGAAATAAACAGGCCACCGGGCCAAACAACTCTTCGCGATATCCCGGCGAATCCTTTGGGATGTTCGTCAACACGGTGGGAGCGTAATAATTCCCCGGGCCCTCGATCGGTGTCCCGCCGGTAAGCACGCAAGCCCCCGCGCGAATCGTCTCCTGCACATCCTTATGTAACGAAATCACCGCTTCCTTCGACGCCAGCGGACCCAGCTCCACCGCCGGATCCATCGGGTCACCCACCTTCAGGGCCTTCATCTTCGCGACAAAGGCGCTCTCGAACTTGCCGGCGATTTCGTTTGCGATGATGAATCGTTTCGCGGCAATGCACGATTGCCCGTTATTGATCGCGCGCGCTTTCACTGCCGTGTCGACCGCCAGATCGAAATCGGCGCTGGGCATCACGATAAACGGATCGCTTCCCCCCAACTCCAGAACCACTTTCTTGACCCTTTTCGCCGCCGCAACCCCCACCTGCACGCCTGCGCCTTCGCTCCCGGTCAAGGTCGCGGCAGCCACTCGCGAATCGCTGAGGACCGCATCCACCTGCTCCGCGCCAATCAGCAGCGTCTGGAATGCGCCCTCGGGAAAACCCGCGCTCAGCAGAATCTCTTCAATCTTCAGCGCGCACTGCGGCACGTTGGATGCGTGTTTCAGCAACCCGACATTGCCCGCCATCAGGCTCGGCGCGATGAAGCGAAACACCTGCCAGAACGGAAAGTTCCACGGCATGATCGCCAGCACCACGCCCACCGGCTGATACTTCACATAGCTTCGTTTCGCGGTGGTCGCAATATCTTCATCCGCCAGAAAGCCCTCGGCGTTCGCCGCGTAATAACGGCAGGCCCACGCGCACTTCACCGCTTCATCCACGGCCGACCGGAAGGTCTTTCCCATCTCGGTCGTCATCAAGCGCGCCAGTTCTTCCTTATCCCGCTCGAGAATGTCAGCCGCCCTGTTCATCATGGCGGCGCGCTCGGCGAAAGCGAGCTTGCGGAATCGGGGAAACGTCTCCGCCGCGAGCCGGATCTTCGCTTCGATCTGCGCGGACGATAGCGGCTCGAACGTCTTCAGCAGCCGTCCCGTGGCGGGATTGACTGTCGCGATAGCCATCGAATCCTCTTAGCCGGCCGCTTGCAATGCTGCCAGCGATTCCTGCACCGTCGGATGATTGCCAGCTTCCACATCTTTCTTTCGAAGCTGATGGAATTTGGTCAGGATCCCATTGGCTTTTGCCAACGCCGCAACTCGCTCGGTGAAGGCGTTCAGGGTTGCGCCCGGAACGGCGTAAAGCGCTACATCGTCCGAAAGCACATCGAGATACGCGCGCGCGCCGCAGCATCCGAGACTCAACGCCGTACGGCCCGTATTTCGCGCCTGCGGAATAACCGCACAAGCCGGACGCCCCATCGCCGGCGGCGATCCGCCTTCCAGTTGCTGCGAAGCTTCCGAAAGAATCAGCGTCTGGTCCGCCCGCACAAACAGCAGAACGACATCGGGACTCACCGGTATTTCCGCCAGCGGGCCGTAAATAACATGCTTCGGCTTCGATGCCAGCACCGGAATCGCCGCCACATCCTCATCGCGCACGTAAGTCAATTGCGCGAAGACTTTGAGCGCATCCCCGAGGTCCGTTGCCGCCGCCGGCGTCATTTCGAGGTTGTGCGTGTATAGTCCGATCGAACAAAGATCGTGATCGCTGGCCGACGTTGCAAATACTCGGTTCGCCGCTTCCTGCCAGAACCTGCATCCGGCCGGAATGCGGCCGGACCAGTTAGAAATCCCGGCGGGAACGCTATCGGTCAGGCAGACCGCGATCGGCGGCTGCGTGAGTTCCAAAGACTCGGTCAACGACTGTGCAATTGCGGAATAGGAAGACATGATGAAGCAATGTTATCAGCGATCTGATTGGAACAATCTGAGCTAAACTCGATTCGATGCGCCTCTTCACCTCAATCGCCTTTTGTATCGCCGCCGGATTAGCGTGCCTCGCCCAGCAGCCCGCGGCGCCCGAACTCCCTGCGGAGCCGGGCCTCTATGCGATTTTCGATACATCTATGGGCCAGATCGTCGCTCGCCTCTATGAAGACAAGGCACCGGGAACCGTGAAAAACTTCGTCGCGCTCGCGAACGGCGCCAAAGCGACCCTCGATAAAAAAGGTGTGATGACGCGGCGGCGTTACTACAACGGCCTCACCTTTCATCGCGTCATCAAAGGATTTATGATCCAGACCGGCGACGTCAACGCAACCGGCAGCAGCCCTTGCGGAATCCCCAATATCCGCGATGAAATCGATCCGTCGCTTAATTTCAAAGCGCCAGGCGTCCTCGCGATGGCGAATACCGGCAGCAAAAACACCGGCGCCTGTCAGATCTTCATTACTGTCGCGAACGCCGACTATTTGACGGGCATGTACACGATTTTCGGCCAGGTGGTTTCCGGCCAGGATGTCGCGGACGCGATTTCGAAAGTGCCGGTCTCGAATGAAAAGCCGCTGGTCCCCGTGATTGTCAAAACCGTGACGATCCAGCGTAAACAGTAGCTCCGTTAGCTCGCCACTCCGGGCAGATGTGGGTGGAATCGACGCCCGGCGCGGGATCGACCTTTTTCTTTACCTTGCCCGCGGCCCGGCAGGCAGACTAAGCACGGAAACGCGA
Organism: Bryobacteraceae bacterium; assembly: GCA_049516355.1. Taxonomy (GTDB): domain Bacteria; phylum Acidobacteriota; class Terriglobia; order Bryobacterales; family Bryobacteraceae; genus BOG-234. The sequence goes on along the minus strand of JBEKTF010000158.1, from coordinate 7,410 downwards.
CTTGACGTCGCGTCGCCCAGGCTCGAAATGCAGCCATGATAACCTTGAAGATTCAATGCCCGCTCGTGTGAGCGAAGCCTTCGTTCTGCAAACCTGGCCATTCAAGGAAGGGGATCTGATCGTCAGTTTTCTGACCCGCGATTTTGGAAAGCTGCGCGGTGTTGCGCGCCGTGCGAGGCGGCCGAAAAGCGGTTTTGGTTCCGGTCTGGAGCGCCTTTCTCACATAAGGATGTCTTACTTTCAACGCGAGAATCGGGAGCTGGTGAACATCGATTCCTGCGATCTGCTGCACTCGCAGTTCGGGATGTTGAACGATTTCGCTTCGGCGTGCGCGCTCGATTTCGTCGCGGAGGTTTCCGAGCAGTTGCTGCCCGCCGCCGAGCCGAGCGAGAAGTATTTTCGTCTGGTCATGGCTGTTCTGGAACACCTGCGGTCCGCTGGTCCTTCCGCCGTCTGGAAGGCGGTGACGTATTTCAGCATGTGGGCCGTGAAGCTGGCTGGATTGCTCCCGGAACTGCATGTTTGCCTGGGATGCGGCTCGTATCTGGAAGATCCGGAGCACACCGAACGAGCTTATTTCAGCCGCCAGCGGGCCGGGCTTTATTGCCACGATTGCCGCCGCGCGCTCGATCTGCGCGGGGCATGGGAACTGGAAGCGGAATCGCGCGCGATCGCCGAAGAGATTCTGCACACACCGATCGGCCAGTTGACGGAGCGGGCCTGGAATCATACGACCGCCGCCGACCTTCGCCGTTTCCTCGCGCAGCAAATGGAATCGCAGATCGAACGCAAACTCGTCACCTTCCCCGTCCTCGAAGCCGCATAAATCGCCATGTCGCCATCATCAGCTCTGTCACCCCAGTCATTCCAGGAAATTGTCTTCAAGCTCAAAAAGTATTGGGGCGACCGCGGCTGCATCATTCAGGAGCCGTTCGATGTCGAAGTGGGCGCGGGTACTTCATGCCCTGAAACCTTCCTGCGGGCGCTGGGGCCGAAGCCTTACCGCACCGCCTACGTACAGCCCAGCCGGCGGCCCGCCGATGGACGCTACGGGGACAATCCAAATCGCCTGTACAAGCACATGCAGCTTCAGGTGGTCCTTAAACCCACGCCTGCCGACGTGATCGAACAGTATATGGGGAGCCTGGAGGCGATCGGGATCGACCTGCGCAAGCACGATCTGAAACTGGAAGAGGACAACTGGGAAAATCCGTCGCTGGGTGCCTGGGGCGTCGGCTGGCAGGTCATGCTGGATGGGCTCGAGATCACGCAGTTCACTTACTTCCAGCAATGCGGAGGCATCGATCTGGAACTGGTGCCGGCCGAGATTACCTACGGTCTGGAGCGCTTGACGGCCTTCCTGCAAGGCGTCGATAGCGTGTACGACATCGAATGGACCAAAGGCGTCAAGTATCGCGACGTGCGGTACACGGATGAGCTCCAGTATTCGGTTTATAACTTCGAGCTCGCGGATATTCCGACGCTCTGGCGGCTGTTTGAAATCCATGAGAATGAAGCGCGGCGGCTGCTGACGCTCTATTCTGAAACAACGGACAAAAAGCGCTTTCCTCTGCTTGCCACCTACGATCACGTGTTGAAGTGCAGCCATCTCTTTAATACGCTCGATGCGCGCGGGGCGATCAGTGTGACGGAGCGTGTGGGAGTGATCGGGCGCATCCGGAAACTGGCTGTTGACGTGGCGGAATCATGGGTCGACCAAAGCGCCGAGCGGGAGCAGGCGGCGTGAATCTTCTTCTTGAGATCGGCGTCGAAGAGATCCCGGATTCCATGCTGGCGGGGGCGTTGGAGTATCTCGGAGGCGCTATCGCCGGCCTTTTGAAAGAGCATCAGCTGGGGGAAGTTCTGGTCCGCACCGATGCGACGCCGCGGCGATTGGTAGTTCGCGCGGAAGGCGTGATTGCGCGGCAGCCTGATTCAGAAGAACGGGTCTGGGGCCCGGGGGCCAGCGCGCCGGCGGCTGCCGTTGCGGGGTTCGCAAAAAAGCAGGGCCTCGCACCCGAGCAACTGGAAATTCTCTCCGATGGCAAAGCGGAGAAGTATAGCTGCGTGCGCAAGACCGAGGGCCGCGCGGCGAGCAAAATCCTTGCCGACGCGTTGCCGCAACTCGTTCTCAAAACACCATTCCCGAAGAGCATGTACTGGACCGGCAAGGGAGGCGTTCGTTTTATTCGCCCGATCCGCTGGATTGTGGCTCTATTGGACGATCAGTTAATCCCGTTTGAAATTGCAGGCGTCCCATCGGGGAATGAATCGAGCGGGCATCGGAAGCTCGGTGCGGCGCGGTTCCCGGTAACGTACGAAAACTACGAGCAAAAACTGCGCGAGAACTTCGTGATCTTATCGGCGGAAGAGCGGCGCGCGCGTATTCAAGCGGTGCCGACTAAGTATAAGTGCGATAACGATCTGCTCAATACGCTGGTGAATCTGACTGAATGGCCGACTCCGATTACGGGCACGTTCGATCCGGAGTTTCTCGACCTTCCCAAGGAAGTGCTCATGATGGTGATGCGCCACCATCAGAAATACTTTGCGGTCGAGACTCCCGATGGCAACCTCGAACCGAAGTTCGTTGCGGTCACGAACACGGATGGCGATCCCGACGGGCTCATCCGGCACGGCAATGAGCGGGTGCTGCGCGCCCGCTTCAACGATGCGCGGTTCTTCTGGAATGCGGATCAGAAGCGCCCGCTCTCCGAACGCGTACAGGATCTTGCCAACGTTACGTTCCAGGCGAAACTCGGGACCTACTACGAGAAGACCGAGCGCATGGATGAACTGGTGCTGATCCTGCTACAACATATTGCCAACGCGGGCAAGCCTGTAACCGACGCGGACATCACAGCGGCCAAAATGCGTTACGCGTTAGGGACGGACAGCCCGGAGTTTTATGCGGTGCGCGCGTCGCGGCTTTCGAAGGCCGACCTGACGACGGAACTCGTGAAGGAATTCACGGAGCTGCAGGGCATTATCGGCGGACTTTACGCCCGCGTGCAGGGCGAGCCCGAAGAGGTTGCGACCGCGATTTACGATCATTACAAACCTGTCAGCATGGAAGATTCGGTTCCGCGCACGCTGGCCGGGGCATTGCTGTCGATAGCGGATAAGCTCGATACATTGCGCGGGTGTTTCCGCGTGGGGCTGATACCCTCGGGTTCGAAAGATCCGTTCGCGTTGCGACGGGCAGCGCAGGGGATCGTCAAGATCCTGGTCGAAGGGAAATTGCGATTGCCCATTCAGACTCTGTGCGAAGGCAATCTGCAACTGGAAGAGTTTCTCGCCGAGCGAATCCGGCATTACTTCCGCGAAATTCGCGGTTTCAAATACGACGAAGTCAATGCCGTGCTCGTTTCCGGATGGGACGACCTTCTCGACGTGGAAGAACGGCTGGAAGCGGTTCGCGACGTGCGCCCGACGGAAAACTTCGAGCCGCTGGCCGCGAGTTTCAAACGCATTCGCAACATCCTGAAGCAGGCCCAGTTCGAAGGATTGGGCGACAGCCTTCAGGATCGGTTGCTTGAGAGTGGTCCCGAAAGAGAACTGTACGAAGCGTTCGAGGTAACGCGCCTGGCGTGCAAGGTTCTGCCCGATTACCGCAGCCGGCTGGAGCAAGTGGCTTCGCTGCGTCCCAAAGTCGATACGTTCTTCGATAAGATTCTGGTGAACGCCCCCGACCCTGCCGTCCGCCGGAATCGACTCACATTGCTTCACCACCTGCTGGCCGAATTTTCGACCATCGCGGACTTTTCCGAAATCGTAACCAATTCCCCACCAGATCAAAAGATGGCATCAAAGGAAACCAATCAATGAGCACCAAGTACGTTTACTCGTTCGGCGGCGGGACCGCCGACGGCGACGGCACGATGAAAGATACGCTCGGCGGCAAAGGCGCCGGGCTGGCCGAAATGTCCCGCGCCGGGTTGCCGGTACCTCCGGGCTTCACCATCGCGACCGATGTGTGCAACATCTATTTCAAGAACAATAACCACGTGCCGGGTGAAATCCAGAAAGGGATCGACGTCGCCATCGCGAAGCTCGAGAAACAAATGGGGCAGAAACTGGGCGATACGGCGAACCCTCTGCTTCTCAGCGTCCGGTCGGGCGCGAAGTTCTCCATGCCCGGCATGATGAACACAATCCTGAACCTGGGGTTGAACGATAAGACGACGGCGGGCCTCGCGGCCAAGAGCGGCAACGAGCGCTTCGCCTACGACTGCTATCGCCGCTTCATTCAGATGTTCGGCGAAGTGGCGCTTAATGTCGAGATGGAGAAGTTCGATTACATCTTCGACGCGCGCAAAGCAAAGATCAAGGCGAAGCTCGACACCGATCTCAGTGCGGAAGACCTGCAGGCGATCATCGCGGATTACAAGAAGCTCGTGCAAAAGGACACCGGCAAGCCGTTCCCGGAAGATCCACACGAACAGCTTTCGATGGCGCGCGACGCGGTGTTCCGCAGCTGGTGGACGCCCAAGGCGAAGTATTACCGCACCATGGAAAAGATTCCGGACGACATCGGCACCGCCGCGAACGTGCAGGCGATGGTATTCGGCAACATGGGAGACACTTCGGGCACGGGCGTCGGCTTCACGAGGGACCCCGGTTCAGGCGAGAAAGTCTTCTACGGCGAATTCCTCATGAACGCGCAGGGCGAGGACGTGGTGGCGGGTATCCGGACGCCCCACCCGATCGCGGATCTCGAGAAAATTTTGCCTGACGCGTTTGCGCAGCTTCGCGAGATCACGACGAATCTCGAAAAGCACTACAAAGACATGCAGGATTTCGAGTTCACCATTCAGGAAGGCAAGCTTTACATGTTGCAGACCCGGAATGGCAAGCGCACGGGTCCGGCCGCTGTACGGATTGCGGTCGCGATGGTGGAAGAGGGCATGATTACGAAGAAGGACGCGGTGCTGCGCGTCGCTCCACCCCAACTTGACCAGCTGCTGCACCCCGTGTTCGATCCGAAGACGCTGAAGGATCTGGTGAAGGTGACGACTGGTATTTCCGCATCGCCGGGCGCCGCTGTCGGCCGTGTCGCCTTCTCGGCGGAAGACGCCGTGGAAATGGCGGAGAAGAGTCCGGTGCTGCTGGTTCGCAAGGAAACGACGCCTGACGATATTCACGGGATGGATGTGGCAAGGGGTATCCTGACGGCGATCGGCGGCAAGTCGAGCCACGCGGCCGTGGTGGCGCGCGGCATGGGACGTCCGTGCGTGGTGGGCGCGAGCGGGATTCGCATAGACGAACACAGAAAGATCTTCACCGCGCAGGTGAGTGGCAAGACCGTCACCGTGAAGGAAGGCGATTTCATTTCGCTCGATGGAACAACCGGCGACGTTTATCTGGGCCACGCGAAATCGATCGAGCCGAATCTCACGCATGATTACATCGGTAAATTCATGGGATGGACCGATGAATTCCGGGGCAAGTTCGGTGTTCGCGCCAATGCGGATATCCCGCGGGACGCGAAAGTCGCGCGGCAGTTCGGCGCGGAGGGCATTGGCCTCTGCCGCACCGAGCATATGTTCTTCGCGGAAGATCGCTTGCCGTTCGTGCAGGCGATGATTCTCGCGACCGACGAGAAATCGCGGCGCAAAGCTTTGCTGAAGCTTCTGCCGATGCAGCGTTCCGATTTCGCGGGTCTGTTCAAAGCAATGGATGGTTTCCCGGTCGTGATCCGTACTCTCGACCCGCCGCTGCATGAATTTCTGCCTAAGCGCGAGAACCTGATGGTGGATGTCGCACTTCTTCCGCATTCCGATATCAAGGCGAAGAAGGAGATGTCGGACCGCTACAAGATCCCGGTGAAGGACCTGAAAAAGGCTTTGCCGGAACTGCTGCATCGCGTGGAAGACCTGCATGAATTCAACCCGATGCTGGGCCATCGCGGTTGCCGGCTGGGCGTCACTTACCCCGAGATTACGGAGATGCAGGCGCGCGCGATTTTCGAAGCTGCCGTACAGGTAGCGAAGAAGGGCGTGAAGGTCATCCCCGAGATCATGATTCCGCTCATCGGCAGCGTGGAAGAGTTCGACCACCAGAAGAAGATCGTGGTTCGGGTTGCGGACGAGGTCTTCGCGAAGGCCGGCTCGAAGGTCAAATACATGGTTGGGACCATGATCGAAATTCCGCGGGCCGCTCTCACTGCGGATCGCGTGGCGAAGGAAGCGGAGTTCTTCTCCTTCGGTACCAACGATCTGACGCAGACTACGATGGGTCTCTCCCGAGACGACTATACGAGGTTCCAGAAGGACTACGAGAAGGAGAAGATCTTCAAGGCCGATCCGTTCGCGGTCCTCGATCAGGAAGGCGTTGGCAAGCTGGTCGAGATGGCGGTCAAGGCTGGGCGTGGGGCGCGTAAGGACCTGGAAGTGGGGATTTGCGGCGAGCATGGCGGCGAGCCGAGCTCGGTGCAGTTCTGTTATCGGGTCGGGATGGATTACGTATCCTGCTCGCCTTATCGGGTGCCGATCGCCAGGCTGGCTGCGGCGCAGGCCGCCATTTCAGGCGATAAAGCGGAAGCGATGCGAACCGCGTAGAAGTTGCCGGGGCCCCCAAATTATTTTGCCGCGACAATGCGGCGTAAACGCGTATCTCGCTTGATACAAAGGCTTTAGGCCACGCATTTTCGTGCTAAATTTTGTGCAACGCATCCCTCTCCGTAGGGCATCTAAGTGAGCGGAAAGGAGTGTTCCACGTATGAACACCAAAAACAAACAAGACGAAAAGAAGAATCAACGGCAAAAGACTCGGCGGGTGCAGGGGTCGAACAAACGGGGTCAGCGTCACGAGCATGAGCTCCCCGAGACGCGGATGACCCGTTAAGTTTTATCCCTCGACTCATCCCGTCGTTTCTTTTGCTGTTGAAAAACTCCCTCCTTCGGCAACGTGGGAGGGAGTTTACGCATGCTTTGATCGGTCCAGCTCTGACTTTCAAATCACTTCGGCTTCCAGCTTTGAAGGAGCGTGAGGGTCTTCGAAGGCCGTTTGGGGCGGCGGTGCCCTATCTCAATTCGAGGGACAGCAAATCGCCGCCGATTTCCGCGCTGGCTGAAAACGCCATGCGCCGCCGGTCCGGTGAGACTGCGAACCCCCGGCCGAGTCCCGGCACCGCGGGCGCAACGTCAATCGATTGATGCGAAGCATAGTCGAAATAACGGAATGGTCCGGGTCTGCCTTGCGCGTCCCCGCTGACGTAGTAGATCCCATCTGCCACGGGAGCATACCCGCCAAGCTGGTTGTTAGGCCAAAAGTCGGGTACCAGCAGCTCTTCCGGATTCCGGGAGAGGTCTCCCTGGAGAGGCCGCCGAAAGATTCCCGGGGTATTGGTCTTCAAATACAGAACAGACTTGTTGTCGCCACTCTCCCGAACTAAAGCGCCCTCCCACA
>JBEKTF010000157.1:0-12861 GCA_049516355.1 Bryobacteraceae bacterium | reverse complement strand
TGTGAAAGGTTGGTACTTTTCCTGAAGGAGAACCGGCCATAGGCTAACGGTCTCCAAATGAGCTGTGCCCGAAACTGTGCCCGTTTTCAGGCACACTACCGCACTCCACGACGTCCAAGCTACTTGCGAGTTGTTGAAAAGTAACGGCACCGGCCATCACAGCACTCGCCAGAATGGTCTTTTAATGCGGTGGTCGCGGGTTCGAGCCCCGCCCGGCTCACCAAAATAACTCTCGTATTTTCCGCTAGTTGGCGCGCTCCTCTGTTTCGTGTCGCGGATATGTCGCTGCCATTCGCTGGGGCGCACCGTCTACGGGCGCCGTATTCCCCTTCAGCATTTCGATCTGCGCGATAGGATCGTTGCGCCACGCCCGCGTAACGTCGGCCTCGAGTTGCATTTGGCGGGCCTGAACCCAGGGGGCGTAGTGGCGCCCGGTGATTCTTACTGAAGAATGCCCGAGCAGAACTGAGACCCGCTCTATCGGTACGCCTTCGAGAAGCAGCTCCACCGCGAGAGTATCGCGGAACCGATGTGGATGACCATCGCTCACGCCGGCGATTTTGCACAAGCGCCGGAACGTGCGCCGCCAGTTTCCCGCCAGCGTTTCCTTAGAACCGATGCCAGTCCAGAACCTGCAGGTTTTTATGTGGCGCCGGTATAACTGGAGCATAGGGTGTGCAGGTTACCCAATTTGGAGCCGTTTGTGAACGCGGTCGAGGACACTTTCCGGTATTCGGATGGTCTTATAGCTGCGTCTTCCTTTTCTGACCGGAGACTGAAATACTAAAACACCGGGCTCATCCTGAAAGATGCGCCGAATGGTCTCGACATTCAGGTTCCAGCGTTCAGCCACTTCAGACGGCGCATAATGGCGCTCAGTGAAACCGCCGGGTCCAGAGAAAGGCTCGACAATCATCTGACGTTCTACGGATTCGTTTCGTCGTTCGGTGACTTCCGGGTGCCGATAGTCACACGGGCCAACCACTCCATTCACGATCGTCGACTTATCGACACGTGATCCGCTTCCAGATTTCATTGGATTCGAGGCGTCGGAAAGGCCGAGATTCTCAGCTCTTGTCTGAACGGGTCAGAGTAACGTTCCACAATTTGGAACGCTCGTGAAAGGTGACTTCGCTCTGCACATTACGATCCGTGCGCCTGCCTGCCGCTGGCTGCCCGTGCCATACGGTCCCCGAACCGCGAATTGGACATCCAACACCGGAGGTCGCGGGCAGATTGCCGAATCGTCGTTCGACTCGCATCATTAGTGCGCCGACTGAGGTCAACGGTAACGCGGACCAGTTTCCTTCGCGAGTCATATAGTGGTACGCCCGCAGGATGCCTGTCGGCTCAGATCCTACCTCGCGACCGTTGTCGATCAAAGCGATATCCGCAAATATCGGTATGTATTTCAATGTTCGCGGTAGCCGACCTTCTCACGGTTGTCGGGATTGACTCTTGAATCCAGCGCGAAGCAGCTAGCAGCCGTTGCTCGGGCATGAGGGCCGCATCTTTCGCCCGCCCTGCCGGATTGGGTGAGCGCCGCGTCAGCCTCGAACAGGAGTTGACGGAACGCGATCGATTTGAGAGCGTCAAGAGAGCGGGTAGCAACGAGAAATCCAGATTTCCGGGCACTCTCGCGTCGGAGGGATGTTTGTTTATCGCGGGTCAGGACATTTTAGAGACCGAGTTTGGAAGATTCCATGTGCCACCAAAGCCAGGTGGTCGAATTTATGCCGCATCATGGCAGAACTGCATCCGCGCGATGTCGCGGCCCGGCCCCAACGCGGGGAGTCCCGCCGCGGGCCGGGAGCTGGTGAAGTCCAATCGCCGTCAGGGGTCAATGGCTTCTGCGATCGCTTTATCAGCCTTAGCCTTGGTTTTGATGATGGCCGGGGAAGCGCGTGCCAACAATTTCTACGTTTCGCCAACCGGCAGCCCATCGAACATCGGGAGCATGGCGAGCCCCTGGGATATCAATACCGGTTTGAACAATCAGACTATCCAGCCCGGAGATACCGTATGGCTCCGCAATGGCACATACGGGTCAGGCGGGTTGTCTACTATCTCTTCGTCCCTGACGGGTACCGCCGCCCTTCCGACTTATGTACGCCAGTACCCGGGCGAGCGAGCGACCATTAACGGTGGACTGGAAATTACCGGCAACTACGTCTGGTATTGGGGGTTCGAAGTCGCGAATCTCAATTGGGCGTTTCCCAGAAGGACCCAGGACACCGGCTCTTTTCCGGGCGGCAAACCCCCCGACGGCATTGTCTTCAGCCAGGGCGTAACAGGCAACAAGATCATCAACATGATTGTCCACGATGCAGCCGATGGCATCGCCGACCAGCAGGAAAGCACCGCAACCGAGGTGTACGGGAACCTCACCTACAACAACGGATGGTCAGCGCCGGACCGGGGTCACGGGCATGGAATTTATCTGCAGAATGGTTCAACCACGCCCAAGCTGATCACGAACAACATAAACTACAACAGCTTCGACATTGGAATTCAGGCGTTCGGCACCAGCGCGGGGCCGGTCACTTACCTGAACCTGAATGGAAACGTAGCGTTCAACGCCGGCCTGCCGGCTGGCCGCCGGGTTGATAACATATTGTTCGAGGACGGCGGTCTTGAGCAAGACATCCAGGTCTCCAATGGGGTTTTTTACAACCCGCTCAACGCGACGCCGGACAACACCGGATACAACGAGTTTGATGGAACCGGAATCGATCTGACGCTCGAAAACAACTACTGGATTGGCGCCACGCCTACCAATTACGCCACGTTGCAGCTGGAGAACTACCAAAGCCTGTTGTTTACCGGCAACACAGTTGTCGGTCCGGTGACGTTGAGCAACGTGACCTCCAACAACTGGAGCGGGAACACGTATTACAACTCCAGTCCGCCATCGGGCCTGGACCCCGGTAGCCCGGTTTACAACCACAACCCCACGGGCGTTACGACCATCGTGCAGCCAAACAAGTATGAGCCCGGGAGAGCCAACATCATCGTCATGAACTGGGCTCAAAATCCCACGGCAACCGTCGATATCGGTTCCAGCGGACTAAAGGCAGGCACTCAATTTGAAGTGCTCGATTCACAGAATTTCTGGGGGCCAGCCGTGCTGACCGGAACGTATGACGGAGTGAGCCCGATCGTGCTCCCGACGACGCTCACGCAAGTGTCGCAGATCTCCATGGGATTTCCCACTCCCGCGCACACTTCCGCCGAATTCAACGCCTTTATCCTGGCGCCGGTCGGAACGATTGCGGCTCCGGCCGCAGGGCCCGTGATAGGGTTGGCTTCGTCTTCGTTAACGTTCAATGGAGCGTCAGGATTGGCTGTTGCGGCGCAAAGTGTAACGTTGACCAATAGCGGCACTGCGAACACGACCTTGAACTGGACAGCGAGTTCCAATCGGAGCTGGTTATCCGTATCTCCCGCCAGCGGCCAGTACGGTAGCGGGGCCGGCGGCAACCTGGGAGTCTCGGTTTTCACTGCGGGATTGGCTCCAGGAACCTATCAGGGAGTCCTGACTTTTTCCGATCCCAACGCCGTGAATAATCCGGAAACTGTCAGCGTGACTCTCAACGTTTCCGCTCCTCCGCCTCCCAGCGGAACCTCGTTCGTCACAAGCGAAACGTTGGGTACCGTCCGAAACGACTTCAGCGGCTGGGTTGGCATGAGCTTCACGGTGGGGCCAAACCCGCTGACGGTCTCATATCTGGCACGTCTGGAAGCGGCAGGCAACAGCGGCTCTCATATCGTCAAACTGGTCAATGCCTCGACCGGCGTGGACGTCCCGGGCGGATCGGTGACCATCAGCGCCGCGGGTGGCACCCCCGGGCTCTTCGTCTATGGCGCGCTGGCCAGTCCGGTAGTGCTGAGCGCCAATACAGCCTACTATCTGGCAAGCCAGGAAGCGGTGGGCCAGGACACATGGTATGACCTGGATACGACCGTCCTGACTACCACCGGTGGCTCAGTTACGCAAGCTGCATACTACTACAACACGGCTTGGCACACCGTGAGCGGAGCAGGCCATGCCTATGGCCCTTCAAACTTCGCCTATACCCTGGGTGGAACTGTGACGCCGCCGCCACCGAAGCGCTACCGCCGCTCTGGCCGGGGACCTGTTGCTGCTCGAATTGGTCCGGGCGAGCACAACGGTGCCGAATCAGCGGCGTTCCTGCACTACGCCGTTTGCTTTTGCTGGCTTTGACCAGTTAAACAGCCTACGCGTTTGTCAAGCGGTGCAAGGTGCCGAGCAATCTGGCTGAAGGGGGCTGTTATGGACAGTTATCGGTAGCTTTCCCGAAGAGCTGATCGCTTGCCGTGCCGCGTGGAATGGAGGACGAACAGCCGACCATTCCAAATGCAGCGTCGTGCACCCGAGTGAGGGGAAGTCAACTTATCGGGCGGGCTGTTCGATGCGGGCTGTCGGATTGATATTTGAAACGGCCAGTCGGCTATTTCTTCTTCAATAGCACCGGCCAGTTGAGCATCACGGTGATGGGCACCTGGGCTGACTGCCCGCCCTGAGGCGCGGCCAGCAGGAAGCGCTTGCCGTCGGCGGTCACGTCCCAGCCGCCATCAGCCAGCGAGAGGAACAGCCGTTGCGGAATGGCGGCCTCGAAGGCGGCGCCATTCGCTTTCACATCCACGGCCATCTTCGCGGTCCCGTTGGGAGGAGCTTCAAAGAAGATCTGCTTGCCGTCCGCGCTCCATTTGGGTCTGTCTCCGCCGTCTTTGGAGACCTGCCACTTGCCTTCACCCAGCGCAGGCGCGCCCGAAGGTCCCGAAGCCACGAACGGGCGGACATAGACTTCGAAGCGGCCGGATTCATTGGAGGCGTATGCTACCCAGCGCATGTCGGGCGAGAAGGCGGCGTTGCGCTCGTTGAACTCGGTATCCAGCAGGAGTGCCGGCTTGCGATTACCTTCCAGTGGCAGCACCCATAGATCCTGCCCGGTCTTCGGCACGGCGTTGATGTGAAACAGCAAAAACCGTCCGTCGCGCGACCAACTGGTGGGAACGTGGATCTTTCCCGGCTCCTTCAAGAGTTCCTTTTCGTCACCCGCCCCTGAGGCGGCTTTTTCATACACCGTTTCCAGGAGATTGCCGGCCGGAAAGGCAATGCGGCTGCCATCCGGGGACCACACGCCCCAGGAGCCGAAACTTTGGCGAAACGTGAAACGGGTGCGTACGCCGCGCGCAAAGTCGAGCGTCCAGAGATCGCCCGCCGTGCCACCGGGAGCGTCGCGGACCGCGCCGCGCGTTCCATCCGGCGACAGCACGATCGATTGATCGGGGCCAGGCTGCCCGAAGGTGCTGAGAATCTTCCCCTGCCGGTCGAACCAGGTGAGCTGATAGTTGGCGCCCTGGTCTCCGGTACGGTATGCCAGAGCGCCGCCGGGAGAAACGGAAAAAACTCCGGTGGACCCGATGATTGCCAGGCCCTCGGCCACCGGGACCGGGTCACCGCGCAGCTGCAGCCGGCCAGTGTCGAACGGTTGGGCCATCAGAGTGTTTTCGCGCATGAAGAAGAGGGAACCGTTAACGTACGACGCCGCGAGCCTGACGGCCAGGATGCGCTCCCGCGATTGCTGCTCCGGTTTGGCGTCCACTGAACCGGCGTAGATGCCCGCCACTTCGGGCCTTCCCGAGCGCAGATAGATGAAGTGCTTGCCGTCCGGCATGAAGGTGGGCAGGGCGTGGAACGTTTCTCCCCGCGGCGAGTCAATCGTGGTAAGAGCCGTGGGAACGCCGCCCGCCTGCGAAATTTTCCAGAGGGGGCCTGCGCCGCGGCCGCCAAAGACGATGACGCCGTCCCGGTTCCACGCGCCCGTGCCCATGATGCCTGCTGGATTCGCGCAAAGCGTCTGCGCGGGGCCGCCGGAGACTTCGATCTTCTTCAACTGATTCTGCACGCCAAATCCCAGGAACCGGCTGTCGGGAGACCAGAAGGGGCTCTGTGCGCCCTCGGTTCCGGCCAGGTGCCGCCACTCCAGCGCCTCCAGATCGCGAATCCAAAGGCCACCCGGCGTTCCGGTGGCGGTGAAGACCAGCTTGCGGCCGTCCGGCGAGAGCGACAGGTACGTATTGAAGGTTGTATTTTCCGGCAGCGGCACCTGGAAACGGGTGATCCGGGCGGGCGGCTCGGCTTTGAGCCAGAAGAGCCAGCCTGTCAGTCCCAGTGCGACTATAGCCAGCAGCGCAGCCGCGGACTGATATAACCGGAGTTTCTTCGACGGGGCCGCAACAGGCGGGGCGGCTTCGGTGGCCGGGCCTTCCTCCTCCAGCAGTAATCTCGAATCGCCAATCGCCTGTAGCCGGTTCCGCGCATCTTTTTGCAGGCAAGCCCGAAGCAGCCGCTTTACTTTAGCCGGAATGCGCTCCCAGTCGGGCTCGCGCATCAACACCGAAGCCAGCGTGTCGGAGACCGTCTTACCATCAAACAGCCGCTTGCCCGCGAGCATCTCATAGAACACCACGCCGAAAGCCCAGATGTCAGCGCGCTTATCCACGACTTCTCCGCGAGCCTGTTCCGGCGCCATGTAGGCGGCCGTGCCCAGAATCATCCCCGCAACGGTCAGCATGGTTGGGGAGTCCGAAGTCAGCTCCGCAATCTCGCCTGACTTCGCGAGGCCGAAATCCAGCACCTTCACCTGTCGGTCTGGCTTGATCTTGACGTTGCCTGGTTTCAGATCGCGATGGACGATGGCTTTGTCATGCGCCGCTTCGAGTGCGTCCGCAATCTGCTTCGCGATGGCGAGGGCTTCTTCGAGAGGGATTGGCCCCTGCGCAATCCGCTCCGCCAAAGTGGGGCCTTCGACTAACTCCATCACCAGGTAGTTCGGCCCGACATCGTAGAGAGTGCAGATGTTCGGATGATTCAGCGCGGCAATCGCGCGGGCTTCCCGCTCAAAGCGATCGGTAAACTGCTGCGCCGATATCTTGATCGCAACGTCGCGATTCAGCCGCGGATCGCGCGCTTTCCACACCTCGCCCATGCCGCCCTTGCCGATGCGCGAGACGATCTCATACGGGCCAAGTTTTGCGCCAGTTGCCAAGGCCATGTGGTTTGAATGATTCTACACTGGCGCAGCGCCAAATTCCCGGGTATTCAATTGAGGAAAGGAAACGAGGTTTCCAATTCTGGAAAGTCACGACTCGCTGGAGTCGGCGTCCCCGAATAGTGGCCTGCTTGCACAGTTAGGGAACGTACGACGCGCATTCCGTCCACTATGCAGCCGAGGCGGAACAATATCAACGAATATCGTTAGCAGAACCGCGTCCTGCAGTGCCCCGCCGTTCCACTCACGCGATATGATTGCCGGTAAGTTTCAAACACATCGGGAGAATCAACGAATGACAGAAGGATTCGCGAGCATCATCACGCAACTGGAACGGCAGAAAACGGCCATCGAGCACGCACTCGTGGCGTTGCGGGGTATCGAAGAAAACCCGGCCTCAGTGCCAGCCCCAAGCGCACCGGCTGCACGCAAGGGCGGAATGACCCCGGCAGGGCGAAGACGGTTATCGGCGGCGCTAAAGAAGCGATGGGCCGCGAAGAAAGCGGCGGAAAGCGCGCCGGCCGCAACTCCGGCGAAGGCTGCGCCCCGAAAAGTCCGTATTACGCCGGAGGGGCGCAAGCGGCTTGCCGAGGCGATGAAGCGGCGATGGGCGGTGAAGCGCGCGGCTTCGACGGTGAAGAAGACTGTACGCAAACAACGCGCCGCGAAGAAAGCGGCCTGAAGAATCAACGCTCGCCCATTACGTTTCAAGCCTGGGTTTCGGCTTCCATTCCCGAGCGAGGCGTTGTGCTTCGGCGATTTGGCCAGGCGTCATCTTGCCGGCAACCTCATCTCGTGCTTTGGCTCCTTGTCCTTGATAATCGCCGCTGCTGTTTGAAGCGGAAAGGTTGAACCACATATGCGCCAGAACGTAATCCTGTGGTACGACTTCGCCTTTCTGGTACAAATGGCCGAGGCGCCACTGGGCAAAATCGTCTCCTTCCTCGGCACGCCGACGAGTTTCCGGTAACTTCAACCGTTGCCAGGCAATAGCAAGGACTTGGGCTTCAGTGTGCCCATGCTCAGCTCCTTTATCGACCGCGCCCATAACCCAGTCCGGGTCCCAGCCCCGCAACCCCTCGCTTTCGCAATATGCAATTGCGATGTCAGCGGCCCTGGAGTAATAGCGAACAGCTTCTGCCCGGTCTGCCGGGACGCCCTCCCCTCTCTCATACATGTTGCCGAGGTGTGTATTGGCGTAAAGGTGAAACTGATCAGCAGCCTTTCGGAACCAACCAAGTGCCTCGGCATAGTCTCTTGGCACGCCCTGACCTTCGTAATACGCCTCGCCGAGTTCGTACTGGGCGTCAGCGTCTCCCCGCTCGGCAAGCTGGCGAGCTTTCGACAACCGATCAGTTGGCTCCCTGAGGACGAGGCCCTCCGCATCCCTGCGACCCCGAGCGACAAGACCTGGTGCCACCTTCGAGAGGCTCAGCGAAGAATCGGCGTCCTTCGCCGTTACCTGAAGTCGGGTTTCATCGCTCACGCAGTCTTGACCTCTTGTTTGGCGAGGGCCTCATATTCGCGCTTGGCCAGTTCAATTTGTTCCCGGACGGCGGTCTCCAGTTCGGCCAGCATGTCGCGGCCCGCTTGTTCGCTCTCCTCGGCCTGTTTCTTGAGCAGGGCGATTTCGCTTTGGCGCAGCGTGGCCAACTCTCGCTCGATAGCCGCAACACGAGTCTTGCCCAAGCTGATCTGTCGGATGATGCGGATGAGTTCGGCCCCGATTCCCTCGCCTTCCAATGTGTCCGCGCCGTCCTGGTATTCGTCGAGAATGCGCCGGAGGGCCTCAGCGTCGCCCGCTTCGTATGCGCGGTTGGCTTCGGCCATGAACCGAGTGCGGCGTTCCAGGTCGCCGGAGTCCTTCGACAGGTCGGGATGAATACGCTTGGCAACTTCGCGGAAGAGGCTCTTGAGGTCAGGCAACGGCGCGTAGTCCTGAGTTTCAGACGCCTTGCCGTGAGCCTCTTCATACGTCTGGCGTGCCTGTTCGCGGGCTTCTTCCGCGCGCGCGTTCGCGGCGGTGGATGGATCAAGCCGAGCCTGAAGCGCGGAGATTCGCGCCTTCCATTCGTCCAGTTCGGCGTAGAGCGTGCCCACCTGGCGTAAGTAGCGGCCCTCAAAAGCGGCAAGCTGGCTGCGAAAATCGACAAGCTCCAGTTCACGCTCCGCAAGAGTCGCGCGGATAGCGATCAACTCTTCGCGCTTGCGGAGAAGCTCCTCTTCTTCCGGTTTCAACCGCCGGGTGATCTGGCCTGACATTCGCTGAGTCCTTCTCAGATTACCGCCCGGCGCGACAGGGGTTGAAAACGGAAGCAAAAAAATCGCCCAAAAACAATTTCGCGCAAAAAAATTGTTAAATCTGTAGATGCCCGAACGGTCGAGGAGGTACGCGGCGACTAACGACGGCGCGGCGCGGGATCGCGCCCGTGAAATCGCTAGAGACCCGTATTTGCGTTAGTTCACTCCCGTGGGGAGCAGAATTGCATCTGGACGTTGATTCCCGACGGATTCACCTTCAATTCCTATTTGATGGTCGACGACGAGCCCTAAAACTCAGATGCCAGGAATTCACGCGATCAAGCCGATTCGGCCAGATGGCGAGCTACGGCAACCACAGCTTTCTGATGATTCCTGGCGCGTTTGATTCGCCGATATAGCTGCACGACGTGGGTGCCCGCGAACCGGCGCTGGTTGATGACGATCAGGTTGCCCGTCTCTACAAACGCCCATTTCAGATTCCGGTTCACGTTTTTGCACACCTGCCCCATCCGGGTATGACCGCCGCTGGAATGCACTCGTGGCACCAGACCGGCGTAACTGGCCAGGTGCGAGGCTGTCGGAAACCGATCCACTCTGCCGATTTCCAACATAAAGACCATGCTGAGGATCTTGCCGACGCACGGCAATGTCTTCAGCAGATCCGCCTCCACGCTGACTTTCATAATTGCTTCCAATCGCTTCTCCGCCGATTCGATCTGGACCTCCAGAAAATCCAGCGTCGCGAGTTCTTGCTCGACAGCCGCACGGCAGTGCACCGGAAGTTCCGGCAGCCGCGCGACGAGCTGCAAACGAACTCCCACGCCGAACAGATCCGCTCCTGGCACTTGCACGTTGTAACGTGCAAGTGTGCCGTGAATGCGATTCTTCACTCGCGTGCGCAACCTCACCAGGAAAATGCGCAGACGAAGCAACTCCCGTTGATCGCGCAACTCGGCCGGCGGAATCCACACCTCCGGCAGTGTCCCGTTGCGCAGCAGGATCGCCAGCCCTCTGGCATCCAGCTTGTCTGCTTTGTTGGTCAACCCCATCCGCCGCTTGGCCTCGACCGGATTGGCCAGCCTGGGATGGTGCCCCAACCGCTCCATCTCGTCCACCAGCCAACTGTAGCCACCGCTGGCTTCCACGGCGATCGCCGAGTGCGCAGGGAGCCGCGCCAGAAACTCGCGGTACAGGTTCCGCTCGTGCTCCACGCGCACCGCCTCGCCAGCCTGACCTTTTTCGTTCACTGCGACGAACACGGAGAATTTCTTGTGTGCGTCGCATCCGATAAACTGTTCCATATTGCTGCAGCACCTCCTTAGTGCCGGGGTTTTGCTCGCAGTTTACGCGAAACCCCACTGCAGCGCTTTCATAGCATCAATATCGGAAGGTATTTCTGGCGGGCGGATCGTGGACGGAATGCGCGTCACTCAGGCCCTATCGGCTGTTTGATCGGGCAAACTTATCTGAATCAATCACATGTCTTTTGCAACTGGCCGCTGTTCCGCTACGTGAGCAGCAAGACGGGCCAATTCTCCGACAGGCCGATGCTGCGCGTGCCTGATTGCCTTCAGGAGGATAATTGAGATGGAGCTAAAAGAGTATGGACAGAGAAAAGAGCATTGAACTCCTAAACAAAGGGATTGCTGACGAGTTGCAGGCCATTCACCAGTACATGTACTTTCACTTCCACCTGGACGATCAGGGCCTCAAGCCGCTCGCGCAATTGTTCAAGCGGATCGCGATTCAGGAGATGGGCCACCTGGAACGGCTGGCCGAACGAATTCTGTTCCTGAAAGGCGATGTCGAAATGGTTCCTGCCGGGCCGGTCGAAAAAATACTGGAACCGGACGCGGTGCTCGTCAAGGTGATGGCGATGGAGGAAGATGGTGCCCGAACATATAACCGCGCAGCACTGGAATGCGGAGCGAATGCTGACGCCGCTTCCAGGCAGATCTTCGAAGGGCTCGTCGGCGATGAGGAAGGCCATTTCGACCAGTTTGAGAAGCAGCACGACAACATCAAGCGGTTCGGCCTCAGCTACCTTGCGCTCCAGTCGTTCGACGGCGCGGCTCCGGTGAACGCGCGCGCATCCAGCGAATAGAGGTGGGTCTGTCCTTGGAGGGCCTTTTCGCGTCGAACGCACTGTGTCTTGAAGCGATGAGGCGATTGTGGGGCGGCTGTTCGTCCACGATCTGAATTGAGGACGGAATGCGCGATCCGCTTCTTTGATCGGCTAAACTGAACTGAATCCTGATATGCCGCTCGCCGCCGGCACAAAACTCGGCCCCTACGAGATCCTTGCACCGATGGGCGCGGGCGGCATGGGCGAGGTATACAAAGCCCGCGATCCGCAGGGAGTCAACCGCGAGTGCCACATGTCGACGCACTCGTCTGGCGGCGTTGATGGTGTGCCATCCACCACATTCGCATTTTCATTGATCTTCATTCTCCAATTCGTCCATCCAGTGCGTGTCCTGGTGACATTACTGCTGTTCCTGCTGCCCGCTGCCTCCCTCCGCGCTCAAGGCAACTATGAAGTGCAGGTATATGGGAGCGAGATGGTCCCGCCCGCACGCACCATGGTAGAGTTGCACTCCAACTTCACCTTCGAGGGATCAAAAACCGAAGTGGATGGAATCCGTCCTGATAACCACGCACTGCATGAGACCATCGAGATCACCCAAGGCTTCACGAGTTGGTTTGAAACCGGGTTCTATATTTTCATGAGCTATCGGACGGGTGAGGGCTACCAATGGGTGGGAGACCATATTCGCCCGCGCGTCCGCATTCCAGAGGTATGGCACTGGCCCGTGAACGTAAGCCTTTCCACCGAGATCGGCTACCAACGCCGCTCGTACTCTCCGGATACCTGGACCTGGGAGATCCGGCCCATCATCGATAAGCAACTGGATCGGTGGTATCTCGCCTTTAATCCTGCTGTGGACCGTTCCTTTCACGGGCTGAGCGTGAGCAAAGGAGTCACGTTCGCTCCCGACGCCAAAGTAGGCTTCGATGTCACGAAGAGGGTCAGCATGGGCTTTGAGTATTACGGCGACCTGGGTTCCATCACTGGCTTCGATCCGTTGCGCGAGCAGGTGCATGCGATCATGCCGGCCATCGACCTGAATCTCGGCCCCAATTGGGAATTCAACTTCGCCACTGGCATAGGCCTGACCAGCGGCACCGATCATTTGCTGGTCAAGATGATCCTGGGCCGGCGTTTCAAGTTTGGGAAAAGATAAGGCAGAAAGCCGCGCCGCGACTTACGGAAATCTCTCCGGCGCTTTTATCTGCTGCCAGCCTTCGCCGCTGAGCGACTCGAGAAAAGCGAGCAAGTCCGCCTTTGCCGGAGCATCGAGAAAGAAGGGTGCAATGCGCGAATCGAGGTGCGGACCTGGCTGGCCGCCTTTCCGATAGAACTCCAGCACGTCGTCCAGCGTTTTCTCCCGTCCGTCGTGCATGTAAGGACCGGTGTGCTCTACCTCTCGAAGCGTCGGCACTTTGAACTTCCCTTCGT
>JBEKTF010000156.1:0-12884 GCA_049516355.1 Bryobacteraceae bacterium | reverse complement strand
CAATGCGTATCCGCTTGACGACAAGGGTGTTTGAACCGCCTGCCGCGCTGGTTTACGGGGTTTCGATCACGCGGCCAGCTTCGGGTTGTACGAAGGCCCTCTCCGCAGTCTCATTCACCTTTATAAATACTCCGGAATGAAGCCGCTGGCGCGGACTCTGGCGGGTTTCATGGAGCGCGCCATTTCGGTCGATGAACGTTTTGACGCGGTTGTCCCGGTGCCGCTGCATTGGCGCAGGCAGTGGGATCGGGGTTCAATCAGGCGGAACTTCTGGCTCGCTATATCGCGAAACGGCGCGGGATTCCGGTGCTGCAGGCTCTGCGGCGTAAACGTGCGACAGCAACGCAAGCCGGGCTCGCCAGCGCGGGACGGCGCCGCAATGTCGCGGGCGCTTTCGTTCTGCGGTCAAATGCTCTGCGGTCAAACACGAAGCCGGATCCGCGGCTCACGGACAGAAAGATTCTTCTTATCGACGATGTTATGACGACCGGCGCCACGGCCAGCGCGTGCGCGTCCGTTTTGAAACGTGGGGGAGTAAGGTCAGTCTCCCTGGTGACGCTGGCAAGAGTAGATCGACGATGGAGACCTTGAGGAGCAGATGCCGACCTACAGCAGATTGCAAAAACCCGTCCTGGTGTTGAACGCGAGCTACGAACCGATTAACATCTGCGCCGCCCGCCGCGCACTCGTGCTGGTGCTGAAAGGGATTGCCTCGGCCGAAGAACATTCGTCCAACGCAGTCCACTCAGCACGGCGCTCCTTACGGGTGCCGTCCGTGATCCGGCTGCTGGAATACCGGCGTATTCCGCACCAGACGCGCGCGCTCTCGCGAAAGAATATTCTGATGCGGGATCGCTATACGTGCCAGTACTGCATGAAGGTGCTGCCCGCCGCGGAGTTGACGCTGGACCATGTGATCCCGCGCTCGCGCGCCGGCGAATCGGCTTGGGAAAATCTGGTGGCCTGCTGCCATCCGTGTAATAACCGGAAAGGCAGCCGCACTCCAGAAGAAGCGGGGTTCAAGCTAGCCCGCCAGCCGCGCCCGTTCAGTTTGCATACCAGCCGGCATTTGATCCGGCTGCTCGGCAAGGGCGACGAGCAGTGGCGGAAATATTTGTTCTATTGAGCTACTGAAGCTGCTGCGCCTTGTCCGGTGTGCGACGGCCCCGCATTTCGCGAATCCAGGCGTTGATTTCGTTGATCCCGCTTGGGAAGCCTCCGAGCGCACCACGCCACTTTCGGAAAGGGCTCTGGCCAAAGATGCTTTCCCGCGCATGGCGGGTAGGCGCGACACGGCCTTTGTTGGCGACTTTGCTCTTCAGTGCGCGCATCTACTCCAAGGATCGCATGGAGGGCCATCCAAACGCGCATAGTCTCTGGACGTGTATGCCTCGGGGAGGCGGGGCTTTTTTCAGTCCCGCCAATCCGTCACAGCTTCACGCGGCGAACGTTCTCATAAAACTGCTCGTTATAAACAATTCCCATAAGTTTGGCAATTCGTTCCAACGGTACACCGGGATTCTTATCCCGATAGAGCCGCAGCCAGAATCCAAACTTCTCGTCATGAGACCGCTGCATATAATTTGTGTCATCTTCTATTCCAATAATCATCTCGCTCGCAAGACCTCCTTTCCAAAAAATTAGCCCCGGCGATCTCGGATGAGAGCCGGGGCGGTTACGCCTTCAGTGTATGCCAGGTCAGCGAAAATGCAATAGGTTGAGCAAATCGCGAACACCCCGGACTGGAGCTTGCATCGTGTGGCTTCCGATCTCACAAAACACGTCCAGAGTGCTATCGCTTCAGAGGGTCTTCCACCCAAGGTGGGGTTGCGTCGATCAGGCGCGCCAATTCCGGCTCGATCTCTTCCACGCGCTGTTTCATTTCCCACGCGATCTTGCGGTAACTGAAATGCCCCTTCACGCCGCTGCGGACGCGTGAAATATACTCGACCTCCGCGAAATCCATCTTGAACAGGAAACGTGAGAGTGCGCCGAAAGGCAGTAGATATTGGCGCCCTGGCTCAGGCAGCTTCTGCATCGTCATGAGGGCGTTTCTCATCGCCGTACCGTAGATCTCCTGCGCGCCCGCTTGCGACAGCAGCGCTGGCTCAGAGTATCCATGGGCACCGCTATAAGCCTGCCTATACTGGTGGCAACGGCGGTGCCTGTGCATGTCCCTGTAAGCCCCAATATCGATGAGCATGTCGAAGCAGTACTGGCCGCCACGAAACCCGCGCAGCAGATCGTCGCGGGTACCTCGCGACTTGACCGCAACATCCAGCACTTCTACTCTGCGCTCTTTACTCCAGTTCCGCACCGTCTCGCAGAGGGCACGAAACGGGTGGTCGCAAACCGGATAGAGCAAAGTCGCCACAATCTCTGACATTACGTCGTCCGGCTTCACCAAATCCACCTCGTGGATGGGTCCGATTTCTCCAACCGTCAGGTTTTGCGCAGCCCACAGCTTCAGATCTTCCCGCGATCGTCGCGTATATTCGTCCGGCTCGGCGTGGCGCGCCAGCGTAGGGGCCAGGGGCTCGCTATTCTCCGTGTTCCAGACGCAATCCGGGGCAGCTGCGCAGGCCTGTGCCATCTCCTCGCCGAGGTCCCGCACTTCCGAGAACTCGGATGCCCGCATGCGTTTGATCTGCTTTTCCAGCGTCCGAATGCTGGTGACCTGGCCAACGTTGGTCGGCACACCCCAGAACAGGAGATATCGCGCCACATCGAACGCTCGCGCCGCAATATTGCGGGCATAGGCGTCCGGCTTCATGGATTCCGGACGCGGCAAGGTCTCGGTGAGATATGCGTTGACGCGGGCGTGAACCTCCTTATACGCGAGAAGCAGGGATTCGCCCGCAGCCTGATACAACGCAGCCGCTTCTCCTTCCAGTTCCGGCGGCGTGACGAAACCCGATTTCGAAAAGTCCTGGTAGCGCGAGGACTTCGCCTGCCCGTCCCACAGCGTTTCGTCTTCGATCTCGCTCGCCGCAAGTTCGCTTATGCCTTCGAAACAGAGCACCGTATGGCCAAGGTCGGCAATCGACTGGTGCCCGTATTGAAAGTAATAACTTTCGAGAAAGCTCTGCGAATTATGCGAGCGCACCCAATCGATGGACTGCCGGATCGAATCAGCCGAGCGGCTGTACCGCGCGAGCGCGTACGCGCTTTTTTCGGGCGGCATCGGGGCAATTGCAATGACTCTTTTCGTCAAACGGCTATGATAGCGGTTTGCTCCGGATAAGAATAAAGAAACTACATATCGATGCGATGGTCCCTCGTTACGCACACGGTCCCGATGAAGATGCCGGGATGGACCTGCACAGCGTCGAAGCCACGACGCTTGAGCCGGGTGAGACGAAGCTGGTGGCCACCGGCCTCGCGATTGAGTTGCCTGCCGGCTACGAGGCGCAGATTCGGCCCCGCAGCGGACTGGCCCTGAAATATGCGATTACGCTTCCGAATAGTCCGGCAACGATCGATCCTGGTTATCGTGGCGAGATCAAGGTGATCCTGCATAACCTGGGGCGCGAGTCTTTTCAGATCCTGCCGGGGGAACGAATCGCCCAGATGGTGATCGCGCGCTACGAGGCCGTTGAATGGGAAGAAGGCGATCTGGCGGATTCCCGCCGCGGCGAAGGTGGCTTCGGATCGTCCGGCAGGTAAAAGACCGGAAGATAAAAGACCGGCAGGTAATCGGCGTTAAGGAACAGGTTCAAAAACGATCTTCGGAACGGATTTTCCCTCCGGCTTTTCGGGCGGTTTGGGCGGCTCGGGCTGGTATGGCGTCAGCCGCGGTGGCCGCGCGTCCGGCTCCAGCAGCAGGACAGTGCGATCGGGATAGTAGTGCCGCAGCTTCTCATCCTCGGTGTCGCCCAGGTCGCGCGCCCAGACTACGCGGGCCCGGTCGATATCTGCATCGTTGTAAACCCACTCATTCTGAAAAATATGCTGCGGCCAATAGCGGACCAACACCAGCAGTTTCCCCGGCGTCGCCGCGAGCTGCCGGCTGACCGCAATTCGCTGTTCCGGTATGCGGAAGTTAATCGAATCCCAGGTATCGGAGCGGTTCATCGCGACGGAGATATAGGAAAAGGCGAATTGCGCAATGCAAAGGTAGATCAGAACGCGCGCGGCTTCCGCTCCCGCGGGCCACTGGCTGAGTCTTCGCAGGCCCTCCACGCTCATCAGGACGAACAGGCAGAGCACTGCCGCAATGTAATGAGGAAGGAACAGGGGATAGAAGTTCGTCCCCAGCGCGAA
Source organism: Bryobacteraceae bacterium (assembly GCA_049516355.1). Taxonomy (GTDB): domain Bacteria; phylum Acidobacteriota; class Terriglobia; order Bryobacterales; family Bryobacteraceae; genus BOG-234. The sequence continues at coordinate 8,621 of JBEKTF010000156.1, read as the reverse complement.
AATCAGGACTGTGAGTGCAACCCATACGAACCGGTACGCGCGCATACCGATCAGATAGACAAAAAGAGCCAAATAGAGCGGCGGATAGAGATAGAACCGGTAATAGCGGGTCCGGTAGACCAGCCGTTTCAGGTAACTGCCTGGTGTGTCCTTCTCAGCATTGCGGAAAGCGCGTTGCATCCGGTAATCCATCTCCTGCTCGCGCGTGAGTTCATTGTGCGGAACCGGATGCGGCTGGACCGTGAAGGACGCTGGAACGCCGTATTGATACTGGCTAAGCACATACGGCAAGGTCATCCAGTTGCCGGTCGCCTGCTTGTTCTGTGCCAGCACGATTCCAATCGCAGGAGCGCAGACCAGTGCGGCGATGAGCGCCGGTCTGGCAAGCAATCGCAGCGTGGTGGGCTTTCGGAGGTCCGGCAGGAAATACAAGACCACGCTGAGCAGGAGGAACACCGACTCGAACGGCCTGCTGAGCAAATGCATCCCCAGGCCCAGACCAAGCAACGCGGCGTCCCGCAGACGATATTTGATCCGAAGCCGGGGCAACGCTCCAAACACCAGACATCCGGCCGCCGCCGAATATCCGCCGCCCCAATAGGTGTTGCTCCACTGATTCAAAGGGCCAAATTCGAATACCGCGAGAACTCCTCCAAGGAGCGCCCAACCCGGTGTGGTCCATCCGCGCAGCATCCAGTAACAGAGCGCGCATAACGCGGCCGTCGATAAGAGAACTCCGGCCCACGGGAGGCCGAAGATCATCAACCCGATCGCCAGCGAGAGCCCCTGGCCGATGGGATAAATCGAACTGTAAGCCGGTCTTTGCAGTACGAAGAACGTCTCGAAGAACTGCGGCAGAGGGTGCGGCGGGTTCGCCAGGCGGAAGTGCCGCAGGGTATCCGCTACGAGGAGGTGGCTGAACTCGTCGTAAATATCGGGTGAGGGGATTGGATGGTTCGGGAGCAGCAGCAGGCGAAGGGCGACCGGCGCTATGGCGAGCGCCAACATGCACCAGCCTGTTCGCCGGGCGAATGCTGCGCCGTATTGCGCGATCCACGGACGCCGGACGCCGTGCCATACGACAGCGACGAGGACGAAAAACGCCGCCAGCGCCAGTTCGATGTAGTCGCTCGCGGCAAAGCCGATTGGATCGTGCGGGGGCAGATCGGGTCCGTGTAACTGTGGATCAGGTTAACTCACGGGTCCGTTGCGCGACTGGCCAGGCTATCTTTGCTCGAGAACCCGAAGACGCACGTCCATGACCTGCTCGACGCGAAGCAGCGCTTGCGTCTGAGTGTCGAATCGCGCGTCCATATTCTGCCTTCAACCATCCAGAGGTATGTCAATCTCAGATCGAAACGCGTCGAGTAACTTGTGTATATTCGATTGGAACAGCAGGAACATAGCCCCATTCGCCGCAACGGGCAAACCGATGGCCAAGTACAACTGAAGGTCAAACATCGTCTGCTGTTTCCGTTCGGCGTGCTCTAACGCGAATGAAGTTACAGGGAAACCTCGACAAAGCTCCGGACGCTGCGGTGGCCGGTTCGCTGGATAACCTGAGCGGAGAATTGTAAGATAGATTACATAACCTCTACTCTTCAGCCAGCCGGGACGAGTGTATCGATCGAAATAGCGCCCTCCCGCGCGCCTTCAAACATACTGCCGGGTAGAGATTCGCAGTACTTGCCAGCGTTGACCGGTCTCCGTTTTGCACTTGCAATCTGGGTGATTCTGAATCATCTGATGGGCAAAGGCATGCTCCTGGACCAATGGGCGCAGACGCTGCCGTATGCCGCGCAAGGCATTATTCGCGGCGGCTATCTCGCGGTCCAGACGTTTTTTCTTCTGTCGGGTTTTGTGCTCGCTCAAAGTTACGCGTCCACGCGATGGAACCGCCAGAGTCTGACCCGGTTCGCGATAGCCCGGTTCGCGCGAATCTATCCGGTTTATCTGCTCAGCCTCGTGCTCGTGTCATGGTTCATGTTTGAATTCCTCCTGAAACCGGGAAGGAGCATGGCGCAAAAGACGCTGGCGCTGGGGGACTATGCGTTCGTTCTGCAGGGCTGGACCGGATCGTTAGCGGTGGGATGGAATACGCCGGCGTGGTCGCTCTCCTGCGAGTTCTTTTTTTATCTATGCTTTCCGTTATTATTCCTGTGGCTGCGCCGCGGCAGCCTCACCAGAATATTGCCCACGCTGGGAGCATCGTTCATTGTTCCGATTCTGCTGGCGCATGGGGGCGTCCCGGGCTATTGGAAACCGATCCACCATCTTTCGGATTTTGTGGCGGGAATCGCCGCCGCCGGGATCTATAACGCCATCGCCCGGTCGGGATCGGCGCCAAAGTGGCTGGGGTTCTCGATTTACCTGCCGGCGCTTTTCGCAGGGGCGGCGTTCATTACGCATCCGCACGTTCTGGATGGCACGGTGATGAATCTCAATACGGTGCTTCGCCCGCTCAACGTGGCGCTGCTGATCGGGCTTTCATTTGGTGGCGGTTATCTCGCTCGGGCGCTATCGAGTGACACTGCCGGGTATCTCGGCAAAGCGAGTTACTCGATGTATATCCTGCATATTCCGCTGCTCTGGTGGTTTACGCGATACACTTCTTACCGCTGGGGCGCGACACCGCCAGCGTGGACCGGATTCCTGTTTATAGCCGTGGTGATTGCCGTTTCCATTGCGGCATTTGAATTCGTGGAAACACGGGCGAATAAGTGGATTCGCGCCTGGGGGCAGTGCGCACGCAAGCCGCGCGGGCACCCGTTATGCGCGCGGCGGCTTAAGCTTTTGCGGCTTTCCCCGTAAAAGCCAGATCGGCGTCCTGCGCCGTCTTGAACATCGGCAGAACTGTATTCACTTTCGTGATCTCCAGCAACACCTCGATGCGAGGGCTGACGCCGGTCAATGCGAACTTGTGCCCGCTGCGCTGCGTGTGAGCCCAGTGGCTCAGAATTGTGCCCAGCCCGGCTGAATCGATATAGGGTACTTCGCTTACGTCGATCACGGTATCGGAGCCCCCGATTTCGCGCAGGATATCCTGCAGTGCAAACAATGTCGAGAGAGTGAGTGGACCTTGCAGACGAAGAATACTAGTGGTACCCGTCGCGCCGAGGTCGCGCACAATTTCCATCTTTTCCATTCCTTCGGATTCTAGTACGCGGCGCGCCATCGCGCGGGCCTTGTCATAGCTATTTCATTGAATTGTCATGGAAATGGAACGTTCGCATCCGGAGCTTCGTTTCTCGAGAGCGTCCGCTACAATCAAACGAATGTCCATGGTGGTAGTTGGTTCTGTTGCGTACGACGGGGTGGAAACCCCGCACGGAAAAGTAGACCGCATGCTCGGCGGCGCATGTACTTACATATCTCTCTCCGCCAGTTTCTTTACGCAGCCGAAGATCGTCGCGGTGGTGGGCGACGATTTCGAGAAAAAGGACATCGAACTGCTCGCCTCACGCGGCATCGATCTGGCCGGTCTTGAACGCGTACCGGGCAAGACGTTTTTCTGGGCCGGTGTTTATTCGCAGGACATGAACGATCGCGAAACGCTCACAACCGAGTTGAACGTGTTCGCGAATTTCGATCCGAAGTTGCCGGAGTCGTATAAAAGCGCGCCTTATCTGCTGCTGGGCAATATTCAACCCGGCCTGCAGCGCGCCGTAAAAGCGCAGATGAATGGAGCGCTGAAGCTGGTGGGCGGCGACACCATGAATTACTGGATCGGAGATTTCCGCGAAGAGCTGCTTAAGACCATCGCGGAATGGGATTTTCTGCTCATCAACGATTCCGAGGCCCGCATGTTGTCCGGCGAGAATAATCTCCGCAAGGCAGCCGCCAAGATCATAGGAATGGGTCCCCGTATTCTGGTGATCAAGCGCGGCGAACACGGCGCTATTCTCTGGCACGGAGACAAGCACTTCATGGTGCCTGGATATTTGCTGGAAGACGTTTTCGACCCGACCGGCGCCGGCGACTGTTTCGCGGGCGGTTTCATGGGCTATCTGGCGGGCGCGGGAATCGACGTGAGGCACGAAGGCGTAGACGCGAATGAACTACGGCGCGCCGTGATCTACGGCTCCGTGATGGGCAGCTTCTGCTGCGAGCGCTTCGGCGTCGAGCGATTCCGTACGCTGACTCGCCAGGAGATTGATGCTCGCTTCGAAGAGTTCAAAGATTTCACGTCGTTCTAGCGGGATGCTGAAAAAGTCCCTCACACGACAAAGGCGCAGGCGAAAACGCCTACTCCACAACGAAGAATCAACAGCTCGCAAGACACGTGGACCAGGACTTTTGGCCCGCCACTCACTTTTTCAGCACCCCGCCAGTGTATGAAGACCCGGCGGCAAAAGGGCGACCGCCGGCGCTCCTCCGCTAACGCTGCGGGTTTCATTTCGATAGTTCTCTGTTTCCTTGCGGCGGCGGCCGTGATGTCCCTGGCCATCGCGTACTTTTACCGCACGGGCACAACGCTTTACTTCGGCGACGCCGAGGCGCACCTCGATATCGCCCGCCGCATCGTCGACTCGCGCACGCCGGGATGGTCGCAAATAGGCACCACATGGCTGCCGCTTCCGCATCTGCTGATGGTTCCTCTGGTCCGGAACGATTGGATGTGGAGGACCGGCCTCGGTGGCGCCATAGTCTCCGGCATCTGCATGACAGTCGCGACGGGATTCCTGTTCGCCGCGGTCGACAGGATCTTCGCGAACACGATGGCTGCGAGCGTGGCGGCTGCAGTTTTTCTGCTCAACCCGAACACGCTGTACCTGGGGTCGATTCCGATGACCGAGCCGGTATTTTTCGCGTCGCTTTTCGGACTGGTGTATTTCACGGTCCAGTTTCGGGAGACGCGAGGCTGGGGTTCGCTGCTTTGTGCAGCGCTTGCCGCTTTGGCCGGAACGTTAACCCGCTACGAGGCCTGGTTTCTCTTGCCTTTCGCGGCGATTTACATTTGGATCGGCGCGGGCAAGAAACGGTGGGCTGCCGCGATTGTTTTTTGCATCATCTCCGGAGCCGGACCACTGCTTTGGCTGGCCCACAATCGTTGGTACTACGGCGATCCTTTGTACTTCTATCGCGGACCGTATTCCGCGATTGCGATTCAGGGAAACGGCGGCTACCCCGGTCGAGGCGACTGGCGCGTGGCGGCGCAATATTTCCTGGCGGCGGGACAAGCGGTCGCGGGCTGGCCGGCGCTGATCATCGGAGGAGCCGGCGTACTGATCGCACTTGCGCGCCGAGTCGTGTGGCCTTTGTTCCTGCTGGCGCTTCCGCCCGTTTTCTACATATGGGCGATTCATTCTTCGGGCGTCCCCATCTACGTTCCAGCATTGTGGCCGCACACCCTCTACAACACGCGCTACGGGTTGGCTTTTCTTCCATTGACGGCGCTGGGAGCGGCGGCTTTGGCACGCCAGTTCGCTAAACCCGTGGCGATCGCAATCGTGCTGCTGGCGTTGTCGCCGTTCCTGATCCATCCTCCCGGCGACTCCGTCACGTGGCGGGAATCGGAAGTGAACTCGCGGGTGCGGCGTCAATGGATCTCGCAGGCGGCAGCGTACCTGGCCGCGTCCTCCGGTTCCCACGAGACATTCATCACCAACTTTGGCGAGCTGACTCCGATTTTTCGCACGATCGGCGTCCCGATTCACGAGACCCTGACCGGCGACAACGATCTGGAATGGAATGCGGCCATGGCGCGGCCCGACCTTTTTCTCCACGCCGATTGGGCTGTCGTGGAAAGCGGCGACGCAATTCAAACCATGCTCGATAAAGCGCGCCTGCACGGCCCCCGTTACGAACTCAGGCAACGCGTTACGGTAAAAGGTGGGCCTGTGATCGAAATATACAAACGAGCGTATGAAAATCCCCTTCGTTAAGCTGCACGGGGCAAAGAACGATTTCCTCGTGACCATGGCAGAAGACGTGCCACCGGCGGATCTGCAGGAAGTCGCCATCGCCATCTGCAACCGCTACACAGGCGTGGGCGCCGATGGATGGATGCTGCTCGACCGCACGGGCGGCGACGACCCTTCCGGACAGAGCTTCGACGCGTCTATCCGGCTCTTCAACTCAGATGGCAGCGAACCGGAACTCTCAGGCAATGGCACGCGGTGCGCCGCGGCTCTGCTCGCGCTCCTCCAACAAAAAGAAACGGGGCGAGCCGACAAAAACGACTTCCGTATCTGGACGGGCGCGGGTATCAAGCACCTCCGGCTCATCTCGCGCGGCGAACGCGAGTTCCAGTTCGAGATGAATATGGGCAATATCCGGATAGTGGAACCTGCGGCAAAGGTCCAAGGCCTCGATGCGGTCATCGTCGACGTGGGGAACCCGCAATGCGTGTTCCCGGTGGACGACTTCGATTTCGATTGGCGCGCGCTGGGCGCCGCGGTGGAGCGGGATCCGCGTTTTCCGAATCGCACCAACGTCTCCTTTATCCGCAAGGTCGACCGCAACACCGTCGACGCGCGCTTCTGGGAGCGGGGCGCGGGCGAAACAAACAGCTCCGGAACCGGCTCGACGGGCGCGGCCGCAGCGGCTTTGGCGCGTGGGTTCGTGGACAGTCCGGTTACTGTTCTTACGCCTGCCGGTCCGCTCAAGGTGCGTTTCGAACCGGAAGCATGGCTAACCGGTCCCGCCGAATATATAGCAGACGGGTCTTTCGATTATGGGAAAATGATCCTCAATGACTAGTGTTGAAACATCCAATCCATCAGCCACAGCCGATATGCTCAGGGAGAAAATCCGATCGAAAACCGCCCGGGTTGGGGTAGTCGGTCTGGGGTATGTGGGGCTTCCCCTGGCAGTCGAGTATGCCCAGGCTGGCTTCAATGTTACCGGCATCGACCTGAGCGAAGGCAAGGTCGAACGAATCAACGCCGGTGACTCCTACATTGGTGACGTCCCCTCGTCGGCCCTTGCACCGCTCGCCAAGAGCGGCAAACTGCGCGCCACGACCGATTTTTCCGTGATCCGCGATCTCGACACTGTTAACATCTGCGTGCCGACGCCGCTGCGCAAGACCAAAGATCCGGACATGAGCTACATCGTGGCCGCCTGTGAAGAAATCGCGAAGTATTTTCATCCCGGCATCCTCGTGATCCTGGAATCCACCACCTACCCGGGTACGACCGACGAACTGGTGCTGCCGATGCTGGAGAAATCCGGACTGCTGGTCGGCAAGGATTTCTTCCTCTGCTTTTCGCCGGAGCGCGTCGACCCCGGTAACACAAAGTTCCTGACGAAGAATATTCCGAAAGTGGTGGGTGGAACAACGCCCTCCTGCACGGAACTCGGCCGCCTCTTTTATTCTCAGGCGCTCGAAACGGTTGTGCCGGTAAGTTCCACTCAGGTCGCCGAGATGGTGAAGTTGCTGGAAAACACGTTCCGCATGATCAACATCGGCCTGGTGAACGAGATGGCTGTCATGTGCGACGGGATGGGCATCAATGTCTGGGAAGTGATCGAGGCCGCGGCCACCAAGCCGTTTGGCTTCATGCCCTTTTATCCGGGGCCCGGACTCGGGGGACATTGCATTCCCATCGATCCGTTCTACCTTTCGTGGAAGTCCAAACAATCGGGCATCGAAGCGCGGTTCATCGAACTCGCCGGTTACATTAACGGCCAGATGCCGCATTTTGCGGTCGCGAAGGTACAAAACGCGTTGAACGACGTGGGCAAGGCGGTGAAGGGGTCGAAGGTTCACATCTACGGCGTGGCGTACAAGAAGGATATTGAGGACTTGCGCGAATCGCCGGCGCTCGACATCATGCACCTGCTGGAGAAGCGCGGCGCAATCATTTCTTACTCGGATCCGCATGTGCCGCAGATCCTTCTCGAAGACGGTTCGTTCTTAACCCGAGACGCCGAGGCGATGAAGACGGCCGATTGCGTCATGATCGTAACGGATCATGCGGCTTTCGATTATAAGGCGCTGGTGGACGAGGCGAGTTTGATCGTGGACACGCGCAACGCTTTGAAAGGGTTCAAATCCAAGAAGATCGTGCGGCTGTAGGGCTGTCCGGGTCCCTGCGCACGCCGACGGCATTTGACATTGGTACGCTCAGGCGGGATCATTCTTGCAAGAGGATTGTCATGTCCATGCAGCGCCAACTTTCGTCCGCAGTAGTGGTGGTCGCCATGGCAGGGGCAATTTGTTCCGCCCAGAGCATCACTTCCGCCCGTTCTGGAACGCTTCACTATTTCGAGGGCGATGTTTCGATCGATGGGATGCCAGTCCAGTCGAAGGTTGGTAAATTTCCTGAAGTGAAAGATCAGAGCGTGCTGAGCACCTCGCTCGGGCGCGCCGAAGTGCTGCTCACGCCCGGTGTTTTTCTCCGTCTTGGTGAGAACAGTTCGATCAGAATGATCGACACCCGGCTGGTGAGCACGCGGGTCGACATCCTCTCAGGCAGCGTGATGCTCGAGTCGGACGATCCGCAAATGAACCTCAAGGATTCTCCCGTTGTTCTGCTTTATAAGGATTATGAGATCCGGATGCAGAAGCACGGCCTCGCGGAACTCAATTCGGACCCCGGACAGTTGAAGGTATTCAAAGGCGAGGCGCTTGTGGAAGTGGCTGCCAACGCGGGAAATAATAACCGCGCGGTGGT
>JBEKTF010000155.1:12981-39210 GCA_049516355.1 Bryobacteraceae bacterium | reverse complement strand
AACCATCCGGTAACGCGGCCCATGGGCTCCGGCCTCAAGCTGGAGGCGCGTCGCAAGGACGGCTCACATTTTCCCGTCGAGATCAGCCTCAGTTCGGTGAAGTCCAGCGATGGATTGCGGGTCACTGCGATCATTCGCGACATTACCGAGCGCAGAGAGATGGAAGACCAGCTCCGCGCCATCAAGGACAAGTATGTCCGTGAGCTGGAGTCGCGCAATCGGGAAGTGGAGCAAGCCAATCAGCTCAAGACGGAGTTTCTGGGAAACATGAGCCACGAGCTGCGCTCGCCGCTCCACACCGTTATAGGGTTTGCCGAGCTGCTGGCTGAGGAGACACAGGGGCCGCTGAACGAGCAACAAAAGCGATTCCTCAGTCACATTCGAAAGGATTCGCTGCATCTGCTCGATTTGATCAACGACCTTCTCGACTTGAGCAAGATCGAAGCCGGGCGACTTGAGTTGCGGCATGAGGCGTTCGCCATCGACGCGGTTATCGAGGAGGTGCTCTCTTCGGTCCGGCCGCGCGCAACGGCGAAGTCTTTGGAGATTGGAACGGATATTCCGATCACGGCCGCGGTTTTCGCAGATCGGCTTCGGTTCAAACAGATTCTGCACAACCTGTTGACGAACGCAATAAAATTCACGCCGGACGGCGGCAGGGTCCGCATCCAGGCCGCGCGCTGTGGCGGCTTTACCGAAATCTCGGTCTCGGACACGGGGATCGGCATTCCGGAAGACCAGCAGCAGGCGGTTTTTGACAAGTTCCATCAAGTGCGCGCCGGTATCGAGGGTGGACACGAAGGCACCGGGCTGGGTCTTGCCATCACGAAGCGCCTCGTCGAGCAACATCGCGGAAGCATCTCGCTGAAGAGCGAGCCGGGCAAGGGAGCCTGCTTCACCTTTACTATTCCGATCGAGCACTCCCTATGAAGAAAGTGCTGGTCGCCGACGATAAAGCCACTGGCCGCGAACTCATCCGAACCGTTCTGGAGCAATGCGGTCATGCGGTGTTCGAGGCGAGCGACGGGGCGGAGTCGGTGCGCAGAGCCCGGGAGCTTCTACCCGATCTCATCATCCTCGACTTGCACATGCCCGTACTGGACGCCTTCGTAGCCCTGCAGGAGCTTAGAGGCGACAAAAACTTTACTGCGACGCCGATCATTGCACTCACTGCCAGTGCTATGCAGGGTGATCGCGAACGTGCATTCTCCGCGGGTTTCACAAGTTACCCGGCCAAGCCCATCAGCCTAGATGCCCTGCGGAGCGAGGTGGAACATCTGCCGGGAACAACTGTTCCTGATTCGAGGGGATGACAAGACTCGCATGGCAAGCGTATATCTAATTGGCGTTGAAAAGACAATCGCCGCTCAGATCAGCGGTGCGCTGGCGGTGGAACGGCACCGGATCGAACAGAAGACCCAAAATATCGGAGCGCACATATCGGAGCGCACGACCTGATAGAAGTGGACATTATATTTGCCGGTGGCGAACCCTCGGAGTACTTGCCTTTGTTGCGCCGGGTCCGGGAGGAGCGGCCAGAGTTGCCCTTCGTGGTTGTTGCCCGCATTCCCGAGACAACGGCATGGCTGGATGCCCTCGAAGCGGGCGCCACCGATTATTGTTCCTTGCCCTTTGAGACACGCCAGATCAACTGGTTGATGGAATCTGCCTTGCCCGAACGGGGTAGTGGGTTGACGGAGGGAAAATCCATTTCCCGGACAGGCTCCTAGTAATTTTCCCAGTTGTTCCAGAATGCCGGTCTTAGTATTGTCCGTCCCATGCAGACTCTTCGAGCAAGGCTCTATGCCAGTATTTTGGGACTGAGCGTCGTACTAGCGGTACCGGCGCAAGCCGTCACTCCCTGCCCTGCCGCTACCCCATGCGTCGTATTGGGCAGCGATTACCTGCGAACCACTGCCGGAACCTTTTACAACTTCCCCGGCATCGGTATCGTGGAGTTCGTCGGTAGTCCGATAATCTCGATCCCGCCCGTCGGGCAGACCGACACTATCGTCGAGCGGCTCGACAACGCGGTCGTTGGCGGGGCGCCAATCCCAATCCAGATCACCGCGCTGTCGCTGGTCAGTAAGAACCATGTCCTGGTTGGCGGCAATCTATACGATGTCGCCGTCACCCTCGATCCGGCGAATCTGGCGCTTGACACCGGGACGATGACTGTAGGATTCACCAACCCCATCACCAACCCCATCCTCAACGGCGGAACGTTCACCTCGACGCTGACTGTCTACTTCCTCGCGCAGTTCACGCCGATTAGCGCGGGCGCGCCGTTCTCCGTCCCTGGCATGATCGTCCTCACCGCGGGGCCGGGATCGCAATGGAAGCCCTGTTCATTTCCCCTGGTTTCACCGCCTTTGGTTCCACCCCCATGTCCACCGCCACCACCGCCACCCCTGGGGACTACCTTCACCGTCACGAGCCAGGTCTTCCCCCTGGACCCCCTGCCGCTGGCGCAGGCTGCTGACGTGCATACCGGCAAGGACCCGCTGTTCGAGGCGGATTTCTTCCCGGTCATCATCAATGAAGAATTAAAAGTCAGCGGCGTGGTACAAGAACTGCATTCCGTGATGACAGCCTGCGCCAACCCTTTGCCCGGCAACCCTTCGCCCGGCGTCGACCTTACTGGTAAGAGTGGTCTCATTAACCCTCTGTTTTCGGGGACGCCCGGAAGCTGCCCAACGAACTGGGTATGCGGTGGAAGCCCTGCACCCGGAGTCGCGTCTTATACTCCGGGCGTCGCCCAGTATCCCAGCGGGGCGCCGTTCCCGACCAGTTCTTTTAGCCCTACTGTTCTGGAGGGATCGGGTGTGGCTCGGCAAAACACTTCGTTGAAGTGGGTGGCCGGTCAAACGTATTACCTGAACTTTTACGGCGGTGTGCCGGACACGGAGCCCGATGGAACAACGGCGGTTGCCGGCTGGCCGCAGACCGTCAGGGTATATCTGACGGCTGGGCCGGGCTTCGCTCAAGTAGCGGCCTTTGACATCCCAAGTCCGGGGAAGGGTAACTTTGTTTCGAAGCTCCTGAATTTCACGTTACCCTCCAATTCCGCCTTTGTCGGACAGTCTATTGGCGTATTGATCTTCGTGAATGCTTCGCCTAACGGCTTTTCGGCTAACGTTGATATCGGGAGCGCGCCGTGTATGTGACTTGCGTCATCAAAAGCTCAAAAGCAGCCGCAATCACTTCCTGATCGTGATGCGCCACGCCGTGAGGGCGAATGTGTAGTGCAATGGCGGTTGGAATCCGGCTGAAGCGGGAGAAACCAGCAGCTTTGGATCGCAACGCGCACATGCAGTTGCCGATGGCCGCAAGCACCCCGGATGGCCAGGTATTCTTCACTTCTTCGGCAAACCGGTACGGTAAAGGCTTCAGGACATTATAAGGAGGCTACGTAACCGGTCCCTCACGTGCCGGCACCCCTGAAGGGGATATCCGGGCCGGCACCCCTGAAGGGGATGTCCGGGCCGGCACCACTGAAGGGGATGTCCGGGGTCACGGCCCGGTAGAGCGCGCGTGAACAATTGATTCCTGTTCGTTTGCAGCAGTCTGGCCCGGACGGCTGTCACGGTCGAGAAAATAGTTGATCCAGGAACTGGTGCCCTGCAGAGAAAGCAGGCGCGGCGGGATGTAGGTTTTCAATTCATCCACTCTGCCTGCCGCTTTGGCGCGATCGTATACTCCGACCCAGATACAGGGCTTGTCGGGAATCACTTCGCATTGGCCGTTCAGGGTGCCGCCGCAGGGGCCGTTGCGCATACTCTTGGGGCAGGTCATCGGACATACGTATTCCATTTGTCCGAGGACGCAGTTGCCGCAAGCCTGGCAGCCAAACAGCGGGGATTTGACAGCAAACTCGAGGCGCTCGACGGCTTTAGCCGCGGCGGGCCGCCGGTCAATCCAGCGGAAGATCGTCTTCAGGAGGTCCCGCAGTGGGCCTTCTTTGTTGACGGGGAACAGACGCCCCATGGCGTCCAGGGTCCGCGGAAGCATGGTTCGTGGAAGCGGGCCACGGGGTTTAGGTGGATCGGAGCGCTGATCGAAGAAGTAGAATCCGCCTTTCGGGGCGTAAGAGAACTCTTCGGCGAATTCCTCCCACCGGGACGACAGCGCTTCGGAGCGCCGGATAATCCAGCGAATGCGATCCGCGTTGTGGTCGCCGCCCAGATACGCTCCCGCATAGCCCAGCCCGCGGAGAATCGCTACTGTACGCGCAGCCCTCTCGAGACGCGCAGCCATGCCTTTGTCGTCGGCTTTCGCCTCGGCCTGGACCCGATCAAGAAGCTCTTTGGAAACCCAGCAGCCCGGAGGCTCTCCCTTCGAGAACTTTTCCGCTGCCTTCGCAGGCAGAACATAGACGTTGCCGAGGACGGGTGTCCGCAGGCCACGCTCGTCGAGATACCGCTTCAGTTCGCGGAATTTGCGCGCATCAAACCCGAGCTGAGTAATGGCGTAATCGGCACCGGCGGCGATCTTCTTCTCCAGCTTGAGGTACTGGTAGGCGCAATCGGCCTCGGTGTACTTGAAGGGCGACACGGCGACCGAGGTGTAAAACGGCATCCCGGCCGCGCGCAGTTCGGCGATCGTCTCGACGAGTTGCACGGAATCCATTGCGAACAGAGGCGGGGAGGCCTGGCTGCTCCCCTGGGGATAATCGCCCGTGATGGCAAAGACATTTTCGATGCCGAGCGCGTAGAGGTCCTCCAGCGCGCGCAGGATAGCCGGACGATCACGGTTGACGCAGGTGATGTGGATGTTGGGAGTCAGTCCGCGAGCGCGCGCGGCCGTGCCGACGCGGATGGGGTCGTGTCCGAGCGAGCCGCCCGCGTAGCTGGTAATGCTTCCGGCCACCACTTCGGGAATGCGCGCGAGATCGGAGGCGGCCTGAAACAACTTCGCCTCCCGCGTGAGCCGGCTGGCGACCAGTTCCACGATGTAGCAAAATCGCCCGCCGGTCAAAGCTTCCCGGACTGGATTGGGGGGGCGCATAGTTTGTTTTTGGAATGCCCACAGGCTGAAGCCCGTGCTACCTCATTTTCCCAGTTCCTGGCGGACTATGCGGGTTCCTTCCACCATCGCTTTCAGCTTGGCGAACGCCACGTCTCCCGGCAAATGGAAGCACCCGCAATCCGTCAGCACGGCAATCCGTTCAGCGGGCGTGACTTCAAGAGCCCGGCGAATATGTTCGGCCACCATATCGGGCGTCTCCACATCGTGATTCTTGACGTCGATCACTCCCACGCCGAGATCGAACGGAGGCTTGAATTCCCGGAACAGATCGAGATCTTCTCCCCCGCGCCGCGCAAATTCGAGGGTCAATTGGTGGATATGGGCATCCAGAATCGCGGGGAAGAGATACCGGTAGCTGCCTTCCCAGGAGGGCTTACCGTACCGGTTCCCATAACAGACGTGCAGGGCGATTTTGGTATCCACTCCCTCGACCAGCGTGTTCAATGCGTTCACGCCCCAGGAGACATCTTCAGGGAAGCCGGAATAATAGGGCTCGTCGATCTGGATAATTCCCGCACCCGCTTTCGCGAGCGCCTTCAGCTCGAGATTCATTATTCTGGCGATATCCATCGCGAGAGCTTCTTCGCTCGGGTAGAACTGGTTGCGAATCCGCTTCGTCAGGCAATGCGGCCCGGTAATGCAGATCTTCGTTTCGCGGTCCGTGAACGTGCGCAGAAACTGGAAATCCCGTACGAGGCCGAGCGAAGCCGTGGGGAGCTTGCCTTGTACCGAACTGTCGTAGAAGTCGTAGTAGAACTTCCTGGAGGAGCGGTCGATCTGAACGCCGGCAAGCCGCTCGAGGAAGTAATCGACCATGTTGTCGCGCCGGAGCTCTCCGTCGGTAACGATGTCGAGACCGGCCACCTCCTGATCTTTAATGGCGGCCTTGATTGCCGCGTCATAGGTCTCGCAGAGATCGTGATGGCTGATGCGGCGGGCAAAATAATCGGTCTTGAGGCGATCCAGCCAGCCTGGCATGGCGTAACTGCCGACTATCGATGTCGGAAGGATGGGGAGTGGCGTCGAAATATTCGCTTTGCTCATTGAAGTATTCGCTTCGCTCATGGGAAATATTCGCTTCGCTCATGGGAAATATTCGCTTCGCTCATGGGAAATATTCGCTTTGCTCATGGGCTACTCGCGTGGGGTGGTATAGAGAACGGACGTCTTCGATCCTTTACGGTAACGGTATGGCGCGAAGTGCAGGTCGTAGCCGGCTCGTTCCGCGACTGCTTTCAGGAGTGGGCCGTTGACCCAATTGACGATGGATCCATCCATCTTGCCGGGACCGTGGAAGCCAACGCGGTAGTCATTAAGGTCCGTCACGAAAATATCCTGCACCTGGAGATAGCCGCGAGGGTGAAGAACCGGAATGGTATTCACGAAGCTTTCGAGCGCTCCCGAACTGAGGTGGAAGCGCAGATCGCCGGGCGCTTCTTCCAGGATATCTTCCAGCCGGGGCACATCGAGGCCGGCGGGGAGCGCGAGATCCGGCAGGTCCTCGAAAGCCACGATCTTTTCTTCCAGCCGCATCGCTTGCCAGAGTTCCTGCCAGAAGGCCATACCGCAGCCGCGGTCTCCTATAAAGTCGGGTCCGTTTCCCAGTAGCTTGTCCACCATTCCCCGAATGCTCTCGACCGGTACTTTGAACGTTTCCGCGATCTTTACCGCATCGCTCATCGGCACGCAGGCTCGGACGTGGACGTAGAAAAGACGCCCATCGCGGCGAAGGATCTCTTCGTCCGGCAGGTTGTCGTACATGTTGGTCGAGTGGACGTAAAGGATTTTGTGGCGAAGAAAGGAGAGAGTTTTCAGAGGATTCAGCGCATCCAGCGCCAGAAAACTGCACAGCTCGATGTGTTCCTGCATGGCAGGGCGGGACATGTCCAGAGTTTCGAGCGAATAGTCCCCCATCAGAACGCGGAGCCGGGGATAGTAACTGGTTCCGCGCTGCTGGTCGAGCGCGCGAAATCTCTCGACGAACATTCCGCATCGCGTCCCGCTTCCCACGCCGAGTTCCAGAATGAAAATCTCGGCAGGGAGCTGTTTCTTTGTCTCCATATCGCGCAGAAGAGTCCAGAAATCGGCGACGCTGTCCGCGACCGCTTCGTCGTTGGCGCCGTCGGACTTGCCGCCCGGAAGGGCCTGCTGATAGCCCCTGCCCGTGGCCTTCTCCCAATCGCCCAGATGCGTCCAGTAGAGCTTGTTGAACTCCCATGCGATGCTGTGACGAAACGACTTGAAGTCTTCGAGCGGTATTCGGTCCTGGTTTTGCGCTCCCGGGGACCTCTCGGGAACCTTTTCCGGATCGGAGGCCTCCATCGCCCGCAGGATTTCCGCGCGCAGGGTGTCCGGCGTCACTTGCCGTGTGTCGATGCGCATGTCCATGACCGGGGGACGACGCTCGTCCTTCGTCCTGGCGCCGCGCGACACGGTCACGATCTCGCGAAAATTCTGCTTGTACTGGACCCAGTCCAACTGAACCTGGAGGCGGGCGAATTGAGCCGGATCGATATGGCCGTCTTCAACCAGTCTGTAGAGGGCTTCGACGACGTTTGGAGTGGTGGCTATCGCCGCCTGGCTGTTGAGGTGATTCAGCTGGAGGATCATCAGTATGGGCGCAGGCGGCTACGGCCAGAGCGTGGACGAAGTTCATCCATGACAGAGTGTATCGGATCTTTCGGGACAGCGCGGAGAGAGGGAAAAGGAAGCGGCCGCGAAGACCGCCGGCGTCCTCATATAGATCGACGCGTCACGGCGAGGTCCAGTCTTCCAGACGCAAGCTCTTGATCCTCGAGAATTCCCGCGTGTTGTTCGTAGCGAGTGTGGCTCTCCGGCTCAGAACCGTTCCTGCAATGAGCAGGTCGAGCGGGCCGATGACGATTCCACGCCGCTCCAACTCCATGCGTATACGCGCTGCTTCCCGCGCCGCCTCCCGGCCAAACGGAACTTCTTCCAGATTTTCCAGCATCCGGGATAGAATTCTGCGGCGCTGCTGGCTAGCAATCCGGAGGGTTCCGTACTCCAGTTCGTAAGCAACCACGCTCGGAATGGCTATTTCCGACGGCGCGGCCGCACGCAATCGGGAAGCCGCGGGTTCCCTGCCTTTGAGGCAGTGAATGACGATGTTGCTATCGAGTAGCGTCAATCCAAGGGCTCTCTGGGAGCGTCCGTGCCGTAGCCCTTGCGGAGCGTCGCCTGGTCCGGAAAGTCCGCGAAGCTGCCGATTGCCGCAAGCACCTCGGGTGGCCAGGTATTCTTCACTTCTTCGGCAACGCGCTCGGCGATCCAGCGACCGAGAGAAGTACCCCGCATTTTTGCGGCTTTACGGGCCTGAGCCTCGATCTCATCCGCGAGGTAAATCGTAACCTGTGCCATGGATAAATTATACAGTATATGATATACGTGCACACTGCTTAGAATGCTTCGCCCTGTGCGCTCTAAAGTTCACGCCGCGCACAACGGAGCTTCGCCCTGTGCGCTCTATCGAGCGTATTCCCGCTGACGCTTTCCGCGTTTCGATCTGGCGAGGCAAGGCTGCGCAGTGTTAACCTCGAAATGAAACAGGAGACGACCATGACAGCTATTCCTGAAAACTACCTCGACCTGACCAAGAAGAAGGCGTTTGCGCAATTGGCGACAGTCATGCCGGACGGAAGCCCTCATGTGGCCCCCGTTTGGTTCGAGTACGACGGCAAATATATTCTCATCAATTCAGCCAAGGGGCGCGTGAAAGACCGTAACATCCGGCGCGACCCCCGTGTGGGCATCGATATTCCCGACCCCGACAACCCCTATCGCCACCTTTCCATCCGGGGCCGCGTGGTGGACATCACCGAAAACGGCGCTGACGCGCACATCGACAAGCTTACGAAGAAATATACGGGGGAGGACAAGTATTCGCATCGCGCGCCTGGCGAAGTGCGCGTGCTCTACCGGATCGAACCCGAGCATACCTATTCGATGGGCTGAAGCCCGGAGTCTGCCGGCGTGGCCGAATGGAAGGGCCCAGGCGACCCGGATGCTCTCAGCGCGGCTCCAACCCGGAGATGCGATCGATATGAAGCGGCTCCAGAGCCGCCACCTGATCCGCCTGAAGCGCATCGACAAAGGTTGCATTGAAAAATGCACTCGGATGATTAGCGGACGATACCATCAGGCCAAGAATCGCGGAGGCAGCCACCGCAGCCGCTACCAGAACCTTCGCCACCCGCCTGAACCAGTTCGTCGAAACCTCGCGAGCTTCAATTTTCACCCACATTGCGGGCATGAAACTTACGCTGGCTTCAGGATCCGGGCAGGCCTGGCGATATGCCCGAAACAGTTCGTCGAGACGGTGTTCACTCGAATTTTCTTGTTCCATCGGCGTAATGGACATTATGATATCGCTTTTTTCAACTGTTTTACGCGTCCTTGCGGCGGAGCGGATTCCGGGCGAGGAAAATAGCGCCCGCGACGCTTGGCCCGGCATAGTAGCATACAGTCGATGAAAGCAAGGGGCCGAGCCACTGCCGCGCCTGCGAACGTTACCAGGAAAGCCAGGTCCGAAAACCTCGGGACCACTGGAAGAGAATGGCGAAACAAAGTATGGGCTTCGCTAGCGCTTTGCGCCATGGCGTTGCTTGCGTATTCAAACTCGTTTCAAGCGGGGTTTACGCTCGACAACGGCGTTCTTCTGAAAGAGCGACAAATCCATGAGGCGACCGGCCAGAACATCTGGTTGATCCTGCATCACACCTATTGGTGGCCCACCGGCGAAAGCGGTCTCTACCGGCCGTTGACAATTTTGTCCTTCCTCTTCAACTACGCGGTGCTTGGGAATGGGGAGCAGCCCGCGGGCTATCACTGGATCAATTTCATATTGCACGCAGGCAATGTCGTGCTGGCGTTCGCCGTGGCCCTGCGGCTGGTCCGGAAGTTCTGGCCTTCAGTGTTCATCGCCGGGCTTTGGGCGGTGCATCCGCTCCTCACGGAGTCCGTCACCAATATCGTGGGACGGGCCGACTTGTTGGCGGGGTTGTCTGTGCTGGGCGGGTTTCTGATTTATTTGAAGGCGACGGAGAGCAAGGGCGGGCAAAGACCGGCCTGGCTCGGCGGCTTGCTCGCGATCACCACGGTCGGAGTGTTTTCAAAGGAGAGCGCAGTCACTGTGATTGGAGTAATTGCGCTGTATGAGCTGACATGGTGGAAAGAGCGGGGAAAAATCCGCGACCTGATCGACGGAACGATCGCAACTCTGCCGCCAATTGCGGCACTCCTGTACCAGCGATCGGTGGTGTTGGCCGCCTCATCGCCGGTGGTCTTTCCGTTTGTAGATAATCCGGTGGTGGGCGCAGGCTTCTGGGTGGGACGACTCACCGCGCTGAAAGTCATGGCGTATTACCTGATGGTGATTCTGTGGCCGGCACGGCTCTCCAGCGACTACTCGTATCCGCAGATTCCTCTCATCACCGGCGCGCCGGAGGACTGGATCGCGTGGCTCGTGGTCTGCGGCGTCGGCACGATTCTGGTTCTCTTGTACCGGCGGCAACGGGAGATGTTTTTTTTCGGATTATTCGCATTCGGGACCTTTCTCCCCAGTTCGAACCTCCTGTTCCCGTTCGGCACGATCATGGCCGAGAGATTGCTTTATCTGCCTGCGTACGGCCTGATCGCGTGCGTTGTGCTGACGGTTTATTGGATTGGAGAGCGGATCCGCATGCCCTTGTTTGCGCCAGCGATATTACTTCTGGCGATGTTGGGATTCGCTGTTCGGACGTGGGAACGGAATCCCGACTGGATGAACAACCTTACGCTGGCGGAGTCTGAAGTTCGCGCGGCCCCGCGAAGTTTCAAGGCCCATATGATGCTGTCGCGCGCGCTGTATGAGGGGGAACCGGAACACTCCAACCTCGACCGGGTGATCGAGGAGGGAGAACGCGCAGTCGCGCTGCTCGACCCGCTACCGGATTCGCGAAATACATGGCTGGCCTACCGTGAACTCGCGGGCTATTATCTCGTGAAAGGCGATGGTTCGCGTCCCGTTGGACCGGGAAGTAAGCTTGCGTGGCAGAGGGCGACACAACTCCTGAGCCGCGCAATCTCTATCCTCGAAGTCTCACTACAAGCGCCCGCGGGCCAAGGCGAGGTCGTGGTGCCGCTCGATTTGGCCGAGGCTTATCGCACCCTCTCGGGCGCGTGGCTGCGGGTTTCGGATACAAAAAAGGCGTACGAGGCCGCAGTTCGAGCGCGCGACCTTAATCCAGTGTCCCCCGACAGCTACCGCAGCATTAGCGATGCGCTTCGCCTCTCGGGCCGCGACGACGAAGCGATAGCCGCGTTGATGGAAGGCGAGATGTTAACAAGCGATCCGAGTCTGGCCCCGGAGATTGTGCTTATTTACCGAACCCGGGGCGATGCCGGTTGTACCCTGACTCAGGAGCCCGGCGGACCGGAGCCGAATCCCGCCTGCCCGATCGTCCACAAGAGCATCTGCGCGGCCGTAGCCGGAGCGATGCAGGTGCAGGTTCGACTGCACCGCGAGGTAGAGGCGAGGTTGATGATGAACCGAGCTACGGAGAGGTACGGGTGCGCTTTTGATTCGCCGGAAAAAACCTTAGCGGCGCCGTAGAGAATTCTGATCGAGACAAGTACGGTCCCGCGGCTCTCAGAGTCCTAAACGGCGCCAATGCTCGCGCTTGAACGCCTTACCGGTTGAGTGCCGGAGTAGCCGCCTGGTCGAACACTTCAGGCCAGGCGAACGTCATGACAACGTTCCTCGCGCCGTTGGGAACGATCAGTTCCTTGTGGAACGGATCCAGCGTGAGTTGTCCGCCCAATCCGACTCCCGCGATCTGCTGAACCGGGACCTTCCAGTGCGGAGCCACGTTCCCTCTGTCATTTACGCTAAAGGCACAAATGGATCCCCGGTCGCAACCGACCACGATCCAGCCCTTTTCCGTGATCCTCACCGAACCGCCGTTCGCGCCGCCGCCAAGCAACGTTTCCGGCCCTTTGATCTCAAACAAGGGCTTCGCGTTTCCACTGGCGGTGCGATCGTAGACCAGCATGCTGCCCCCGGTGCTCACAATCAAAAGGTTCCGAACCGGATCGACTACCATGTGCGGGAAACCTTGTCCTTTGGCGGTCGGGAAGTTAAGTCCCGTGTCGGGACCGCCGAGAACGCGTTTCGGTGGGACGTCTCCGTTTGCCAGGCGGTCGAAGACCAGAATTACGCCTTTGCCCGCTCCGCCGCTGGTAGCAACGCCGATGTAAATCTCGCCATTGACGGGATCCATCGCCATCTTATCGTTGCCATCATAGGCGGTGCCCTGGATCTGAGTGTGAGGGCCCATGATCACCCGAACGGGCGGCTCTTCTCCCGCGGCGCCTCCCCGGAATGTGAGGATCCCACCGTTCAGCGGAGTGTTCACGACCAGTTCATCGTGGAACCGATCGTACTCGAGCGCGTGCATTGTCCGGCTGATCAAAGTCTTCTGACCTTCCAGCGCGCTGACCGGGGCGGTGTTCTCTGTTGCCAGTCTGGGGAAAGATGCGATTTGGGGAGTGTTAACGCAGTTCGGGACAAGATACAAATCGCGTTTGCTGTCAAACGCCACGGCCTGAGGCTTGCCGAATTTCACCGATCTCCTGCCCAGGGGCGCGCTTCGGATGGTTCGGATGGGCGCCGCGTCCCCATTCGCAGTCAGCGCAAAAGCGGAGGCTGAAGAGTTCCCCATATTGGAAACCCAGATTTCCCGGTTCT
The DNA here is from genome assembly GCA_049516355.1 of Bryobacteraceae bacterium. GTDB lineage: Bacteria > Acidobacteriota > Terriglobia > Bryobacterales > Bryobacteraceae > BOG-234. Next base: position 26,438 of record JBEKTF010000155.1, on the reverse strand, counting down.
TCGGATCATAAGCGATACCGGCCGGATGACTCAGGCCGGTCTTTGGACCCTGGATAATCTGCGTGGGCGCTACATCCCCTTCGTCCGTGCCTTTGAAAATCAGAATATTATTACCTACGTCGTTGGCCACCCAAAGATTGCCCGTATCCGGGTCAAGCACGATTCCGCCGGGCCAATCGAGGAGTGTTTTAGGACCCTGGATGATGCGCATCGGAGCCGTGTCACCGCTCGCATCCAGCGGGTATACGTTAATGGAGGGTGGGTAGATCTTGCCTGAGCCGGCGACATTGGGGTCGCTGGAATTGCCCCAGGAACCGACGAACATCAGCTTTCTTTTAAAGTCGAGGGCGATGCCGTGCGTGTCGTGGAGATACGTGTGCGGACCTTCCAGAGACCGGATCGGCTTATCGGTCCCGGCCGCATCCTTGTTGAACACGTAAACCTTGGGAGGGTGCTGCAGGGTGACGTAAAGCTCGTTCTTGTCTTCGTCGAGGCCAGTCGCGAAAAGCCGGTGGGGCGTCTTCAGGATTCCACCGAGTAAATATCGCCCGTCTTCGGATCGACGGTAAGGCCGGCGTTGTATTCCAAATGGGTGCCAGGACCCTGAATCACGCGCTTCGGCGTTGTCGATTCAGAATTCGTGGGAGTGTTATCCGTCCGGTTGAAAATTTTAAGACCAAAGAGATTCGTGTCCTGCAGGACGATTTCATCGCGTACGGGATCGACCGCGATGGAACTATAAATAGGGTACGTATCCTTGATAGTGCGCAACGGCGGACGGGTCACATCCACTGTGTCCGAGGCGTGCACTGTTGCCGGCTCGAATTCCGCAAACAGGTTTTCATTTGAATTTGCCTCGGGCATGGTGCACGAATCGACCACGTCAGGAAGCGCCTCCACCTTGACAAGGCGGGCCGAGCCCTGGCTCGTCCGATGAGCAACGATTCGGTGGGCTGTTGAAAAACAAAAGACACCTATCGCGACTCCGGCTACGGCAAACATTAACCTGCTGCGTTTCTTACCTATGCGCATCCAAACCCTCTTTTCCGCTCGCGGGCACGATCAAACGAACGAACCCAAAATCAGTTCCACTAATTTGTTACGAGGCCGCGCCTATCCGGGCCACCGCATCCTATTCTCTTCCCGGGATATCCCGGTGTCAATCGGGCGCCGCGACAACCTGGTACAAACGAGATTATAGAGGCTTTGCCAGTTCTCAGCTTATTTTCTTTGATGTGTAAAAACTTGTTTATTTTCTGTTGTTTGTCGCACGGCCCTGGGTCAGAGCGAAGGTAACATTTCCCTGGCCTTTTCGGATTCCGGAGCCGTAGGATCGGTCTGAATCATTGTTTGCAGGATTTTCCGGGCCTTCTGTTTGTCTTTCTTTTCCCCGAGGGCATATGCACGCGCCAGATTCAGTGTCCACTCCCCTTTCCTTGGACTATTGGGAAATTTCCTGAGGCAGTCTTCAAACAATTCAGCTGCGAGCTTTCCGTCCTTTACCTCGAGGAAGTTCATTCCAATGGCGTTGAAAATCGTCTCACGCCTCTCCGGGTCCGACCGGGCAGCCGGTTCCCGCACGGCCCTCGCATAATAGTCGCTGCTGGCGCGGAAAAACCCCGCCTCCCGCAGTTGCTTGCCCATCGCATCGAGGGCGTCGAAATCATTCTTATCCCGCGCCAGAATCCGGTTGAGGCGGTTGAAGTCGGTCACGTCACCGGGAAGCGCGGTTACCAGCGCCAGCAACGGCGCGGCGCCCACATACCCCTGGTATCGAAACAACTCTTTGCCGTAGGAGTCCGCGAACAGGATCGTGGGTAGCGCATCGACGTTGTATTTGTGTGCCAACGCGATTTCCCTGTCGTAATCGATCTTCACGGGGAGAAACTTCTGGGCCGCTTGCCGGAATTCGGCAGTCGAATACACTTCCTGTTCCATCGCTTTGCACGGATTGCACCAGGCGGCCCAAAAGTCGATTATCATCGGACGATTCGCCGGAATCGCGCGGGCGCTCGCCTCTTCGACAGTCGAATACCAGTGGACAGCCTCTTCCGCGCGCGCTCCGGTCACGGTGCAAACCGCGATTGCAAAACTCAAGAGCACAAAGGATGCTGTCTCTCGCCACCGCCCAATCAGGGAACCCGTGTTCCGCAGGAGGCGCACAAAGATCCGAAACTTTGCTGCTTCGAGTGGCGGCACCTTTTCGCGGTTACTCCTTGCCGGAAACAGCGTGTTAGAACTCAAAACGAATTCCAAGCTGCGCCTGGAACGGACTGCCGGGGCTATTCGAAAGAATATAATTCCCCTGGCTGTCCCTAAGTTTGTCAAAAGCGGCAGCCGGCGGAAGCTGAACCAGGGCGCCGTTTTGAAACACGGTGCCGGCATTACCATAGCTCAAGGCCGGGCCCGCCAGAAGAACGTTGCCGAAGTTGAACAGGTTAAACATCTCTGCACTTGCGATGATGCTGCCCCGATCTTTCGGAAGTCGAAAATGCCGTTCCACGCGGATATCGACGTCATAGAATGCCTCGTTTCTGTAGTAATCCCGCGGAATGATGCGGCCATTGAGCATGGGCCGGTCCGTGTTCTGTCCGTCCTGGTTCAGGTCTTGCCCAACGATGGCGTTGAATGGCTTGCCGGATCGAAATTGCTCGGTACTCGACAATTCCAGGCCAAAAGGCAGAAAGAATATGTTCGTTGCCGCGAACATATGGCGCATATCAATCTGATTCCAGTAGTATTCGTTGTTCAGATTGGCGGCGCTGTCGTAGGAGATGTTGTTGACCGGGCGCTCGTTATCCGCGGCCGACAGGTTGTAGCCGAGCGTGTAGTTTGCGGTCAACGTGTAATGGCGCCGCTGGACGTTTAACGAAGTCGTGACCGCCCGGTACAAACTGCGGGCCGAGGAGTCCGATTCCACGACGAACTTGAACTCAGGCGCCAGCGGACGGGTTCCCGAATAGATCAGACGGCCGGTGGCATCCGGGACAGGCGCAGGCAGATTGACATCCAATTCACGCGGGATGTACACGGTGTTGATGTAGGAAAGATCAACCCCAAGTGTGACCCCCTGCGCGAGTTGCTCGTCGAATCCCCCTTTCCATTGGATGGCCCTTGGGTTTTTGAAGTTCGAACTCATGTAATAAGCGCTCGCCCCCACATTGGGGTTTTGAATGAACTGTTGATACTGCTGCGCAGTCAGCACCGGAAGATTGTTGAGAGGCGCCTGCGCCAAATTGATGCCTGCGGACGCGAAGGCGCTCGAAATCAGCGCGGGGTTGGTAGAGGCCGCAATATATCCCAAGCCGAGTTCGGGATTGCCGCCGTTAAACAAAATGGCCTGGGAAAACTCGCCCATGATCGTGACGGCGTTGTATATCCCTCCGCCAAATCGCACCACGGTCTTGTGGTTCCCAAAAACATCCCACGCCAGACCCAAACGTGGCTGAAACTCGTTCAGGGAATCGGGGATCGAGGTCGCCCCCGGGGCACGAGTCTGAGGATCGGTGGCAGGGAGGTAATTGGGATTGAGCTGTGCCTCGTAGCGAAGGCCGGGGCTTATGGTCAAACGTGGCGTTATGCGCCACTCATCCTGCAAAAAGAAGCCTAACTCGGTGCTGGCATCTTTCACCGCCCCACTGCCGCTGAACTGCGAGTAGGAAAACGGCTGACGCGCCAGAAAACTACTCAGACTGGTGAAAACGTAGGCCCCGTTCTGGCCGGGAGAGTAGGTTACGTTGGTGGCGACATGCAGAACGTCGAAGCCGAACTTCGTCGTATGCGCTCCGGTGACGATCGAAAAGTTATCCGCTACCTCGTTGCGCTGATCCACCCACGGGAATTGTCCGTTGCCCCAGCTAATGCCGGTTGCCTGGGGACCATAGACGCCGATGGTGGCCCCGTTGTTCTGGACGGTTACTTGCGGTCCGGAGCCCTGGGCGGTTCTGGGCCGGTCTTCCCGCCCGAATTGCACACGAAGTTCATTCAGCCTGGTAGGGGAAAATGCCGTAGTGAGTTGGCCCATCAGAGTTCCTCCCCAGACGGTGGTCAGTATCTGATTGGAAAGAGCGCTGGTGGTCACCGAGGGGATGCTGGGACCGGCCTGCTGGGGGTCGCTTCCCGCCACTGAGGTGTAATCGGCGTGACTGAAATCGAATCGCGCGAAAAAGCTGTTCTTATCGGACAATCTATGATCCAGCCGGGCAACCAGGGACTGGGAGTTGTCTTGCGCATTAGTGGTCCCCTCCGGCGCGGCGGCCAGGAACGCCTGGGCCGCGGGGGTATCGCGGACTCCTTGCGTATCCAGCGTCGAGTAAAGGGTCTTGACCGGTTTATGTGCAATCTGAAGCTCCGGCGCGATGAAGAAGAACGTGCGATTTTTGGAAATCGGGCCGCCGAAGGTGCCACTGAGCTGCTGATCGCGCCCCACCGCCTGGTTTCCAAACGCATCGAGGGCAGTCAGTTCCGCGTTGCGGAAGTTATAGGAAACGCTTCCGTGGTAGTCGTTGGTTCCCGACTTGCTTGACATATTGACGACTCCACCGGTGGTGCGGCCAAACTCGGCTGGGAAAATGTTCCGAATAGCATCGAATTCCTGGAGTGCGTCCATGTTCAAAGTAGGAGCAGCGCCCACGCTTCCGCGCGTATTGCCCGTGCCGCAAGAATAGCTGCTAAGGTAATCGGCGCCGTCCATTGTTACGTTTGTGAAGATTCCTTTCTGACCAGAAAGGGAAATGCCACGTCATTCGGGTTCGAGCTGACCGCCGGGTATATCCCAGATCAAGTTTTGCAATCGCCTGCCGTTCGACGGCAGGTCGTGTATCTGCAAATCCGTCAGGACGGACTTCGACAGAGCGAGCGTGGGATCCGGAGCGGAAAGTTCGGCTTTTACCTCAACCGCTTCGCGACTCGCGCCAACGCTCAGCTTGAAGTCTGCCGTGACCGAGTCGCCAAGCCCTACAGCAGCTTCCTGCGCGGATAGGTTGAATCCAGCCGCTTTTGCAGTGACTTCATAGGGGCCGAGGGGCAACAACGAAACAGCGTATCTACCCGCGCTGTCCGTGGTTGCGCCGCGAGTGAAATTGGTGGCCTTGTTACGTACCGTGACTTTGGCTCCGCTAATCGATGCGGAAGAGGAATCCAACACTTGTCCTACGATCTCGCCGCTATTGCCACCGGTCTGGCTCCATAGCATGGCCGGACTATTCAGCAATCCTATAGCGGCAACCACAGGTACAACCAGTGAGAGAAGCTGGTTAGCGAGTTTCATAAAAGATCCCTTTTCTTGCAAAGTCCGACCCCATGCCCGGAAGCACGTTTTGCCACGATACGTCCCGCTGGAGAGCAGGAAAAGCGTGGGCAGAAAAAACAATTTCGATTGCCGGCGCGCCATTAACTGCTGCATCCCAAGCGGGTCATTTTACAGGAATACGGAGTCGAAGTGAGGTTGCGGCTCAATGTTATCGACGATTGCGACAAACTTGATACAATTCCCGCGGCTACGTGAACGGAAACCGCAGCCTGACGCACGCCGGTCAGCCTGCGGGCACCGGTGGCGCGACGGTCGCCGCGCAATCGATGATATACTGCGCCTGGACATGATTTTTGGGATGGTTCCCGAAACGCGCCGGATGTTAGCGAGATGAAACCACCGAAACAAATACTCCTGCTCTCTCTCCTGGCCCTGTTGCCCGCGATGCCGGTATCGGCTCAGGTCGAGAAGGTAGCAATGCGCACGACCGGTATTTCATGCGGATTCTGCGCCGGCCTGTCCGAACTCAGTTTCAGGAAGGTCCCGGGTGTGGAGAAGGTGGATATCAGCCTCTCCAAAGAGGCAATCATGCTTTCCTACAAGCCCGGCGCGATCTTCGATCCGGCGGGCATTCGGAAGATCCTGGAAGGATGGAAAGTAGGCGTCGTCCAGTTCCAGATCAGCGCCCGTGGGCGGGTTGAGGAACAGGGGGGAAGGAAATTCTTCAAGGCCGGCAGGGACAAGTTTGCATTGACAGCCACCTCCAACTCTCCTGACATCCAGGCGAATACACCCGTTATAATCGAGGGTATTCTGAGTGATCGGAGCAATCCGATGGAACTCAAGGTGTTGAATTTCAAGCGCCTGTAATCATTACGCGGAAAAGATACGCTACCCGGTGGGGCGCACGGACTTCAAACCCGGTTGAGAGGCGTTACGCGTCTCTGGTGGGTTCGACTCCCACTCTTTTCCGCCAAACACCACATAGTTCCCGACGGAAGCGAACCCTCGCTCTCAGGGTTCTTCGGCGGGCGGATGTTCGCCGGGCGTAAGCCGGTAGCCCGCCCCGTGAACCGTGCGCAGGTACCTTGGCTGACGGACGTCCTCCTCAATCTTCAGGCGCAGCCGCGCAATGACATTGTCTACGCAGCGGGTTCGCGGCAAACTCTGGAATCCCCAGACAAACTGGAGGAGTTCGTTCCGCGTCACCAGTTTGCCCGTGCGATCGCTCATGTAATGAAGAACCTTCATCTCCTGCTGCGTGAATGAGACGGACTTCGCGCCGCGAACCGCCGAGTAACTCCTGAAGTCGAACTTCAGTTGGCCGAGCACAAGGTAGTCGGCGATAGGATGCAGGCGGCGCAATACCGCGTGTACCCGAGCCAGTAGTTCGTCCAGCGAGAAGGGTTTGGTGACATAGTCGTCAGCTCCCATCTGGAATGCCTGCAGCCTGTCTTCCTTCTGATCGCGCGCAGTGATGATAATCAGGCCGGGGCGGGAGGGCTTGGGCGGCAACCGGCGGCAGACCTCCATGCCACTCAACTTCGGAAGCATAAGATCGAGGAGCACCAGATCCAGCTGGAGCGCTCCAGCCTTTTCCAACGCGGAGTCCCCGTCGGTGGCGAGGGCGACTTCAAAACCTTCGTAGACCAGGTTGTCGCACAGCACGCCCGCAAGCGATACGTCGTCTTCAACGACCAGAATTTGCCGTTTCATAGCTCGCCTCCGCGTTTGCCGGGCACAGAAAAACCTCCGCGGTAGTGCCGCGGCCATCCACGCTGTGCAGCCTTAAATCGCCGCCGTGATCCTGCAGGACGCGCTGCGCAATGGCCAGCCCCAGACCGCTGCCTGTGCTCGCTGCATCGCGTCCGCGGTAAAACTTGTCAAAGACCAGCGGCAACTCATCCGTCGGTATGCCGGGCCCGTTATCGGCGATGCGCAAACTTACCCGATCGCCTGACGTGGAAGCCGAGAGACGCAGGCGCCGGCCTCCCTTTGAGTAGCGGATTGCATTATCCAGCAAGTTGTCGAGAACGAGCAGAATGGCCGCCCGGTCCGCATGAACCCGTGGCAGGGATGCGGGTATATCCACGCGCAATTCGAAACCCCGCTCCTTCAGTTGCACTTGAAAGCGGCCCAGCACCTCTTCCACGACCTCGATCAGATCGACGGATTCGAACATATAGAATCCTCCGGCATCCTGCACGCGCGTAATCGACAGCAGATTATCCACTGTGCGAGTGAGCCGCAGTGCCTCGCTCAACAGCACGTTGGCGTATTCGGCAATTGCTTCCTGGGACCGGTATCTCCCGCGGATCAGAGTCTCGCAGACCAGCCGGATGCTGGAGAGCGGAGTTTTCAGCTCATGCGTTACAGCCGACACAAATTCCGATTTCATCGTCGCCAGCACCGCGGCCGCGCGCGCCGCGCGAACAGCCAGCAACAGCGCTATCCCGGCCGCCGCCGCGGTAAGCCAAATCAGGATGAACGTCCGGCGCGCTCCACTCTCCGCTGTCGACATTGAATCGTCTTCGCTCGCTTCCGCCCTCGCCGTCCAGTATCGAACCGGAATATCGCCCTCAGGCCCCCCGGCGCTCAGAATCGGATCGAAAAACAACAGCGGAAAACGCCGGTCGCGGACCGGCAGTTGAAGGGATGGCTGACGCAGCCCCACTGGTCTGTTCGTGGCCGCAATCGCGCCCTTGTCGTCAATTATCGAAAGCGCGACGTTGGACTGGCCGGCAAGCAGGTGCGCCAGTTGTGCGGTAAGTTCGGGAAAATAATGCGCGCGCGCCCAACCCGTATTTACCGTGAAGCCGACCATGCCCTGCAGCGTCGTTTCCGATTCGCCGCCATAGCGCGGACGGGCAATCACCTGATACGTCTCGACACCGACTTGAATCTCCAGCAGCGCGACCTGCGCGGGCATCGTCGCACGCTCCCGCAAGAGGCTGACGATCGGGGCAAACTCCGCGGGATTTTTCAGAATCGTCGTGGGGAATATGATCGTGCCAACGCTCGTCTCGCGCCACAGGGGTGGCCGCTCCGTCCGGTTAAAAACGATGAGGTCGCCCGGGTTCCCTTTATCAGCGGTCCAGCTGAAGAACGACTCCGGGTAAGGAAACCGGGCAAACGCCCGCGTGACCTCATCGGTGAGCGATGTCCCCCGCACTGCCAACGATTCCAGTTCCGGCAGCACCTGAACCTGCGCGCCCCGCATGTCCTGATTCAGCGCCATGATCATCAGTGTCGCCACATCCGATGTACGCTTCTCCACAAGCATCCGCGTACTGAGTTGCCATTCGTGCGTGGCCCTGGATCCCAGCCATGCGAGCAGAAGTGGCGCCGCAATCAGCGCAAATCCCACGATCGGGAAATAGTGTGCGCGCAGTCCGCTTCTCACGCGCGGGAGAAGCCAACCCTTCATTGGAATAACTCCCGTTCACGGTAGTAACGGGCCGCGCCCGGATGCAGGGGTATTGGAGTCGCCCGGATCTGCGACAGATCCACGCGCTGAAATTCGCTGGCCCCGGTAGACCCGGTATGCCCCGCCAGCGACTCACCCGCCAGCGACTCAAACAAGGCGCGGGTGATCCAGTAGACCTGATCCTCCGGAAGATCGTCCCGGCAAACCAACAAGGTGTCGATCCCGATCGTCTCGAATCCCGCATGATTTCCATAGAGTCCCGCCGGGATCCAGATGGGCAACAGAAAAGGATGCCGCTGCCGGATCATAGCCGTCTCCCGGCGCGAAATGGGGACGAAGTTTACATGCGGAACCTTCAACAATTTGGAAACAGTCCCGGACAGATCGTTGCCGCGATGGAAAACCGCATCCACCTCCCCGGCGCGCAATTCCTCAACGGCCGCGTCACGATTGACTGGTCTGGCATCAATATCCGCCGCCGAAAGGCCAACGCCCTCCAGAGTCATCTTTACCGTGATTTGAGTCGTCGAATCCGGGGGGCCGACGGCAACGCGTTTGCTTCGTATATCGTCCAGTCTCCGTATGCCGCTGGCCTCGGTGGCTACCAGCAGCAGGGGGATGGTGTAGAGCGCGGCGATCCCCCGCAGCTTCGAATAAGGGCGCGGCGGAACTCCACCGCCTTGCGCCCAGGCGGCATACGCAAGATTAGCCGGGATGATCGCCAACTCCGTCTGTGACTCTTCGATGCGGCGCGTGTTGCCTGTCAGACCGCTCTGCACATGTTGTATCTTCGCGGGGAAATACTTCTGGAGAGTCTCAGTGAGTGCGCGATCGAGCGGATTTTCCACCCCGGTGGAAGCAACCCGGATTACAGGCGGCTTGCGCGTTTCCGTAAGGGGCTTTCGACATCCCGCAAGGAAAAGCGGAACTACCGCTAAGATCGCGGCAGTACGCCAATGAATTGGTGTCCAAAACATCTTCCACGGCAACAATCGACTCCTACGGGCGTTTTTACTCACCAGAAATTCTACCAGCTATTTGTGGCATGAAATTCGTCTCTTTCCGCGCCTGTTCGGAGGCGCCCGGTTTACGTTCGCACTCGCCTGAACCGGCGGGATATAATCCGTCTTCAGGGGCTCCAGTGCGATTCCTGAAGAAAGTGGCGATGCCCGCTCTGCTGCTTCTGCTTGGGCTGTGCGCGGTTGTCTACGCGCTCGACGATCTTTGGGCGCGCTACCGGGGGAAGCCGGTGGTAGAGGTGAAAGTCGATCGTGACTTCACCGCTCGCAACAGGTGGAGTCAGATCGAATACTCCATCTCCACTCCTGAAGCGGACACCACGCAGATCTGCGTGCAGGCTATGCTTCCGCATTTCGGCTATGCACCATGCTGGTACGTGGTCAAACATACGATCCAGCAGACGGAAAACCCCTGAAACCGCCTGGCTGGAGACTCACGCCTCCGTTTTTGCAAGCGCCTCCCGGACTTTTACGAGGACGAAGTCCCCTCCGGCCGGCAGTATCCGGAGTACGGTGTCGGCTTTTGGTTTCGGTCCCCGCCAGGAGGGGTCATTAAACAATTCCACGGCCTTTCGAGCAGCTTCGAGGGAGGAATCCGCCGACACAGCCGTGCAATTTTCGCAGCCGCAGTGATCGGATATGTAAACGGTGAATGAGCCTGGCACGGGAGTCATTCTATCGAACTGAGCCGTGGCTACTCACAATTTTGCGGTCCCGATTTTGAGCCCATGCTATATTTCGCTCGGAGATAACCCTATGGGGACGCATCCAAAACGCGCCGGCATGTTGTCGATCATCGCCGCGCTTTTGACGCCCAGCTGATGAGTGCTGCCTCAAGTCCTGGCAGGACTTGGCCTATTTTCGTTGTTGAGCGCAGGGTGCCTGTTTTGGCTCCAGCGTCTTCAGCCGCTTTTCTTTGCTGTGGCTGTCGGATCGCTTGTCTACCAGGTATGGGCGGTGCGCCGTCGTCCGCCCTCTTTACGAACATGGGGAGTCAAGACGATTCTTGCCATTAGTTTGGTCCTGAATATCACAGTTATCGGCGGGTGGATCGCGCTGGCGATTCGCTACCGGTAGCTCTTGTTCCAGACACCCGCATTTTGCAGCCTTACCGAATACTTGGTTGCCCGCCTTGTCAACTCAGCGAATTTGTATCAATTTGTCACAGGCTCTTGACAGAGTGCCGTCCTCGGAAATAATATCGGTCACGATATTCAGGTCGAGGTTAGAAGAGGCTGGAAGAGAACATGGGGGGAGAAATGCGCATAATCAGAGGTATCGTAGTGGCCCTGGCTTTCGCGACGGTTGCCGCGTGGGCTCAGACGTCTCAAATCAGCGGCGTCGTTAAAGATCCGAGTGGTTCGGCCGTTCCGGGCGCGGCAGTCAAAGCGACGCAGACCGCGACTGGTGTAGTTCGGAATGCGACCAGCGGAGCAAACGGTGACTACGTGCTTCCAAACCTGCCGATTGGTCCCTATCAGATCGAAGTCACGAAGGAGGGTTTCACCAGGTACGTGCAAACCGGTATCGTGCTGCAGGTCGAGAGCAACCCGACTGTCGATGTCGGTTTGCAGGTGGGCGCGGTGAGCGAGCAGGTGTCGGTCGAGGCAAACGCGGCAGAGGTGGAAACGCGCAGCACCTCCATCGGTAGCGTCGTCACGAATCAGCAGGTCGCCGAGATGCCTCTCAATGGGCGCGATCCCCACGAGTTGATCTTTCTCGCGGGCATGGCGACCTATCCTGGATCCGGCTCGTTTAATTCCGTGCGCAACTATCCGACCGTGGTGGTTTCCGTGGCCGGTGGCAACGGGGATTCAGTGGCCTACATGCTGGATGGCTCGATGTGGCAGGATCCGTATAACAGTCTGAGCCTGCCCTTGCCCTTCCCGGACGCCCTGCAGGAATTCAAGGTGGAGACCAGTGCGGCGCCGGCGCAATACGGGTTCCATGCGGCCGCGACGGTGAATGCCGTTACCAAATCCGGCACCAACGAATATCACGGCGATTTGTTCGAGTTCCTGCGAAACGGGGATTTGAACGCCCGGGATTTCTTCGCTCCCGCGCGAGATACTCTGAAACGAAACCAGTTTGGCGGTGTGGTCGGCGGCCCAGTGCTGCCTCGTTTCAAAAATAAGCTCTTCTTCTTCGGGGGCGCGCAGAGAACTTCGCTACGATCTGACGGTACCCAGAATATCGCCTTTATACCCACGCCCGCATCGCTCGGCGGCGACTTCACCGCGCTTGCTTCTCCTTCGTGTAATAAGGGCAGGCAAGTCAACCTTCCGGCAGCTCTCGGATTTACGAACAACATGATTGCGCCATCCCTGCTGGATCCGGTGGCCGTGAACGTAGCCAAATTGCTTCCCGTCACCGCCGACCCCTGCGGCAAAACAAACTACGGGCTGGTTTCCAACCAGGACGAGAACCAGGTCGTGGCGAAGATCGATTGGCAGATCAGCGACAAGAACTCCTTGTTCGGACGCTACATGTCAGGGGATCTGACTCAGAGCTCAACGTATGACGGAAAGAACCCGCTTTCGATCAATACGGGCCTTGTGCACGATCTGGACTATGGCTTCACCATTGGAGACACATATCTTTTCAGTCCCACTCTGGTCAACTCGCTGCGGCTGGCAGCCAATCGGGCCAATGTTACGACGACAGAAGATAATTTCACGAACTACACAGCCCTCGGAGCAAATATGTCTTCCCTCGGCCAGACTACCCTCGCAATAGCGGCCACGGGCGCGTTCGCGATCGGGGGTGGACCCGCATCGGGGAAGGGTTCTCATTCCTCACCTCTGTGGTCGATTTTCGACGACGTCAGCCTGATTAAAGGTTCGCACCAGATCGGCTTCGGCGGGAGCGTCTATCAGCAAGGGCTGAACTACTTCTCCGCGGGCAACGCTATCGGCACGATGACGTTCAGCTCATCGAATACCGGACTGATCCTGGGCGATTTTATGCTGGGGCTTCCCCAGAATCTTTCCCAGGGCACCGTCTACGGATTCTACACGCGGCAATTTTACACGTCGCTGTATCTGCAGGACAACTGGAAGATCACTCCTCGCTTGACGTTGAATTACGGCGTGAGATGGGAGCCGTATCTTGCGCCTTACAACAACCGCCACGAGAACGAATATTTCAGTCCCGCGCTGTACGCGGCGGGCGTGCATAGCACCATATTTACCAACGCCCCGGCGGGATTGGTTTTCCCTGGCGACCCGCAGTATACGAGCGGCAATTACCTGAACGGTCCCGTCTGGGATAAATTCTATCCGCGGCTGGGACTGGCTTGGGATCCCGAGGGCAACGGAAAAATGACTATTCGTGCGGCGTATGGCATGTATGGGGATCGGGGTAGCATGCTGAATGGAACTCAGGAATATTCTTCCCAACCATTCGGGAGCCAATTCACTGTGTCGGGCGGGACTTTTTCCAACCCGTGGAAAAACTACCCAGGCGGAAATCCCCTGCCAGCACTCTCAAGTGTCTTAGGGATTGGCGCGTACGCCTCCAACATCCCGTTTTTTGCGTATGGCACCTTTGTGACCAGCGACCTGGCGAACTTCCACCCGATGTATATGAACCAGTGGAATCTGAGTATCCAACGACAGGTTGGGAAAGACTGGCTGGTGAGCGCCAATTATGTTGGAAACAGCACGATTCACCTGGTCAGCAATGAGGATATCAATCAGGCCGTCTTCCTCGGGCTGGGCCCATGCACTATTCAGACTGCCTCCGGGCCTGTCAATTATTC
>JBEKTF010000155.1:0-12966 GCA_049516355.1 Bryobacteraceae bacterium | reverse complement strand
GAATCAGAACCAACGGCGTTTGCTGTCTCTCCAGAATCCGGCGCAAGGCCAGTACTATGGGGCGGTTGGGATTATGGACGACGGCGGGACCGGTGAATATGAGGGTTTGTTTTTGACTGCCCAAAAACGGTTGAGCCACGGCGTGACGGCTCAAGCCAATTACACGTGGTCGCATTGCATCAGTGACGTTTACCAAACGAACACCGGTGCCACCGGCGTGGCCCCTGCCGAGAATCGCAGGCAATTCCGAAGTAACTGTGTAGGGGTTGATCTGCGGCAACAATTCGTTCTGAATCTGGTGGCGACCACACCGAAGTTCTCCAACCGGGCACTGCGGATGGTGGCGAGCAACTGGCAAGTCGCGCCGATCCTCGTAATCAAGTCCGCCACGGAATTCAGTGTTTTCGCCGGCACGGACACGGCGCTGAACACGGTGACAAATCAAACACCTAATCTGGTGAGTCAGAATCCATATCCGGCCAAACAGACCCCCAACGACTGGATCAACGCCTCGGCCTTCGCTCCCGCGACTCTCGGTACCTACGGCAATCTCGGCTATAACAACATGAAAGGCCCGGACCTTTTTCAATTGAACATGGCTTTGTCCCGGAACTTCCCGATCGGGGAAAAGAGAGTGATTCAGTTGCGAGCGGAAGCATTCAACCTTCCCAACCATCTGAATGCCTTCTCTCCGGGGGGCTCGCCTATCAGCCAAACCGCGGTAGGTGGTTCCGCAGCCCTCAACGCCTCGAACTTCGGGCAGATCACCAGCGACGTCAGCGGGAACAATGGGCTGCTGGGCGGCGATTATCGTGTGGTGCAGATGGCTATGAAGTTTGTTTTCTAGCGTTTGGAATATACGGTAGCGGGCCCTTCAACAAGCCCACTACCGTCGTACTCGGTTTGTCATAGTCGATTGACAAACCATCGCGGACCAAACACACTGGTAAATGAATCGTAAAAGGTCGAACCCTGCCTTGGAGCGGAGAAATCGTGGCAACCGGCGGAGCGGGAGTTAAAGCCAATGCGTTTCAGAGTGGCATCGGTTCTTTTGCTCTTGATTGCAGCGATGCAGCTGCCCTCACAGCAGCCAGCGGCTCGCATTGAATTCGGCAAACAGGTTCAGCCCATCCTCACCGAAAATTGCGCTGGCTGTCACAAAGGAGCCAGCGCTCCCGCCGGACTTCAGTTGGATTCGGCCTCCGGTGTAATCAAAGGCAGCAGTTCGGGTGCGGTAATCGTTCCCGGCAACTCCAAACAGAGCCTCCTGGTACAGCGGATTTCCGATGCCAACGGCAATCAGATGCCGCCAAGCGGTGCTTTGGCGAAGGACCTCGTTCGGATCGTTGCCGACTGGGTTGACCAGGGGGCCAAAACCGATGTCGCTCCGGCCGTGGTAACCGGGACCTCCGCCCCCGCGTCGGCGTCCCGGCCCGCATTGCCCGAGATTTCCAACGTAACCAGCGCGCCTCAGGAGCGGGCAATTGTGGACTTTTACTGCGTGACATGCCACAAGGGCGCGGGAGCCCCAGCCGGTCTCGCACTGGATAAACTCGATCCGGCGAACGTCGAAAAGGATGCGGACAAGTGGGAAAAGGTGGTTCGCAAGCTTCGCGCCGGGATGATGCCGCCGGCAGGGATGCCCCGGCCTGCCGCGGCGACCTACGAATCGGCGATCGCCTTCCTTGAAAACGCCCTCGATAAACGTGCGGTAGCGAGATTTCCGCCGCCTGGTATTCATCGCCTCAACCGGACTGAGTACGCGAACGCTATTCGCGATCTGCTGGCGCTCGATATCGATCCCTCGAAGTACCTGCCCTCCGACGATTCCACCAGAGGCTTCGACAATATCGCTGGCGCGTTGTCAATCTCCCCGGCGTTGATCGAAGGATACACGTCTGCCGCCGAAAAGATCAGCCGGTTGGCGGTTGGGGATGTGACGGATGCGACCTTGACCACCTATCGCGTGCCGTCGGACACGTCGCAGGACTATCACGTCGAGGGTTTGCCGTTCGCAACTCGCGGCGGCCTGGTCGCGAAGCACCTGTTTCCGGCCGACGGGGATTATGTGTTCAAGATTTTCCCCATCAACCAGGGCCTGATGGACAACAACCGTTCCTTCGGTGAAATTCGAGGCGAGAAACTCGAGCTTCTGGTCGATGGCGAGCGCGTGCATTTGTACGATTGGGACAAGGATGTCTCGACGGGCGCGCCGGTGCACCAGGGTACGGCCGATGTGCATGTCCAGGTGAAGGCTGGTTTGCACACGGTGGGAGTCACTTTCCTCGGGACGCAACTCGCGCCCAGTAGCGATCTCAACGAGCACTTCATGCGGAGCACGATCGAGACCGGCGGCCTGCCGGGATTCAAGTTCTGGCCGCACGTGGGAAAGGTCGACATTCTTGGCCCCAATAAGCCCGCCGGCGCCGGCGAGTCGGAGAGCCGCGAAAAGATTTTTGTCTGTGCGCCCACTGCCGGTCAGGAAGTGGCGTGCGCGAGGCAGATTGTGTCGACACTGGCGCGCCACGCGTTCCGTCGGCCGGTGACCGCGCAGGACACCGAAATGCTGATGGGTTTCTACCAGCAGGGCCGGAATGAAGACGGGAAATTCGATACTGGTATCGAAAGGGCCCTCGAGCGCGTCCTGGCCGATCCCGAATTTGTTTTCCGGAAGGAAAGCGAGCCTGCCAATCTGAAAGCGGGCCAGAGCTACCGGGTCAGCGATATGGAACTGGCTTCGCGCTTGTCTTTCTTCCTGTGGAGCAGCATTCCGGACGACGAGTTGATCAATCTCGCCAGTCAGAATAAACTCCGCGAACCCGCGGTCCTGGAGCAGCAGGTGCATCGCATGCTCGCGGACGCGCGCTCCGAGCGGCTGGTTGTCAACTTCGCCGGGCAATGGCTGAATCTGCGAAGTTTACAGTCGTGGTTCCCGATACCGGGATTGTTCCCCGATTGGGACGATAATCTGCGCACCGCCATGCGGACAGAGACCGAGTTGTTCGTCGGCAGCATCATCCATGAGGACCGCAGCGTAGTCGATTTTATCAACGCCAACTACACTTTCCTGAACGAACGGCTGGCCACACACTACGGAATCCCGAACGTCTATGGGAGCAGGTTCCGGAGAGTTGAATTGCCGCCGGAATTCGACATGCGCCGGGGTCTGTTGGGGCAGGGAAGTATCGAAACGATATCGGCGTATCCCAACCGGACGTCGCCAACCGTCCGGGGCAAGACGATGATGCAGATTTTCCTTGGCGTAAGCCCTCCCGATCCGCCGCCAAACGTGCCGGCGTTGAAGGAAGAAGCATCGGCCGTGCATTCGCTCACAAAGCCGACCATGCGCGAGCAAATGGAGATGCATCGGAAGAACGAGCCTTGCGCGACGTGCCACAAGATCATGGATCCCATTGGGTTCTCGCTCGAAAACTTCGATGCGATCGGCAAATGGAGGGTTACCGATGATGGAAGCCCGATCAATCCCGCAGGCCTGCTCGTGGACGGCAGCAAGCTCAATGGCGTGACCGGGCTGCGCGAAGCATTCCTCCGCTACAAACCCCAGTTTGTGCGGGTGATGACGGAAAAGTTGATGATCTACGCTTTGGGCCGTGGAACCGAATACTACGATATGCCTCTGATTCGCTCGATTGTGCATGACGCGGATCGGAATAACGACCGTTTTTCATCTTTGGTGCTGGGAGTGGTCAAAAGCGAGCCCTTCCAGATGAACCAGCGCATTCAGACGGGCGGAAATGGGCAGGGAAGTGCGTTACGGGCGGCGCGTTAGGATAACCTGTCGGGGCGCGCAATCGTCCTGACAAGACAGAAGGAGAGCGGAAACGATGTTCATTACGAAGAAGCATGTCCCCCGGCGGGCGTTTTTGCGCGGGGCTGGGATTACGCTGGCGTTGCCCCTTCTCGATGCGATGCTTCCCGCGCAAACCTCTCTCGCCAGGTCGGGCGCATTACCCAAAACGCGCTTCACCGGTATATTCGTTCCGCATGGCATGGCTCCTGGTTATTGGGTTCCCGACGGCCCGGTGCTCCAATCCGGCAAGCTTCCGATGATCATGCAGCCGCTCGATCCGTTCATCGACCGCACGGTGATTCTGAGCGGAATGTGGTCCAAATCGGCTGAGCCGCTGCCGGGACAGAGTGGCGCCGACCACTGGGTGGCGGCGGCCTACCTTTGCGCCGATAAACCAAGGAAGACCACGGGCGCCGACGTATACGACGGCACCACGATCGATCAGATGATCGCGGAAAAGATCGGCCAGGAGACCCTGTTGCCTTCGCTTCAGCTCGCGCTGGAGGACCCGGGCGCGAATTCGAGCAATTGCGGCGAGGGCTACAGTTGCACGTATTCGAACACCATCTCATGGTCTTCACCGACCCAGCCGCTGCCGATGGAGCTTGACCCGCAAGTCGCCTTCGAGCGACTGTTCGGCTCGGGCGGGACGCAGAAAGAGCGCGGCGCGCGAAGGGAGCAGAGGCGCAGCATTCTCGATTCCGTCACGACGAAGCTGGCCAGCTTCAAACGGGACCTAGGAGCGGCGGACCGCGCGCGGCTCGATGAGTACGAGACGGACATTCGCGAGATCGAGCGGCGGATCGATCTGGCCAAGAAGTCTTCGGGCCAGGCAGACAGCGGCAACTTTGTCGTTCCCGCAGGCGTTCCGGAATCGTTCGACGAGCACGTGAAGCTGCAATTCGATTTGCAGGTTCTGGCCTTCAAGGCGGACATCACCCGCGTTTCAACGCTTCTGTATGCGCGCGATTTGACCGCGCGGACTTACCCGGAGAGCGGAATCGATAGTCCGTTCCATGGCGCTTCGCACCATGCCGAGAATGCGCGTAACATCGAGCGGTATTCCCACATCAATCAGTATCACGTCAAGTGTTTCGCGTATTATCTGGACAAACTGCAGAACACTAAAGAAGCCGACGGAAAGACTCTCCTCGACCATTCACTGATCCTGTACGGGACCAACATGGGCGACTCTAATCAGCACCTTCACTACGACGTGCCGCATATTCTGGTCGGCGGTGCCTCCGGTCAACTGAAAGGAGGGCGCCATTTGGCGTATCCGGCCAAGACCTATACAACGGGCAACCTCCTCTTGAGTATTCTGGACATGTACGGGATTCACAAAGACAGTGTTGGCGACAGCACCGGCCGTTTGACCGGACTCGTGTAGATCAGGAGATCACGAAAATGCGCGTTCGATATTCAATCGCAGTAGGCGCCGCCGCAGTGCTGGTGTCCCTGGCGGCTTTCGGTGGCGCAAGCAGCCCCGTCGCCGATGCGGCGATGAAACGCGACCGTGTGGCGGTCCGCGCCCTGATCGATCAAAAGGCTGATGTGAACGCGCCTCAGGCCGACGGAGCCACGGCCCTGCAATGGGCGTCCTACAACAACGATCTCGAGACTGCCGATATTCTGATTGCGGCCGGGGCAAGCGTGAAGGCTGCCAGCCGGGAAGGCGCAACGCCGATTTATTTGGCTTCCCTCGAAGGAAGCGCGCTCATGATCGACAAGCTGCTCAAGGCCGGGGCCGATGCAAACGAGGTTGGTCCCCAGGGGGAGACTCCGTTAATGCTCGCCTCTCGTAGCGGGAATCTGGAAGCGATGAACGTGCTGCTGGCCCATAAGGCAGACGTCAACGCGAAGGATAAACTCCGCGGGACCACGCCTTTGATGTGGGCATCGGAACAGGGACATCCAGCCGCTCTCAAATTGTTGATCGCGCATGGAGCTGACGTCGCGGCCGTTTCGAACCCCGACACGAGAAACGCCAAAAACAACATCCAGGTAGGCTTGAAGCAGCAGTTCAAGAAGAACAAAGCGAACGAAAAGCGCAGAGGAGGCGAGGCGGACGATCCCAATGCCCCCGCGGATGAAGTAAGCGATGAGGGCACGCTTTATGCCCGCGGGCCCGGCCCGACAGATGGCGGTGGTTTAACCGCGCTGGTGTATGCGGCGCGACAGGACTGCAAGGAATGCGCCGGCATCCTGCTTGATGCGGGAGCCGATGTCAATCAAAAAACGCATTATGGCTGGACCGCGCTGCTGACGGCGACCCAGAACCGGCACTATCAACTGGCAGCTTATCTTTTGGAGCGCGGCGCGAACCCAAACATTGCCAACAATGGCGGATGGACGCCGCTCTACCTTGCGACGGACAACCGGAATATCGAATACGGCGACTATCCGGTGCGGACTCCGGACACGGATCATCTTGGCTTTATCAAGCTGCTTCTCGACAAGGGCGCTAACGCGAATGCCCGTATTTGCGGAGTCAAATCCACAGCGGACGAATGCCTCGGCGATACCACCGAGACACGAACGAACTTCACGATGCAATGGTTGCTGGAGGATGGCGCAACGGCATTCCTGCGCGCCGCTCAGTCGGGCGACGTGACTCTGATGAAGCTGCTGCTGGACCACGGCGCCGATCCCAAGATCTTCACGGCGCATAACGTGTCGCCGCTGGCGGTGGCGGCCGGAATCGGTTGGGTGCAGGGTATTACCTTTGAGTGGTCGGAAAAAGAGAATCTCGAAGCCGTGAAATTGTGTCTCGACCTCGGCATCGATGTAAATTTCCAGGATGAGGATGGCCGTGCCGCGCTGCATGGCGCCGCACACAAGGGAAGGCCTGAAGTGATTCAAATGCTGGTGGATCACGGAGCCAAATTGGATATACGCGACCTTGGCAGCCGCGATAGCAGAGGAGTCAATACCGGCAAGACGTGGATTCCGCTCGATTGGGCCCGTGGTCTGGTCCGTGTAGGTGTCCAATCCGCTCTTCCGCAGCCGGAAGCCGAAAAGCTTCTGGTGAAATTGATGACCGAAAAAGGACTCCCTATTCCGCCGCCGATCACATCGTCGATTTGTTTTACCAAGGGCGTCGACGGTTGCCAGTAAGTATTTAAGGGTCAGACCGCAAAAATTTTGAAAATCAGGCCGAATCGCTGATAACATTGCTTCGTTATGTCTTCCTATTCAGAAATTGCACAGTCGTTGACCGAGTCCCTGGAACTCACGCAACCGCCGATCGCGGTCTGCCTGACCGATAGCGTTCCGGCTGGGATCGAGAACTGGTCGGGCCGCATTCCGGCCGGATGCAGGTTCTGGCAGGAAGCGGCGAATCGTGTATTTACAACATCGGCGAGCGACCACGATCTTTGCTCGATCGGTCTCTATACACACAATCTCGATATGACCCCGGCGGCGGCAACGGACCTCGGAGACGCGCTCAAAGTCTTCGCGCAATTGACCTACGTGCGCGATGAGGATGTGGCGGCTATTCCGGTGCTGGCATCGAAGCCCAAGCATGTGATCTACGGCCCGCTGGCCGCGATTCCGGTGGCTCCGGATGTCGTTCTGCTGTTTGTACGGGCGGACCAGACGCTGATTCTTTCGGAAGCATCGCAGCAACTGGAAGGCGGATCGCCGCCGGCGATGGGCCGTCCGGCTTGTGCGGTTATTCCGCAGGCCCGGAATACGGGCCGTACAGCGTTGAGTCTCGGATGCTGTGGAGCGCGCGCGTATCTCGATGTGCTTTCGGATGACGTGGCACTTTATGCGGTCCCAGGCGTGACTTTGAGCGCCTTCGCCGAGCGAGTTGCGGCGTTAGCAAAAGCCAACGGGATCCTCAGCAAATTCCATCAGCTTCGAAAGAAAGATGTGGAGGCGGGCAATCATCCGACGGTTCAGGAATCGCTGATGGCGTTGCAGGCGGCCGGTTAAGAGATTCCAGGCCGGGTTACGGTCGATCCCGCCATGGGGGGGGCACTGGACTCCGGAAGCGCGGAAGACCCACACTTTCAAGAAATCGACTGCACACAAATAGACGACTACCGCGACCAGCAGGGCGCCGACGATGGTCCATGATAACGGCACCATGAGGACGCCCGCAACGGCCAGAATACCGACTGCAACGATATCGGCGAGCGAACTCAAGAGCATCCAGCGGCTGGGTCGCGAGCGCGAGAGATGTCCCCGCTCGCGCACCAGGTACACCGTTCCCTGTCCGCCGAAGACAAGCGTGAGAAACGCCAGCGTCCGGATTTGGCCGATGGATAAGCCCAGCACCCGCCAACATACCAGAAGCACTGTGAGGGAGAACAACACAAGGAGCCCGGCAAGCGGAACCGCCGTCATGACCAGAGCTCTGATGTTCCAGTGGTCGGGACGCATGGCAACGGCCAGCGCAAGGCCGCAGGAAATCGCCGCAAGCCCGTAGCGCCAGGCTTTGGAAACGATCTTCGTTCGCGACGGGAAGTGGGCGGCCATGATCCGATCCCTGGTTACTTGTTTTCGATGGTGCCAGACTTTTTGCGGTTTCGGGCCTAAAGGATTATTCAGTATCCGTTCGACCAGAAACGTATTTTCGGTTTGATTTCGCCTTTTCCGTGACGGGGGTTCACCCCCCGGACCGCGGCAGACGCCCCCATCGGCCCCGATGCAATTCGATTTTTGGTCTGGCTTGAAAAAAGCGAATCGCGCCGGGCCTACCGGCACCGGTTCTCGATTGCCCGGGGGCGGTACTTGTTATGACAGTCCGCGCACGATGCATTCAACACATCGGATGCCTTGACCATATTGCTCAGGTCTTTGGACTGAGCGGCTTTGTAAGCTACCTTTCCTGCCTCCCGGACTTCATTCGCGAACTGCGCCCAGTCCGGGTTCGCCACGGGAACATCCCGTCCGTTGGTGCACTTCCGGCCGGGGGTCATCAGGAGATCCGCCGCTTCTGTTAGTACCAGCGCGCTATTCTCCACTGCCTCCCAGTTTCCGAACACACTGGCGAGGGGGTCGGTCGATGCGGATGGCTCACTTGTCCACTTGACGTCCGCCGGGTTGTGTATCTGCGCGAAAAAAACCACGTTCGCATTCGGAAAGAAAAGCCCCCTCATCAGCTGATTGAGGTTAGACGCGGGCGCCGTCGCTTTTGGCGGTGCCTGCGCCGTCAGGAATCCGGCAAAGACAGCTGCCGCAATGCCCGTCGAAAAAAGTCCCGTCATGAACCGATCGATATTCATCGAAGCCCGCCTCGCCCGGCGATTGCGTCCATCCTGCATCGTTACCCAGGCTGATCCTTCTGATCAGAATACATGATCCATTGGGCACAAAGCTGTTTTGAAAGCCCGCGATACCCGTCTGCCCGTTCCATGTGCACACCTGTGGGGCCTGTTTTCAGCCCTACCGGCGTACCCGAATCGATTCAGGCTCTATATACCAGGGAGTACCGGTGACACACGTCCGGAGATCGCCCGGAGACTGGGCTGCCTTTATCGCTGCATTCCTTGCATGGCTTTACGTTTGTGGCTACCGCCAGGTGAAATCCCGAATGCCTCGTCGTAACGCCGCGGCCCGATCTGGCGACGCGTCGTCAGCTGTCCTATAAGGCAGTCACAGCGTGAGAACGAGCCGGCCGGCGAGCGCTTGCCAGCCGGGGACGCAGCACGCGGTTCCACCACATGATCGCGCCGGTCACAAACATCGCCGCGGGGGCCAGTCCGAATAGCGCCCAAACCGCCTTCGTCGTCTGGTCGCAGAGCCCGGGGCCCTTGCAAGGAATGCCTATGCCTTGAATGCGGCCGAAATGGAGGTAGGCGAGCCAATAAATAACCTGGTCGACGATGCGTACCCCGGCATTAGCGGCAGTGGGAGGCTCAAGCCGGTCGGCGAGGTCCTGAAGCGGCTCGGGAAGACTGAGATAGATCCCGCTCAGGCCAAACACCAACACGAAACCCAGGCTCCAGAAGCCGATCATAGTGTGCAAGTCCCACGTCAGGCGCTTCCATCCCACGCCGCGATGCACTGTCAGGCTGCGGCGCCATGTCTTGATGCCCGGCCACCAGATCGCCAGACCCGTCACGGCAAGCGCGAGCGACGCGACTGCGCCCAAGCCGCTCACTTTCCGGCCGGTTGGTCCGGCGAGCAGATTGTCGTGCAGATCGATCAGCTTTGACACGAGCCAGATGCCGGTTGGGACCGAATCGCCAAGATCGCTGCCGCTCCGGGGATCGAACAGCCGCTTCCTGATCGCACCGTTCCGGCTGAGCACGACATCTACAGCCTGATCGGGATTCACCGCCCGGCCGATTCTCACCACCCGGTAGCCTGGATACACGTGCCTGGCGGCATCCGAGAGCTGGTCGTCGCTCAATCGTGGCCCTGGACCCTTCGAGATGATTGGTTCGTGGGTCGCTGCTCTGAAAAGCTCGTTCCGATAGACAAGCACGCTGCCCGTCACGCTGATCATGAGGATGTAGAGCCCGAAGGCGATGCCGCTCCATAAGTGCACCTGAAAAAGCGCCCTTCGTAACCAGATCCTCTGCGGCTGCCGAACCCAACGCTGCCAAACGGTCAGATGATTGCTCCCGCTCACTAGCGACAGGCTACAGCACACGGTCGATCGCGTCAACGCGCCGGTCTTGATTTTCCAGCTCTACCGATACAGCCAGGTTGTTGATAAGACGTAGCACAGGCTTCAGCCTGTGGGTGTTTCAGGCCTGGTAGAGCCCTTTGCGTAGCCAGGTGGATTGTGGGCGGAATGCCGGCCGTCCATTCCGGATCGCCTCGCCCACTTCTAAACCGTGCGCGGATAAACCAGCGCAGGCCGTCAGCATAAATCAGTGGTCGCCGTGTCCGCCGTCCCCGTGCCCATTGTCCCCGTTTCCGTTTCCGTTTCCGTTTCCGTTGTTTCCGTTTCCGTTGTTCCCGCTTCCCGAATTGCTCGAAGCCCCTGGAGTCGCTGCGGCAGCGGCGGTGTTCAGCACGGCGGCGCCGGATCCCCAAATCGCGCTGACATTTCCTCCTGCGCCGAGAAAAAGCGCCGCCGAAGCCAGCGCAATGAACGACACAAGCAGCGTATACTCGATCAAATCCTGTCCTTGCTCGTCTCGCAGCAAACCCCGAAGCAAACCATTAATCGCCCTCATTTGGAACTCTCCTTCACACGGGTCACTGATAACGCGGCATAATGCGGTCAGTCGCCCGGATACCAGGCGGTCCAGCCAGCCCCGCCTGGCGTTGCAAACGTGATCGCGGGACCGCCGCACTTCATCGGGCCGACCTGGTCTCAAGAACCTCAACCGAAGACCGGTCCGCCGCTTTTGCGCTGACTGTCTCAGCCACTATATGTACGCGGCGATTCTTCTGCCAGCAGCTCTCATCGTGTTCGGTGCACACCTGATTCTCTTTGCCGAAGCTGATCGTGTCGAGTTGGCTGGCGGCCACGCCGGCGTTCACCAGGTAGTCCTTTGCGGCCTTGGCGCGGGCATCACCGAGGGCGACGTTGTATTCCGCCGAACCGCGCTCGTCGCAATATCCCTCGATCTTCAGCTTGTAACCGGGATACTGCTGCAGAATCTCAGCCAGTTCTTTCGAATCGGCGGCCAGGGTGCTGATCGCGTCATTGCGCAGGGTGTGTCGATCGTAGTCGAAGTAGGCGTCCTGAATACGGCCAATCAACTCATCGATCCTCGCGCGGGTAGTGGCGTTGGGATAGTCGGAAGGGGTTGATCGGGCCACTTCCTGGGTCGAAGTTTGATGCGGCGCGGGCACCGGAGTGGCAGCGCGCGGAGCGGGGGCGGCAACGGCAGCGTGTGCCGGCGGTGTGGCTACGGCGACCTGCTTCTTCGCACAGGCGCTGGCGAAGACACAGAGCGCCGCGACGGAAAGCACCTTCATGTATCGGAGATCTTGCATTCTGATTTGAGCCTCTGAACCAGACATAGCGCGGTCCGCCAGGGAAGGCCATCCTGTCGGTAGGATACTGCCGGCCGGTAGCGTTCGTTATCACCGGCATTAGTATGCCCTGGCAAAGTCCGATCGGCGCACGGCTCCGTCTCCGGGCGTAAGGCAATGCAAATAGAAGACGAGTAGCCGGCCGTTCGTTCCCAATCGGCGTAGGACGCCCCTTGAGGATGGGTCTGTGCCATATCGAAGTGGTCCCGGGTTAAGATTCCTGGCCTTGCCACTTTCGGGAGTAATCACCTCGTAGAGGGGATCTTGTGCCCGTTGTAATCACAGATCCGCATCTCGAGTTACGGCCTGGTGCCTTGAGATGGAGGAAGATTGGGGAGATGTTTGCGCCGGCACCACCGCTTGACCAGTGCGTATCTGAGGCATATAGTTGCGGACACGTGAAGGAACATGATGAATCGATTCCTCTGTTTCGTAGTTGGCCTCACGACTCTGGTTTCAGTGCCGCAGGGGCAAGTGGCGCCGCGGACGGCAAGGGCGAACGGCAAGGCCGTCACGCAGGCTGAGGCCAGGCTGAGGCCCCCATAAAGGGGGCCGGTCAGACCTGGACAACGCCTCGAACGCCCGACGGACGGCCGGATCTGCAGGGAGTTTGGGCGAACAACAATGCTACGCCGCTGGAGCGTCCCAAAGAGCTGGCCGGGCGAGCCACTCTGACCGATGAGGAATTGGCGGCCATGAAGAAGAAGGCGCACGAGCTCTTCGGCGGCGAGGGAGACGCCGCGTTCGGCGATACGGTTTTCCTGGCCGCGCTGGCAAATGTGCAGGGAACCAAAACGGGTTTCAAAAGCACAGACGGCGGGACCGGCGACTACAGCTCGCTCTGGACGGTGGAGAGGGATTGGGACAACCGTACTTCGCTCATCACGGACCCTCCCGACGGGCGAATACCCGCCATGACACCGGACGCACAAAAGAGACGACAGGCTGCATTGGCAGCTTTGCAGCGTCCGGCCGCGGGGCCCGAGGACAGATCGCTGTCGGAACGCTGTATCACCTACGGCTCGCCGCAGCTGACCGAGGGATACCAAAGCTACTATCAGCTTGTGCAGTCGCCCACGTCGATAGCGATCATGACGGAGATGATTCACGATGTCCGCATCATTCCGCTGGATGGCCGGCCGCACGCTCCCGCCGCGGTGAAGCAGTGGACGGGTGATTCGCGCGGCCATTGGGAAGGCGATACC
>JBEKTF010000154.1:0-13003 GCA_049516355.1 Bryobacteraceae bacterium | reverse complement strand
AAACGAAGGCCCGCTCGGTCCTTGTACCCGACGGGCCTTCGGCTTTTCAGCGAGGTTCCTTTGATGAGCAGACCAACAGACCGACGCGAACTTCCTGCCTGGCGCCGATAGGCGTCAACCCTTACGGGTGATGCCCCCAGCCCCGGCAGCAAGCTGGAAATGGCCCGATCAGGGAGAGACGGATGGAGGCGGTGGGGAGCTGAAGCAGCGGAATGACGCCTGTTCAAAAGAATCTGGCCTTCAGGCAGAGGGCACCATGGCGGAAATATAACCGCGATCTGCCCTGTCGGACGGATCTCAACCAAGATCGGGGGGCAACGCCCTGAGCGAGACCGAAAATATCGGCGCTTATACGAAGGTCCCCAATGTCCTCATGGATAGATGGATGCCCCAGCTTTCGGCGGGCGAGCTACGCGTCTTGATGTGTCTTTGTCGCTTTACATTCGGCTTTCATAGAAAAAAGATCGAGATGGGATTGCGCCGACTCGCTGATCTGACAGGACTCCAGCTCTCGACGGTTTCCGAAGCGGCGGGCCTACTTGAGCGACGTGGACTGATCCGGTACACGATCGGGTTCCGTGGCCGCCGAATCTACGAGATCACCGCTGACTGTTCTAAAAAACCGAACAGTGGGCCTGAACCTGACTGTTCGGAAAAACCGAACACTCAAGACTTGGTGCCAGCAGTTAACTGTTCGGAAGAACCGAACAGTCACCGTCCAGAAAATCAGAACAGTACTGTTCTGAAAAACCGAACAGGTGAAAGAAATCATCATCAAAATCAAAGAAACAAGAAAGAAAAAAGAAGCTCTCCCGAACAGTTCGGTGGAACTCACCAGGAAACCGTTCTTTCTTCCCTGAGGACTGATGATGAAACCCCAAAACCACCTCGAGAACGGCTGACCGATCCACGGGAGGAATTCATCGCACGCTTGGTAGAACGGCATGCTGTCGGGATTGATGTGCAGAGGACGGCCGATCTGGTCAGTACCGAGCTTGGCGACCGGAACCTCTCCCTGTCGAATGAGTTTCTCGACTTCGAATCCGGGCTAACAACAAATCCGGCCGCCCTGCATAATCCTGTCGGTCACTACCGGCGATTGCCAAAGAAATTCGCCGACGCCGCGGCGAAAGCGGTGATCGAGCAGCAAATGGCGCTCCGCGCGCCGCTGCAGGTAAAACCCGAGTCGGGCGTCAGGTGTCCACGTTGCGCAGGGATTGGACGTTTGGCCGACGGCCAGACCTACTGTGACTGTTTGATGGGCGTCGATCTCCGAAGGGCGGAAGAGCGACTCCAGTCCGCCGCGCGCAAGGCCGCCGCGACGGCGGAGCAGGATGCGAACCGCAAGGAGAGCGTGCAAATTCGATGACGCAGCCGAACCAACGCCCAGCGACGGCTAGCCGCAACAAGGCGGGGACACTCGAACCCACGACGGATCTCGATTTTCTCGACGCTGCGCCGCGCCGCCAGAGTGCCAGCCAATGAGCCAAATCATGCCTCACGTCCGACGATTCTCACAGCTCTCACCCGCACGGCAGGTTCTGGTGCCCTGTGCCGACTAGTTTGGGCCCCACTAAACCAGTCATCGCTGCGCTATACGTCCGCGTCTCAACCGAGCTGCAGGATTATCAGATGCAGCTTCACGACCTCCGCGCTTACGCCGCACGTATGGGATGGGAGGTAATCGAGTACGCCGAAAAAGAAAGTTCGGCAAAAAACCGGCCGGTCTTCAACGCGATGATCGAGGATGCGAGGCGCGGCCGCGTGAACGTCATTCTGGTCTGGAGCATCGATCGTTTCGCTCGCTCGATGAAAGACTACGTGCTGGTCCTTCGAATCCGGGCTAACAACAAATCCGGCCGCCCTGCATAATCCTGTCGGTCACTACCGGCGATTGCCAAAGAAATTCGCCGACGCCGCGGCGAAAGCGGTGATCGAGCAGCAAATGCGTGAATGGCGCGGCGCTCTTTCCGGCACGCCGCTGGTTTCAACCCCGGCGGCTTTTTCCATTTGGTGGAGTCGGCCTGGACAAAACTCCACGCTCGCGCGCGAGGGAGATCAATCTTGCAAAGCGTTTGTGGCGCCCGCGCTGGGCCACCGCATACTAGCGCCGACGCGACCGACCCCGACGCCGTGGGGAGCCTGTGTTGGCCAAACGCGGGCCAACCTCGTGTTTACCGGCCCTCCCTGGCGCGTTGGCGAACTTTAGCGCCAACGTTGGCGACGGGATACCCCTGCGGTAGACTGCCGGGGACGGGGACTGCGAGGCTTCCTTTCGCCCGCGGGTTACACAGTCTCGTCTGACTGTGTAACCGGCGGCGAAAACGGCGCTTTTCTTCCAATGTTTCTCATTTTGCGTCTCCAGAAGTGGGCGAATTGTGTGGAACTCGCCCGCTATCAGGTTAGTCGGCTGAAGGCGCAGGTATGCCTGTTTTCATGCACTTAGGCGATTGAATATAATCAATCGCGCTCTGGCGGATCGATGGGGCCCGCCACGCGGCCGGGCGCCGGCGAGCGCCTGGACAAAACTCCACGCTCGCGCGCGCGAGGGCGGTTTGCTGGCGTGTGGTTTTTGGTAGCTTTTTTGTGCGGCAACGGAGCGATCATCAACGTCATGAAAGTCATCACCGTAAAGCAGCCTGAATAAGCAGCGGGCCCCGGTAGTGGGTTCGCCAGCTCCTGTTCTCTGGCTGCTGGCTGAGCAGCGCACGCTCCCGTTTGTCGCATGCAAAGGCCAGCTGGGAATATGGAACCCCAGCGAAGAGCTGGTCGATAAGATTGCCGCTGACTGGAGGAAGGGTCTGGGAGCGGCATATTTGCGGCCGCGCGGGGACCCCTGCAGTAAACCTGCCGGGTGTCCAGACAGCTCATCCTTGGGCTCTCTTTGTGCGGAAACCTCAGTGACCGAAACACGCTACATAGGGTGGAAACCCGTGGGAAATGCGGCGAAACCGGTGGAAAGTAGTGGGAAATGCGGCGAACCCTCGTTCGAAACGATCGAAAAGGTAGCCGCGCGCTTGGATGTCGCCGTGGCTCAACTGTTCACGTTCGGCGAAGGGCGGCGCAGGAAGTGACGGGTGCCCGGGAGCCCTGATCGGGCCGAGTCGCTCGGCGTTCATGCGTGTTAGTGCCGCAGCTCACGAGGGTTATTTGGGACAAGTCCCAGTCCCTACGGCTGCCCGATCAGCATCATCTGAAGACAAGAAAGCCGCCGGCGTTGGGTCCGGCGGCGGGAGGAAACGAGCTTCGGCTGGTTCAGGCTTTAATGGAGAAGATCCTCTTGTCGCCGACCTTCTCGCTGGTAATGACCAGCCCGTGATTCTTCGTCAGCGAGCCGCCCGCGCTCAGCATGGCTCGCGTTGTGTGTTTCTGCCACCCCATCGCGGTCACAATCTCCTCCAGGGTTGTGCCGCCTTCGCGCTTGAGCATCGCGATCACCTGGCTGGTCTTGCTTCCCTCCCGCGGCGCGCCGGCGTTCGGGGCGGCGACGGGCGCCTTTTTCGCCCGGGTGGCGTTCTTGTTCGCGGGAGTCTCCTGCGGCCCGCCGTCGAGCGCGTGTGGCGTAACGGCGGTAGAAACGGCGGGCTCGGTGGACTCCAGAATGGCCGCCTCCGGCTTAGCCGTTTCGCTGGCTTCCTGCTCGGGAACTGGAGCCGTCTCGGAAAGCTCGGCGACCGGAGCGACCTCGGGAACCGGTGCGGGGTCCTCGGCCGCCGGTCCATCTTGGCCGAGGCTCTGAATTGCCTTCCAGATCCGCGATACGGCGGTCGTGCGATCCCTGAACTTCTTCACCGGGGTTTCGCCCGGCAGGCTATTCCAGATCTCTACCAAACGGGCCGCGGGCCAGTCGGCTGCGATCTTCGCCAGCGCGGCTTCGTTGCCGAAGCGCTCGGAATTGGGGACGGCCTCGGCTTCCTTCACCGAAGTGTGAATGGTGATGTTGTGCGTTTCGTTTTCGATCGTAAAGGTCTTCATTTTTCAATCTCCTGGCGCGGCGTTCGCCGCGATCAGGACATTCATCACTTCCGTGAGAAGGAACAGTCAAGCAGATTGTGCAGATGGTGGCTGTAAACTTCCTTGTATGATCCACGGAACGGCGCATTCGATGTTGGCTGACCTTTGGACACATTTTTCGATGTGGTGGGAGCAGCGGACTGAACGTCGGCTTGCGGTGCGGCGGTACCGGCTGGAACGGAGAGCAACTCGACGGCTTCGCTGAAAATGCAATCGAAAATAGCTTGCGATAATAAGTAATAACGCCCGTCAAGCTGCGGTCGAGAAACCTGCCACAGGCGATAACGCTTCGAGCCGAAAAATAAAGTAATTATTAACGGGGCTTTCAGCGAAGCCAATCTGAAGCGCTCGCTGGCGCCTGTTCCAGCCTGTTTGGTGAACCGCACCCATACGCTCCCCGTTCGACTACAATAATCGTTTCCAGTGATAGTAAATCTTTCTGCTGCACGCTTGAGCGCCCTGCTTCTACTGGCCTTTGCTGGTTCGTCATCCGCGCAGGTCCGGCCCCGGGTGCCCTTGCGGATCGACGAAAACGTCCTTACCTCGATTCCCGGAACAACTCATCCTCTGACGCGATCCGCCATCGATGCCGGCCGGGCTGTTTCCAATCTGGCGATGAACCGGATGCTCCTGATGCTGAAATCAACGCCGGCCCAGAGTGCTGCACTGGATCAACTCATTGCCGCCCAGCATGACCCTGCCTCTCCCCTCTATCGTCAATGGCTGACGACCCTGCAGTTCGGCGAACAATTCGGACCCGCGCAGGAGGACCTCGACACGATTGTGGGCTGGTTGGAGAGCAAGGGCTTTCACGTGGCCGCGGTCGCCAACGGTCGTCGCTCGATCGAGTTCAGCGGTTCCGCCGCACAGGTCGAGCGGGCGTTCCACACTGAGATGCACCATTATGTCGTTGATGGCGTCCGGCATCTCGCCAACGCGACGGATATCTCCATTCCTTCTTCGCTGACGCCCGTCGTTGCGGGCGTGAAATCGCTGCATGATTTCTACGCCGTCCCCCTGCATCGCGTCGTCGCGATGCCCGGCTCGACTCCCCGGCCATTGTTCGACCCGCAGAGTGGGGGCAACGCAATTGCACCTGGCGATTTCGCGACCATCTACAATGTGGCGCCGCTCTACAGCGCGGGCATCGATGGCACGGGTCAGACGATTGCCGTAGTTGGCCGGTCGAATTTCACCATGAGCGATGTTTCCACCTTCCGCTCGATGTTTGGTCTGCCCGTCAACAATCCTCAAATCGTTCTCAATGGACAAGACCCGGGAATTCTGAGTTTGGGCGAAGAGGTGGAGGCTCTACTGGACGTCCAATGGTCCGGCGCCGTGGCGAAGAACGCGACAATCGATTTCGTCCTCTCCGCCAGTACGAACACCACGGACGGCGTGACCCTGTCGGCGCAATATATCGTCGATGCCAATATCGCCCCGGTGCTCTCCATCAGCTTCGGACTCTGTGAGGCTCTGTTGGGCGAGCTGCCGAGTTCCAACAACGATCAGTTCTTCAACTCCTTATGGCAACAGGCAGCCGCACAGGGAATTTCAGTGATCGTGGCCGCGGGCGACAGCGGATCGGCCGGTTGTGACAATGTTATTCCCGCCGTCCAGGGCTTCGGGGTCAACGGCATCGCTTCTACTCCCTGGAACACCGCCATCGGCGGAACTCAGCTGAACGACACAGGTTCGCCTTCCACCTGGTGGAGCGCTTCCAACAGCGCTACTGGGTCCAGCGCGCTCTCTTACATCCCGGAAATCGTCTGGAACCAGACTAACTATGCTGGCGGGGGCGGTGTCAGCACTCTTTACCCGACCCCGTCGTGGCAGACCGGAGACGGCGTGCCGTCGGTGGATCCCAACACTACGAACCAGCACCACCGGTATGTACCCGATGTATCGCTTTCCGCCGCCCTCCACGATCCCTATGTGATCATCGACACTGATGAGACCGTCGCCAATGGCGGTCTCATCGGCGTAGGCGGTACCTCCGCCGCCGCGCCGTCTTTCGCGGGTATTGTCGCGCTGCTCAATCAGCATGAGGCGGGTCGCGTCGGGAATCCCGCCGCCACGCTCTATTCCCTCGCCTCGCAATATCCTTCCACATTTCAGGATGTCGTCACGGGGACGAACGCCGTCCCCTGCGTGAATGGTTCTCCGAACTGCATTCCTGGCTCATCACAGGTGGGAATCATGGCCGGCTGGAGCGCGGCAGCCGGATTCGATCTCGCCACGGGACTCGGCTCAGTCAACGCTTACAACATGGTAATGAACTGGCCCGCCTCCGCTCCCGTCCCTCCGGTAATTGCGTCTCTCGCGCCGAACCCTATGCCCGGGTCCGCGTCGAGCCAAACCTTGACCATCATCGGCAGCGGCTTCCAGAGCGGACTGAAGGTGGTTCTTACCTCTTCCGGATCCTCGACAACTTACCAGGGTTCGCAGGTCGCGTCGGTTACTGCTTCGCAGATCCAGGTGTCAGTCAATGTGGGAGTGGCTGCCTCAACGTGGTCCGTCCAGGTTACCTCGAATGGCAAGTCGTCGAATAGCGTCGCCCTCACGGTCAATGCCCTGCCGCCCCCCGTCGTGAGTTCGCTTGGCCCCAATCCCATGACCGCTTCCACGTCCAGCCAGACCTTGACGATTAATGGCAGCGGATTTCAAAGCGGCGCGGGTCTCCAGGTTCAGTTCACTTCCAGCGGCGGCATTACAACCACTTACCAGGGTTCGCAGGTTTCTTATCAGTCGAGTTCGCAGCTCCAGGTCTCGATCATCCCCGGCTCCGCTGCGGCTTCCTTTACGGTGAAGGTCGTCAATCCGAGCGGATTGTCATCGGTCCCGGTGAACTTCTCAGTCGTCGTGCCCACCCAAACGGCGTCCACGCCTTTTGTCACCGGATACGCCTTGAGTGGTCCATCTCTGCGCAACGACTTCACGGGTTGGGTCGGAATGAAGCTCACCGTCGGCGCCAGTCCACTAATCGTCTCCTCTCTGGGACGCATCTGCGTGGCGAATAATGCGCTCAATCATACGGTGAAATTCGTGAACGCGAGTATCGCAAGCGACGTCTCCGGCGCATCGGTTTCAGTGAGCATGGCCGGATGCGCCGCCAGCCAGTTCGTTTATGCGGCGATCAACCCTGTAACCCTGGCGGCGAGTACGAGCTACTATCTGGTCAGCCAGGAAACGCAGGGCGGCGATCTGTGGTATGACCAGGGCGGGATTTCCACGACCACTGTTGCGGCAGTAAACAATTCCATCTATTTCTACGGTGGAAACTGGAACCCCGTCAACTCGGCAAACACCTCTTACGTGCCGCCCGGCTTCCAGTACACGACAAATAGCGCGCCGCAATACCTTCTGACCACAACCGTATCGCCCGCGGGTAGCGGCAGCATCGTGGCGAACCCCTCTTCCGCCAATGGATCTTACACCAGTGGTACCCCGGTGCAACTGACCGCGGCGCCGTCCGTGGGCTGCACCTTCGTCAACTGGACCGGGGCCTTGACCGGCACGACGAATCCGCAGACTGTCACCATGTCGGGTCCGCAAAGCGTGACCGCCAGTTTCCAGTGCACTGCGGCGCCAGGCACGGCTTTCGTCACTGGATATGCGTCGAGTGGGCCACCGCTGCGCAATGACTTCACGGGCTGGGTGGGAATGAAGTTGACGGTGGGCGCCAATCCAATCACAGTCTCCTCCCTGGGACGCATCTGCGTGGCGAATAACACTCAGGCCCATACGGTCAAATTCGTGAATGCCGGTACGGCGAGCGACGTCACCGGCGCTTCGGCGTCTGTAAGCATGGCCGGGTGCACCGCTGGCCAGTTCGTCTACACGGCCATCAGCCCGGCCACTTTGACCGCGGGAGCAAGCTTCTATCTGGTCAGCCAGGAGACGCAGGGCGGAGATCGGTGGTATGACCAGGGCGCGATTTCCGCGGCCACTGTCGCAGCGGTCAATAGTTCGGTGTATTTCTACAGCGGAAACTGGTATCCGATCGGATCGGCCAACTCATCTTATGTGCCGCCGAATTTCCAATACACGACTGGCGGCGCGCCACAGTACCTTCTAACCACGGCCGTGTCACCCCCGGGAAGTGGCGCGATAACGGCGAGCCCCGCCTCGTCGAACGGCTACTATTCCAGTGGCACGCCGGTGCAGCTCATTGCGACACCGGCTTCCGGCTGCACATTCAGCGGCTGGAGTGGAGCCTTGACGGGAACGACAAACCCACAGACCGTGACCATGTCGGGTCCGCAGTCCGTGACCGCTGGCTTCCAGTGCGCCGCGGCGTCCGGCACGGCGTTCGTCACTGGATACGGGTTGAGCGGCCAACCCCTGCGCAACGACTTCACCGGTTGGGTGGGGATGAAGTTGACATTGGGATCCAGTCCGCTGTCTGTCTCGTCCGTGGGACGCATATGCCTGGCGGGCAACGCGCAGGCCCACGCGGTGAAATTCGTAAACGCCATCACGGGCGTTGACGTGCCCGGCGCTTCGGCTTCGGTCAACATGGGCGGATGCACCGCAGGCCAGTTCGTGTATTCCTCGATCAGCCCGGTCACTCTGCCGGCGGGCACAAGCTACTTTCTGGCCAGCCAGGAGACGCAAGGTGGAGATAGCTGGTATGACCAGGGCTTGATTTCCACGACCGCTGCGGCATCGGTGAACAGTTCCGTCTATTTCTGGGGCGGAAACTGGATACCCATCAACACGACCAACACGTCATACGTACCCCCGAGCTTTTTGTATTGACGTCCAGCCGCGACAGCTCCGCAATTTAGGTTCGACGGGGCGGAATCGGTGCCTCCACCCAGCTGTATGTTGGCTCTCGTGACTGTGGACTTGGCATTCAGGGTCGCGTAGCCTCGCAACAATAGCTACGGTCTGGCGCTCTTTTGCGATCGAGGACACAACCACATGGAGAGCTGTACACGACAAGAATCGGGAGACGCTTGAGGCTCTGGCGATTCGAAAACTCCTCAAGCACGCAGAAGGGGTAGACATGCTGCTCGATCGCTGGAACTTCCCTCTGTTCTCCTTGAATCTGCAATCAGACGGAACCAAGATCAACGACTTGATCGAGCAGCGCCGTAGGGTGCAAGAGGCGTGGGAGCGGGCGCTCTACGGTGTCCCGGATGAATACTAGAAATTGCGGGCCAACTTGCTCCCGAGATACGGCGTTCGAGGACGTCAGAGCGCGAGGCGTTCCGTAGGACGGTATTTCCTTGAGGCGGACTTCCGGCCCGGAATAGCTTCCGGATGCGCCGTAACTTGCCCGTAGCCTCAGAGCCCTGGAGGCGGCGCCCTTGTCACCTTGGCTCTGACCGCGCTGAAACGGGTTGTGGGACATCACACCGGGTTGCCGGAGCACTCACCGGCTCGGCGGTTCCTTCGACTTCTCGAAGAGCTGCCAGAGCGCGTTCAATCGCCGTCTTCTGACGTTCCAGTCGCGCGATTATGTCGCTCAATCCGCCAGCCATCTCTACAACCTTGGGCGAAGAGTTACCGACGTCGGCCTTCTGAACGCTCTTCCGGCTTCTGGACCAACCCGAATATTGCTTCGGGTGCGCGCCGCGGATGTGAGACGCCAGCCCGGTACCCCGGGATGAGGTTTTCAGGCAGAACGGACACTGTAGTTTTTGTTTCGGCATGTTCACAAGCGTAGATTATCAGGCCGGCGTTATCGTTCATTGCCAGCCAAGACTACTTGTGCGGTGGAGGAGCCAGGACTACCATCACCACCAGACGCTCCGGACCCGGATTCCGAATTGAATGAATGACCCCGGATGGAGCGAAAGCAGCATCGCCTGCGGACAAGAGTTCCGTCTGTTCGCCGACGCGAACCATGCCGCTGCCCTCCAACAGCACGTAGAGTTTATCCTGGCCCTCGTGCGCGTGAACGGCGTGTTCCTGACCAGGCTCGAAGGAGTTCAACCCGGCAAAAAGAGAATCGCCCTGCACCAGGGTGTTCTTGGTCATTTTGTCCTGTGCGAACCGAGCGAGGCTGCAAACGCGTTTCACGAACACGATTCAGTTTACAGCCATTCCAAAAGCTTCCGATATCTGTCCATAACGCCCGGCAAGCTTCGGACTACGCGAGCGCCATGTTCACATTCTCGATCGCTTCATCGATCTCGGCGATATTCTTGTACCCGACCGTTACGCAATCGACGCCCGCGTTGTTGAACGCGAATCGCATCGCCGCCTGACGGTCCTCGCGCCGGGTGAATGCGCCTTCGCCGACCAGCTTCATGCTGACCACGCCGATGCCCTGCGCGTGGACCTCTTTGACGTACGCGACTACTTCGCTCACATTGCCGGGCTTGCTGGTCTCGTACTCCTCGGCATCCATGCGTGTGCCTTTGTGGTTCATGCGGATCATCGCGACCTCAAGCCACTTGTTGCCAGGGACCCGGCGCAACGCGGGCAACCCGTGAACTGATGCGCCGTATCCACGGACGGCTTTCTTCGATTTGGCTTCCTGAATCCCGTCCTGCCAGCGCACGGTTTCGGTGGGCCAGGTCGCCGAATGCTGGTAATGCATCAGCATAATGTCGAAATAATCAGTGTTGGCGAGCTTGCGCAACTCGTCGATTTTCTCCTGCGGATTGCCGCCGGGACGCGTCGTCACCTTCGACATCAGACGGTAGGAATCGCGAGGAATCCCCTTCAGCGCGACGCCCAGCATCTTGTGCATCCCGCCGTAGGTCTCGGCGGTTTCGAAAAAGCGGATTCCGAGATCGTAGGCGTGCCGGACCAGCTTCGTGAACTGCTCCTGACCCAGTTCTCGCTGGATTTGGCCGCTGAAGGTTCCGGTGCCGAACGCGAGGCGAGTGACTTTCACGCCGGACTTGCCGAGCGTCACCCAATCTGTAGCGGTCCGGGCCGCCGCGCGCAACGGCAGGCTTCCGGTTCCGGCGAGCACGCCGGCTGCGACGCCGGTCTTGAGGAAATCGCGTCTGGAGCAGTGGGCCATCGGTCATCCTCCCACTGCGCCCAATCGTATCAAAGGATATCTGCGATTTCGCAGGAACCGGCGGATATCTTGTAAGCGTTCGTCCGACAGGAGACGGCTGGACTCACGAGGAACGGGCCGCAGCAGTCGAAGAGGATGCGGAGCTGGCGCCGTGCTGGCTGCAGCATTACATCGACTGGTGACACGTGAAGAGTGTTGCAAAATGAGGTCAAATGAACACTCCGGAGGACCCCGGCGTTCGCCTGCGAACGCATGTTCATTATCTGGCAGGAGCCGTTGGCGAGCGCAATTCCACACGATACGCAAGCCTGGAGCAGGCAAGAACCTACATTGAGCGGGAATTTACGCGGATGGACTACCAGATTCAACACGATGCCTATGAAGTCTCGGGGCGGACGTATCGAAATGTCATCGCGGAACTTCCGGGAAGCGGAGCGGGCATTGTGATTATCGGCGCCCACTATGACACCGCTCCAGGAACTCCCGGGGCCGATGATAACGCCAGCAGCGTCGCAGTTCTCCTGGAACTCGCCCGATCGCTGCGTGACTTTGTTCCCGCTCCAGCCATTCGCTGGGCCGCCTTTACTCTGGAAGAACCGCCGTATTATCGGACAGCGCTCATGGGCAGCCGCATCCATGCGCGCAAGTGCCGGGAACGCGTGGAACAGATCGTGTGCATGATCTCGCTCGAAATGACCGGGTACTACACGGACGTGCCCCGCTCACAGTGGTATCCGCTTCCGTTCCTGAGCTGGTTCTACCCGGGCCGTGGTAATTTCATCGCGCTGGCAGGGAACTTTCGCTCGCGTCATCTCGTGTCGAAATTTGCTGGCCAGATGTCGAAAGCCAGCAGCATCCCTGTTGTGCACACGCGTTTCCCGTTTGTACCAGGGGCCAGTCTGTCCGACAACTGGTCATTTTGGAAAGAAGGCTACTTGGCATTTATGATCACTGACACTGCATTCTTCCGAAACCCTAACTACCACTCGCGGTCAGATTCGCCGGAAACACTGGACTATGAACGCATGGCTAAGTTGGTCTACGCCTTGGAAAAGGCGATCCGCAGCGGCTGGGCACCTTCACGGGATTTCAGAAAGTTATAGAGAACTCCGATCGCACTTGATCCGATTGGGTTTCCGCCGATGAGGATCGGCGTGTTTTGCATCGATAATATGCAACACGCGCCAGCCCCGCGCTTCCAGCGCATCCGAAATATATCTTCGGTGGCATTGAAACCATTTGACTTCAGCGCACATGTACGCGGTTGGCTTGGCCGCCGCCAGGCTCTCCAGTTCTTCGAGCCCGGAATGGAAATCCGGCGTCGCTGTGTACGCTAGATAGCCTCCTTGCCGAAAGCCGCCCAGCCTTTCGAGCCAGCAGTACTCGATGTTCGCACGCGCGCAAGCCATCTCTAACGCTGTCTTGTTGAATTGCGGATTGTGCGTGCTCGCGGGAAAGTGACGAATGTCGACCAGCCGTTCTACCCGATAGCACTGCAGGACTGAGATGAGCTCTTCGAGCGTCCGCGTAGAGTGCCCGATGGTAAAGACAATCTTTTTCGGTACATCCATCATCGTTGGCTTCTCTGGAAGGTGTTCTACAGCCACCTTACGTAATCACTGCGCCTGTCATCGGTTCAATGCGCTTTGCCGATCCATTCGTCTGGTTGTCCAGCGGATATGGTGCAGAATGGGGTGAGCGGGATCGATCACCAATTTATTTTCTTCTCAGGCGGGAGAGACGATGTCGGCGCCTTGGACTGAGCATAAGCCTTCGGAGCCACCTTCATGGCGCGGGATTCCAATACCTGCGCGGTGCCCGCAAAACGTCCCTGAAGCCGGGACTCGCGGCCATCCATTAGACTGGCATCAGGTGCTTATGAATAGCCCCGCCTCCGCACCCTCTGCCCCCGGACCGTTCGCCGTCCGCACCCACACCTTCGAAGCCCGCGACCCGGCCCGCGACCGTCTCTTCTCCTGCGATATCTGGTGCCCCGACGAGCCC
>JBEKTF010000153.1:0-13085 GCA_049516355.1 Bryobacteraceae bacterium | reverse complement strand
ACTCACCGAAGCCGCCATCAACGGCAAGGTGGATTATCTGCGGGGTCTGAAAGAGAACGTCATCATGGGCCGCCTCGTTCCGGCCGGCACCGGCATGGAGTTCTACCGGCGGACCAGAATCGCGGGCGAGGATATCGTGGAAGAGCCAACGCCCGAACCAACGCTCGATGCGCTCGCCGGTTATGAGGACGAAGCTCGTCTGCAATATACCGGTGGGCTGAGCGAGGAGCCGGGACCGGAAGAAACCTTAGCCGAATAAACCAGGCCGAGTAAGCGCCAGTTGCAAGAGTAGAATGAACAAAGCCCCGGCCTTGCGGCCGGGGCTTTTCAGTTTCAATCGAAGCTGCTTCTTAGAACTGGTTCCAGAGATACTGGTTGTAAACCTCGTGGTGGAACTGGATCTCCGGCGTTTTCACGACGGTCCCCAGCAGCCGTGCACAACGGTCGGCCGACGCCTTTTTCAGATCCACGTACCGCTCTCTCACCGCCTCGCTGAACATCGTCTTCGTCCACTCCGCCTTATGGAAGTTGTCCATGGCATCGTAGATGTTGTCCGGCAGGAACCGCTTGGCGCTGCGCAGATTCGGGATATCCGCGATTTGCCCGTCGAGACCGGTTTTGAACACGCTGTAGAGCACCATATACGGATTCGCGTCCGGCGCCACGGCACGCACCTCAACACGCGAGCTGCGCTCGTTTCCGATCGGGATACGCACCATCGATCCGCGATCAACCGCCGACGCAATAAGCTGGTTCGGCGCTTCGAAGTGCGGATCGAGCCGCCGGTACGCATTCACGCTGGGGTTCAGCACCAGGCAGATGTCGTTGCCGTGGCTGATGATCCTGTCCACGAATTCCCAGGCGAACTTGCTGATTTTTTCCTCGCCCTTCGGGTCCCAGAACAGGTTCGTCTTGCCCTTGGAAACCGAAACGTTGGTGTGCATGCCGCTGCCGTTGACGCCCACCACCGGCTTGGGAAGGAAACTCGCCGTCAGACCCATATTCCTCGCCACCTGGCGGCAAAGGAACTTATAGAGCTGGATCTGATCCGCGGCTGTCACCACGTCGGCGTAGCTGTAGTTGATTTCAAAC
Organism: Bryobacteraceae bacterium; assembly: GCA_049516355.1. Lineage (GTDB taxonomy): Bacteria > Acidobacteriota > Terriglobia > Bryobacterales > Bryobacteraceae > BOG-234. The sequence continues at coordinate 11,993 of JBEKTF010000153.1, read as the reverse complement.
TGCGACGGCGCAACTTCCGGATGGTCCTTCTCATTCTCGAAACCCATCGCGCGCTGCACTTCGGCCGCCCTGTCGATAAAGGTGCGCAGTGTATCGCCGGGCAGTGAATGATAGTAGCCGCCGGTATTGACGTATTCGAACTTGCCCGTCTCAGGATAGCGTTTCTCGGCGTCGACGCCATTGAAGAGGAAGCCTTCAATCTCATTGGCCGCGTTCAGCGTGTAGCCATTCTTCTCGAACTGGGCATTGGCATAGGTCTTCAGAACGCCGCGGATGTCGCCGACGTACGGACCGCCCTGTTTGTCGATGACTTCGCCGAAGACGATCACTTTGCCTTCGCCAACAAACTCGGCGGGAGCCCAGTAGAACGCGTTCCAGTCCATGTGAAGCCGGAGATCGCTTTCCTTCTGAGCGGTAAAGCCGCGAATCGAAGAGCCGTCGAACGTCAGGTTGTCGAAGCTCTTCACGAGGAACTTCTTGTCGTAGTCGAGCATGTGCAGACGGCCTTCGAGGTCGCTGAACATGACGACGACGGCTTTAATGCCTTTCTCGTCGGTCAAGTACTTCAAGCGTTCTTCCTGGAGCTTCTCCAGGGGAACGCGCTTTTTCCGCTGCTCCTTGGCAGCCAGATTCCGTTCTTCAAGTTCGCCCAGGGACAGGCTGATGAAATCTCTTACGTTGGACATTCTTCTCCTGAAAATTGTGAACTGACGTGGTTTGATTCAGGAACGGACAGCCCGGCTTAGCCAGTCCGCCGTCGCTCTCTACATGGTATCTGAACGACTAAAGCCGGGCGACCCGAAGGGGTCGCCCGGCTTTGCTCGTTTCGCGCGTACTGTCGTTATCAGGAATGTTCAGGCCGTTGCGAGCGCAGGCTTCGGAACGCTGTTCACCGTCTTAAGAATCTGGGAAACGATCTGGTAGGGATCCGCCTGGGAGTTCGGGCGGCGATCTTCCAGATAGCCCTTGTATCCGTGCTTCACAAAGTTGATCGGCATCCGGATGGAGGCGCCACGATCGGAGAGACCATAGCTGAACTTGTCAATGGCCTGGGTTTCGTGCAGACCTGTCAAACGCAGCTGGTTATCCGGGCCATACACAGCTATGTGCGCGGAAATGTTCTTCTCGAACGCCTTCATGAGATTCTCGAAATAGTCCTTGCCGCCGACCTCGCGAATGAATTTAGTCGAGAAATTGGTGTGCATACCCGATCCATTCCAATCGCCCTTGATGGGTTTGCAGTGCAACTCCAGATCCACTTCGTACTTCTCGCAGAGACGCGCCATCAGGTAACGAGCGGTCCAAAGGTCGTCAGCAGCCTTGGCGGAGCCTTTGGCGAAGATCTGGAATTCCCACTGACCCTTAGCAACTTCCGCGTTGATGCCTTCGTGATTGATACCGGCTGCGAGGCAGAGGTCCAGGTGTTCGTCAACGATGGTGCGGGCCAGGTTACCCATGTATTTATAGCCGACGCCACAGTAGTACGGACCTTGAGGAGTACTGGGGTGGCCGTGTTCGGGGAAACCAAGCGGGCGCCCGTCCTTATAGAGGAAGTACTCCTGCTCGAAGCCAATCCACAAGTCGGGATCGTTCTCGATCGTGGCACGCATGTTAGTGGAATGCGGGGTGCCGTCGGCGTGCATGACCTCATTCATCACGATATAAGCGCTCGTGCGGCTTGCATCGGGATACAGAGCCACGGGCTTCAGGACGCAGTCGGACTTATGGCCCTCGGCCTGCATTGTGGAACTGCCGTCAAACCCCCAAAGGGGTATCTCGGCAAGGGTGGGCGGATGCTGAAATTCCTTCATCAGCGTCTTTCCGCGCAAGCCCGGAACGGGAGTGTAGCCGTCAAGCCAGATGTATTCGAGTTTATATTTTGGCATGGTGTTTAGACGATCCTTTGGGACTCATTCATAGAACGGATAACCCGGAACAGCCCGTGGCCTCCGATTGAACTTCCGATTATGAAGGATCGGATAACTTATCGGCAACCTATTTCAGGCCCTTTTAGCGCGATAAGCTATAGCTTCTTTTTATGGGCGGGATTTCAGGAGTTGATGGGACCGGCGGCGGGAGATTTTCGCGCGGTAACTTCGACTTCAATCTTCATCCGCGGATCTACAAGACCGGCCGAGATCATCGTAGCCGCGGGCCGGATGTCCCCAAAATACCTGCGCAGAATTGGCCAGCAGGGCTCGAAATCTTCAACTTTCGGCAGGATGTAGCGTACCCGCACGACATCCGCCAGCCGGCTACCAGCTTCCGTGAGTGCGGCTTCGATATTTCGCATGCACTGCTCGGCCTGCTCGACTACGTCGCCGGAGATGGTCATCGTCCGATAGTCGAATCCGGTCGTGCCGGACACGAATACCAGGTCACCGTCAACGACGGCCCGGGAATATCCAATTTCGCGTTCGAAGGACGATCCGGATGATATGAGACGGCGCACGCGGCGAGCGATTAGTTATTGCCCTGACTGCACATGCCCGAACCGCACATTCCGCCGCCACAGCCACCCGAACTACGCGTCTCGGCCGGGGTGAACGATCCGTCCTCGGATGAGCCGCCGCGCGCCGCGAAGGTCGAATACTGCTGTTCGAGGTGTTTGTCGCCGCACGAAGGGCACCCAGTCTCCATCACATCAGTGGCGCGACGGACCAGCTTCTCAAACTTGTCTCCACAGGATTCGCAACGGTATTCGTAGATGGGCATAGCTATTACAATCTTACCTCGAACTTTAATCTCACCTGCCCCAGGTAAATCTCATCGCCCGGACGCAGCGCGACACCCCGGCTGGCGTGCCCAGGAACTTCAATGCGGCGGCCTTCGCGGAACAGACTTGTGCCGAGCGAACTCCCGTCATCGAAGATGCGCCAAAGGCCCGCGGCGGGATCGAAACTGATGTGCGCATGGGACCGGGAAACACTGGCGTTGGCCTCATGCGCGGATTCCGGGAAGGAAAGCTCATTGCGGCGGATGGGCCGGCCAGCGGTGTCCAGCACTTCTTCTGCGCGGCCCAGATTGATCCGCTGACGGTCCAGTGCGAGTTCGGGTGGAGATGACACGCCCGTGATCGTGAGAAGCCGCGCGGGCACGGGCGCCGGGGGGATCGCTGTGGGAAGAGGGGCGGGTGCGGGAGTTGGCGGTTTTTCAGCCCTTTCACACAGTATCCGCATCTCTACCAGGGAGTCTTCGGGATAGTGCACGGCGACGGTTAATTCCGCGGGAGGGGTGACGTGCTCCTCTTCCAAAGTCGACCGGATATCATCGCCCAGCTGTCCGGGATCGAACAACGTTTCGAGAACGGCTTTGCGTTCGGCATCGGCGGCGTGCAGTTCGATCGTAACCAGGTTGAACGGGAACACACGACCGCCTCGTTTGCCCACGGTTGCACGCGAGGCAATCTGATCGAGCGCGTCACGATAAAGCTCGATCGCTTCGCGCGCGCCGGGCTCCTCGCGCCCACCGGAGAAGATGGATCGCAGCCGGTGGTCGAGCGATTTTTCGATGCGTCGCAGGAGGCTCATGGGATCAAATGTAACTGCTGGGCCGCTACGACGAGGTCGCCCGCCATGGGCGCGGCCGCCGTCCCGCCATAATGCCCGTTTTCGGCCAGGATGGCGAATGCAATCCGCTTCGAGGCGTCGTCGTAGGGGGCGAATCCGATGAACCAGGCGTGCGAAGGGGCGCTGGCGAGTTCCGCAGTCCCGGTCTTGCCCGCGATTTGAGGTTTGATCGCGGCAAGCCGGCTTCCGGTACCGCTGGTAACGACTCCGCGCATGTCTTTGGCGAGAAGATCCGCCATGCCCGCGGGCATCAATTGCTGACCGGGTTGAGTGCGGACATTGCTTTCATCGGTCACCCACCGGCCCACCGGCAAGCTGCCAGAAGCCGCAATCGCCGAGGCCACCCGCGCCATCTGGAACGGGGTTACGACTACCTGCCCCTGGCCGTAGGAAACCTGCGGCATCTGCGGCGCGAGATTCTTGACGGTCGCCGGATTCGCGACGGATATGCCGATCATCTTCGCCGTATCAAGTAATTGTTGAGGTCCCACTTTGTAAGTTCCCAGCTGCGCGAAGTATGCGTTGCAGGAGACCACAATCGCGCGATGCATATCCAGCGTGCCGTGCGGGTTTTTGTCTTCTTCATCGTCGCGAATCGGCCGCTTCGAATTGCCCACGTAAGCTCCGTTCCTGCCATCGGGCAGACGAATGCACTTGTATTGCTGGTTGGCCAAGGCCGGATCCAACCGGAGCGCCGCAATGGCTGTCACTACTTTGAAGGTGGAACCGGGCGGATACAAACCATAGCGGGCGCGATCGAGCAGCGAGCCCGACGCTTCGCCCAGCGCGAGTCTCTCCTGCAGCAAATCGGGCGAAGGCATGTTGACGGAGGCGAGAAGGTCGCCGGTCTCCGGATCCATTACGACAATCGATCCGCGATCCAAGTGCTGCTCAGCGAGGCGTGTCTTGAGGATCTGCGCGGCCTTTACCTGCAAGCCGGCGGATATCGAGAGATGGACGTTGCGTTCCCGGTCGCGAATCCGTTTGACCGCCACATTGTCCGGCTCCCATCGATGGCGCAGCAACGGGAGCAGTTCGCGGTAATCGTAGCGGATTGTAAGGAACGGCTTGCCGTCGGTATTCTGGACCGCAACTACTCTCCCACGGTCGTCATAACCCTGCAGCCGGATGGCCGAATCCCTCTCGACCAGAGAACTGTTCGGCGCGCTCCAGTTGGCTCTTGTCCGGACATCTCCGAGTAAGTGGAACGTAAGTGGGCCGAGGGGGTAACATCGCGGTTCCGCGCGGTTACATGCCTTCTCGATATCGATGCCCAGCTCCTGGTATTGGGCGCGATGGGCTTCGAGTTCGGGCCAACTGCTAGTCGCGAGCGGTAACCCGGCGCGATCGTAAATCGTACCGCGCTGGAGTGTGCGCGCGGCATCGATCAGACGCGGATTGTAAACGTAGCGGCGACCGCCATCGGCCTGGAGTACCAGTGTTCCCTGCCCTGCTATGGCATCCGCGTGCCCCAGTTGCACGTACGCTGCCTTCCCGACTACCGTGATCACAAGTACTGCCAGCACGATCTCGACCCAGCGAAGACCGGGCACCAACGGGCTATTGCGACTCCCCCTGGCACGGCCAAGCGCCAGCAGAATCCCGGCGATGGCGAAGTTAGCCAGCATGGCGGTTCGGCCGTAACTCAGAAAAGGCGTGGCGACACCGGACAGCGGGAACAAATCCAGAATCCCGCAGGAGATCAAGAGGAGTTCCGCACTTACCAGCAGAGTCAGACCGAGCGCCAGGAAAAAGCCGTAATCCGTGCGCGCCCGCCGTGCGATACGGAGCCCGAGCCAGATGAACAAACCGTAGATCAGGTAGACGGATAAAATACCGAGAAATCCCCAGTCTTCTCCCAAGACGGAAACGATGAGATCCGTATATCCGGCCGGGATCACGTCGGATTCACCTAGCCCGGGCCCGGTGCCGAGCGCCCCGCCCGAGGCCATCGCCCAAAGCGAATGCGCTACCTGATCGCCGCCGCGCACGGTGTTGCTCCAGGGCGAAAGCCACATCGCTACGCGATCGTGCACTGTCTTCGGAACACCCAGAAAGTATCCGATCAGAAATCCGCCCAGAAGTGCAGCGAGTCCCGTCAGCGCGAGCGGCACGCGATTGCGCGCGATGGCGTAGAGGGTGAGAAAAACGCAGGCGAAGACGAGCGCCGGCCCGAGGTCTTTCTGGAGATAGAAAAACAGCACCGCAACGCCTACGCCGAAAACTACCGGGAACGCATACTCAAACGGCGGGATTTCGATGGCAGGGATGATTCGTGCGATCAGCGACCGCTTTTCGCGTAACTCGCGCAGCAACGGCCAGCGTTTGGCGAAGTATCCGGCGAGGAAGAAGACGAGCAGGATTTTGATTGCTTCGACCGGCTGGAACGGGCCGAGGTTGACGCGCGCATCGCTTCCGGCCGGACCGCTGCCCAGAAAAATCAGCGCGATCGAAAGAGCGATGGCGCCGAGCAAGGGCACGAAGCTGTAGCCCGACATCGCCCCTTCCCAGTCGACCAGGCTCGCGGCCAGCATCACGAGGCAACCGCCCGCTACGCCCTGCGCGAAGGGCACGAAAATCAGTGTGTCCCGCAGGGGATCGCGCAACCCGATCATCAGCGCATAACCGATTCCAGTGAGGATCAACAGCAAAGGCAGGTAAGCCCATGGGCCGGTGAAACCGCGGACGCTCCAGACAATATGCGTCAACAGGAAAGCCGCCAGGATGGCTCCTGCCCACAGGAGGAAATCGCGCCGGAATACATCCATGCCGCGCACGGCGATCTGCGGTTTGATCTGGGCGAACTCAGCGGGCGTAAACAGCGGAATCGTGCTGCCCTTTGAATCTTCCGCTCGCTTGCGGAGCTCGTCCAGCTTCGGATTACCGATCAGGTCCGCACGCGGAATGCGGATGCGCGCGATGGCGCCGGTGTTGGGCAGGAAGCCGTCGCGGTCCGCGAGGATATCGAAGATGCGCCTGGCCGCGAAGTCGCGATCCGCCGGGCTCTGGAGCACGGAAAGCACGGGAAAGAGTTTCTCGCTGCGATCGATATCCGACAGGTTCACCACGGGTGCGGGCGTGGTGGATCGCCGAACCTTCGCGGTGTAAACCAAGGCCCACATGCCGCATACGATCATCGCGGCGAGCATGAGCCAGATGAGATCGGCGCCTCGCCACGGAGCGCGCTCGACGGGCGCCTGGCGGCGCGCGTCCGTACTTCTCGATTCGACGGTGCTGCGCGTGACGGCCATTATTTTGGGGAGGCGTCGGCCACAGAGGCGGGGTCTGTCGTGGCCTGCTGCGCCTGCGCGAGGGTCTTCGCCGCCTTGTCGCGCTCCATCGAAACCTTGTCGGCCATTTGCACTCCGTTGAGGAACGGCGCAACCGAGTTATACAGCTCCTGCGCATGGGCGAGATCGCTGTCGGCGTGCTTCAACGACTCCTGCATCTGCGCGATGTCGTGCGTGCGATGCGCTTCGGCCAGCCATCTTTCACCACGCGTTCTGTAGCCATCGGCCAGGTCTTTCTGTTCGCGACGCCCGGGCCGGAAGCCGTTGCGCTTAGCCTGATTCAATTCGTCTTTCGCCTGATCGAGATTGCCCTGGCTCATCTGGATCAGCGCGAGGCCCAGATGCGGATCGGGAGAATGCGGCAGAAGCGCCCTCGCTTCCTCGAATTCGGAGCGCGCGTCTTTGACGTTGGCCCGTACCTTCAAAAACCCGTTGATCAGGTGGTATTTTCCACGAATCGATTTATCGTCCGGCGCCAGCGTCATGGCGGAAGCCAGAGCCGACTGCGCGCGCCGCCAATCGCGCGGATAGACGGGCGTACTCTCGCTCGCCTCCCGATAATCCGCGATCACGCGATCGGCCTCCGCGGTATAGCGGTTGCGCAGACTGCGGCGCGCCGGGAAAAGAGGCCATGAGAATAAGCTGTGCTTCGCCAGAGACTGATAGGCGGTCATCGCGGTCACGAGACTGAGACGGCCCGAATCGATCTGCGCGCCCAGAGCCTCGGCGTTATTCCACATCCGGATCTCGTAGACGATGCTGAAAACGCTGGACAGGAAACCTGCGACCATGGCCGGAACAACCGCACGTGAAATGGATTTCGGCAGGCTCGGTAATTTCGCGAGAGAAAAACGCGCGCGGCTTCTTATGGCCGCTGGCGCTGCAACGGGTGGTATCGCGGACGCGCGCTGCGTTCGCTCGTCCGGATTCGGATATACCGTGCGGCGCGTGGCATCAGGGTCAGCAATGGCGTCCGTTTGAGTTGGGCCCGCTTTCCCATACTGACGCCATTCGTGCAACGCCGCGCGGAACGCCGCCCCGCTGACGAACCGGCGGTTGAGATCCGGGTCGAGCGCGCGGGAAAGAATCTCCCGCAAGCCCGGCGGCAGCGACGCGAGCGAGGGCTGCAGCGCGCGGTAGTTGCGGATCATCCATTCGAGCCGCGACGACGCTTCCGCTTCGAAATACGCCTTCCCGGTCAGCATTTCGAACAGTACAATCGCCACCGACCATACGTCGGAGCGCGCGTCCATATCGCCCGTCTGCAGGCGTTCCGGAGACGAATAGGGAATGCTGCCGAACTGATTGAAGGTGAGACTCCGCGTCATGGAAACGGCCTTGGCGATCCCGAAGTCGAGCACCTTGACCTGCCCGGCGGGAGTGATCCGGATATTGCGCGGCTTGATGTCGCCGTGGATGATCCCGCGATGCGCGCGGTCCTCGATCACGGTCTGGAAGGTGTGGGCTTTCACGAGTACGTCCAAGATGTCGAGCGCGATATCAACAGCGCGTTGGGGATCGATTGGCCCGTTTGCGACGAGTTCGGATAGGTCTTCGCCTTCGATGTATTCCATCGCGATGTAGAAGTAGCCGTCGCGGTCGCCTACGTCGAAGATCTGGGCTACTCGGCCACTTTGTTCGCGCTTGGCGAGCTGGTCCTGGAGGATTGCTCCGCGGCGTTCGGCCGCGACGACGTCGACGCTATCGCGATCGCCGCCTGCGTCAATCAGTTTCAGGCCGACCTGGCGATTGAGCACCGGATCGTAGGCGAGGTAGACCCGGCCCATGCCGCCGCCTGCCAGCTTGCGCACGATTTGGTAACGGCCGAAGAGCTTGGGGTCCATACTCATCGGCCTTGGCTTCCTCGCGATTTCGTGAATATAAAGAACCGGCGGCGCAATGCGACCGCCGGCGCTCCCAATACTCGCAGGCGAAAACGCCTACTCCACATCGCTGTGCTCATCGGGGGGCCTCGATCAGGCGGATTGCTTTCTTGGCGGGTAGGCCGCCGAAGAAGTTCTCCTCGATATCGGCGGGCTGATAGCCGCGCCCGTGTATCCAGACAGGCTCGGCGCCGTTGTCGACGATTGCGTTGTCTTTCAGGACGGGATGGCCCCGATCGAGCACTTCGACACCCGGCTTCGGACCGCCCGCCTGCCCGTTTCCGTTGGCGGCGATCAGGTTGTTTTCAATTCGCGGCGATGCGCCCGGCGACACCAGAATTCCCGCGCCCAGATTGTTCGTAATCTGGCTGGCGGTGATGGCAGGCGCGGAGTTCCCCTGCACCTCGATGCCGATGTTCGCGCCGGTGATCTTCACATTGGAGATGAACGGGCTGGCATCCACCACCTCGATTCCGGCGGCGAGCGGAGCTTCGAGATCGCCTTGTATCCAGACGCCTTCGACGCCGCCGGAATCCATCTTGCGCGCGACTACGGCTGGTCCTTTATCCGGCGATATCACGGTGACAGTGCCCGGAAGCTGGGTGCGGAGAATGACGCCTTCGCGGAGTTCGATGCGCTCGCGATAACGACCCTGCGGAATGACAACGGTGTCGCCCGAACGCGCCTGATTCAGCGCCGCCGCGATTCCCCCCACTCCGACCAGGAACGTACGCGGACCGGTGGAGGTAAAACGATTCCAGGTCCGGGGAATCCATAGCCCGGCGGCGATTCCTACCAAGAGGCCCAAGACGAGGAAGGCCCATTTGAGAGAAAACCTGGCGAGCGTCCTCACCTCGGCGTGTATCACGGCGGATTCGCAAAATTCCGGGCCAGCCACAATGACAACGGTGATGTTGTCCTTACCACCCGCATTGTTGGCGACGTCGATCAGCGCGTGGATGGCGGCGTCGTAATCCGGCGCATAGCGCTCGACGCCCGCCCGCACTTCGGCGCTGCTCACCAGATCCGTCAGGCCATCGGAACAGAGCAGGAGTAAACCATCGGGGGGCATCGGGAACGTTTCCATCTCGATGAACCCCGGATCGTTGGGTTCTCTCTCGGACGATCCGACATCGCGGTAAATCTCGTTGCGCCGGGCGTGCCGCATGGCGTCTTCTTCGGTGAGTTCGCCGCGATCTTCACGCTCCCCGACGGGAGAATGATCGTGCGTGATTTTCTGGATTTCGCCGGCACGTAAGAGGTAGAGACGCGAATCGCCGACATGGCCGACCGTCACGATATCGTCTTCGATGAGGGCCACGGTGAGCACGCAGGCCATGCCGCTCCACTCCGGTTTGGTGCGCGAGAGCCGCAGGATTTCGTTGTTGGCGAGGGTGATCGCTTCGCGGAGGCGCTCTTCGGGCGTGCCGGTCTGGCGCTCCAGGCGCTCGCGGATCACATCTACTGCGACTCCGGCCGCGGTCTCGCCGGCTGCCTGGCCGCCTACGCCGTCGATCACGGCGTAGATGCCGCGGTCGGGATCGACGTAGTAACGGTCTTCGTTGTTTTTGCGGCGTTTGCCGGGATCGCTTGCCGCTGCGAACCGGAGCCTGGTTTTCACGGCCATCACCTTGGCTTCCTTTTGCGTTCGCGGGCGATAGTAACAAGTGCGAGGAGGATTACTGTGACTAAGAGCGCCGTCGTTAGTATGGTTCGCCAGAGGAGAAGGTCGGTCACTTAGTCAAACCCCTGTCGAGCTTCGCTCGACCATACAGGCTGAAGCCCGTACCTACATGGGCTTGCGACAGATACACGAGCGTAATTGCGACCCCTGTCGAGCTTCGCTCGACCATACAGGCTGAAGCCCGTACCTACGTGGGCTTGCGACAGATGCACGGGCGTAATTGCGACCTCTGTCGAGCTCGCTACGTGAATCATGTGGATTCCCACTGGAGATCGATTACTCCGGCGAGGCTGATCGTTGCGCGCGCCGGCAGCTCAGCCGATTCGTTCCGGCCCACCGGCTTACCGTTAACGGCGGTTCCGAACTGGCTCACGTCTTCGATCGAAAACCGCCCCGTTTCCGCATCGCGCCGGATGCGGCAATGCTCGCGGGACACGTCGGGGAGGGTCTCCAGTTTGAGATCCACCCAGTACGATCTGCCGCCGCGCCCGATCACCACCTGGTTCTTCGTCACCTCGAATGTGTGCGGCCCCTGCTGGTCCGCATAACGGAAATACGCAAAGGCGATGCCCTTTGTTTGATCTTTATCGTCTTTCGGCTCTTCCTTTTCGGACGTGTGCGGGGGAATGCCCGTTGCGCCGGTGGGGGCGGAGTCCTGGGCGTCTTTAGGGAAGATCCGGCGGGTGAGCGAGCCCGCGCCATACTCGGACTTCTGCGGCGAGCCGAGTTCTGAATAAACCTCAATCTCGCCGGTGTGCAACTGGCCGTCGAGATCGGGATGGATCTCGACAATCCAGGCATCGCCGATGCGGACGTATTCGCTGTCGGCGGGGGCCTCTCCCACGCCGATTTTGCCGAGAAGATTGGCGGCCAATTTGCGCCGCGACCGGTTCCATGAGGCGAGGCGCTCGTCGAGAGCGGTGCGGATTTCGCCCGCGATGAACGGGACGACGTCGCGAAAGGGCTCGTAGTCTTCGGGATTCAGATAGATGCGATAAATCGCGGGTACCAGGGTCTTGCGCCGGATGCGGAACAAACCCTCTTCCATGTTGCGCAGGACTTCTCCGATAAGGTCGTCACCCTGGAGGCGGCCTGGCGCGCGGCCAGTCATGGAACCATTGTAGGCGGGATTGGGAAAAGGCTTGTTTGGCGGCATGGCAGGTGTCTCGGTATTTACCTTAGGTTGGGTTCACTCTGTTTGGAAATTTTGATTGTTTTCGCGCCAGCATTTGAACGCGCTCTGTCGGAGCGCTTGTCGGCATTCCTGTTGTCAGCACGGTGGCTCTTGAAGGAGGCGAGAGCGCGCAGGTACTCGCGGCTGAAACGGGTTTCGTAGCGGTTGAGGAGTTCCATGGCCCGGGATTCATCGGCCAGAGAGCGGAACGACCGGGCGAATTGTGCGATGGAAGTCACGCCGTTGTTCTCCTCGTGGTCGCCGGTGGCGTCGCATCGTTTGTGGGCTTCCTCTATGTACAACGCCTTTTCCAAACTCCAGAGACGCATGCGGCGCCAGTGCGCGACGGCCATAATTTCGACCTGGTCGGTCTCGATGCCGGTTTCGGGTTGA
>JBEKTF010000152.1:0-13199 GCA_049516355.1 Bryobacteraceae bacterium | reverse complement strand
TGTCGCCACGCAAAATGCGGCTGGCGTTATGCGTATGGCTGGTTTACATCGGGGGGCAACTCTCGTGGCGCGGCATAGTCGGCTCCCAGGACGCGAAGCCGAAAACAAGCGTAGCGCGAAGCAGGTAAGGCGCCCATTTTGGTTGGCTTCCAACGGGAATTGGGTTCGTTTTGCGAAACGCCCCGGTCTCGTAACGCGCTTTCGGTTACTCAGGTGCTGTATCAGGTATGGAAGGAGACTCGAAACATGGTCTCGATACACATACCTGCTTCGTTTTCGCTGTTCGGAATGGTGATCGGAGTGGCATTCGCGCCGATCGTCATACTCGGCACTTTGTTCCTGATCGTAAAAACCGTCCTCGGTTCCTGAAAAAGTTACCTGCTGACAGGTTAGGCAGCGTGCAGGAACCTTTTGCGGCGTTTGGCTTCGCTCATCCGGTCGTCGGCCTTCTCAAGCAAGGTTTCAGCATCCGAACCGTCTTCCGGGTAACTCGACACACCCGCGCTGACGCTGACGTGCGTTTCGAACTCCTCATCGGCCAGGTCGCGGTCAATCCTGTCAATCATGTTTTGGAGCTCTGGCCCGCATACGGGCGTCACAAGGATAAACTCGTCAGCACCCGATCTGGCAATCACATCACCCGGGCGGCAGTGCCTGCGGAGACCAGCCGCAACACCATGCAGGATGCGGTCTCCGGCTAAATGGCCATACCGGTCGTTTGCCGTCTTGAAACCGTCGACGCCAATCACCACGATTCCCAAAGAGCCTCCACGCTGCCGGGTGTTCCCGACCTCTTTCTGCAGGTATGAAAAAAGAAAGTGCGAATTGGGCAAACCAGTGAGATCGTCAGTTTCCGCGATGGCGGCCGCAGATTCGAAACGCGCGGCATTCTGGATTGCGAGACCGGCTTTCGGAGCGATCGCAATCAGCAGGCGAAGGTCGTCCGTGGTAAACGCCTCGGCTCGCAACTGGTATAGAGTGAGCACGCCGATAATCCCGTCTTGCGAGTGGAGAGGCACGGCAATCGCCGATCGAAGCGCCGTCACTTTCGCCGGATCGTTCAGATACCCCGGTTCCACGGCCGGATTCCCGTTGACGATGGGCGAATTGTTCTCCGCTACCCATCCGGACAGGCCGTGGCCCATCGGAATCTCGAGAGAGGAGAACAGCCGGAAACTCTCGCCTTTCACGAATCGAGGCACCAGGGCGTTGTTCTGGATCAGATAGATCGCAATCGCATCGTGCTCGATCATCTTGTTGAGCCGCGTTGCGAGAAGAGCGAGTGTGTCATCGAGGCTGAACGAAGCGCCGAGGTCCGTAGTGGTGTCGAGCAGCGACTGAAATTCACGGCGCGCCGCGGAAATTGCCATGTTAAAGGCAGCGGGTTTCTTGAGCGAAACCGGCTCGGGCGATTCCGCGAATCCGGCCGCCGGGGCCAGGCCGCGTTCCACTTTTACGTTTGAAGAGAGCTTGACGCAGTCGCCAGTTGCGGCCCTGGCTTTCTCTTCCAGTTCGCGAAACCTTCGTTGGAGGATCGAGACGACCTGGGGATCGAAGCTCTTGCCCGATTGGTTTGCAACGTACTGCATCGCCTCTTCCAAAGGCAAAGCCTTTCGATACTGCCGGTCGGAAGCCAGGGCGTCCAGGCAGTCGATGGCGGACAGAATGCGAGCGCCGATGGGAATCTGTTCGCCGACAAGGCCATCGGGGTAACCGGTTCCATCGAATTTCTCATGATGCGAACGCACGATCGGCACGACCGGGTAGGGGAAGCCGACTCTCTCGAGAATCTCCGCACCGACCACAGGATGGACCTTCATCTTCTCGAACTCGTCGGGGGTGAGTTTTCCCGGCTTGGAAATGATGTATTCGGGGACCGCGAGCTTGCCCACATCGTGAAGGAGGGCCGCGGCCTCAAGCGCCTGCATTTCCAGCGGTGAAAGGTTGAGATCTTTGCCCACTTCGGTGGCATAAATCCGGACGCGCCTGAGATGGGCTGCCGTGGTGTCATCCTTCGCGTCAATCGCCAGAGCCAGCGTTTCGACAGTTCGAAGATGCAGTTCCGCCATCTGAGAGGTGTGTTGCTGCTGCTCTTCGATCCGCCGGAGGTAGACGCTGTACGACCGATACAACAGGTAGAGCGGGGGGATGGCGATGGCCAACGCCGATGAACCCAGGTGCAGATCCATGAGGTGTACGCCTTCCGCTATACAACCGCCCACAAGATAGTGAAGAGACGTCCATAGATAGGAGCTTTGCCAGATCGCAAAGACGCTTTTTCCATTGGTGAGACCGATGATCCCGGCCACGATGGTGGTGTTAACTGCGAAATACACCAGAGAGGCCACGAGCAAGGCGATACATCCTGTCGAGTCATACTGCGAAAACACACTCAGCCGTAAAACGAACCAGGCTGCAAGAACGGGCACGGGTACACCGGCCGTACTGAAGAGGACCTGGAACCAACGCGGTTTGTCGACGGCATGAATGATGCATTGGCCCAGCGTGCTGATGACGGCTACGATCATCGCGGCGGCCAGATTGATATTCAACAATGCCGCGATGATGACGATGTAGTTCATCGAAAGCGTGCCGAAGATACCCGGCAGGCGAATCTTGAGTCCGGACGTCAGTATTGCCGCGATCAGGTAAATCGAAAGGCGGACGGCGGAATCCTGCGGCGCGGGCCAGGAGAACATCGAAAACAGGAAACAGCAGCAGCCGCTCGCAATTACGCAAAACCAGTAAGCTCTCGCGGTGGGCGACATCTCGGTGATTGTGGTCATGCAAGCCTCAATTCACGCCCTGATCCGGATCACTGCTCTGAGCGCTGGAGCCCCAGACTGCCGTGGAACCCCAAACAGCGGTGGAACCAGAATCGGAACTCGATCCCCAGACCGCTGTGCTGCCCCAGACCGCGGTGTAGCCGGAATCGGAATTCGAGCCCCAGACGGCGGTGGAACCCCACACCGCTGTAGAACCCCACACTGCAGTAGAACCCCACACCGCAGTAGAGGCGGAGTCGCCACTCCAGACCGACGATCCCCACACGGCGGTGGAACCCCAAACAGCCGTGGATCCCCAGACGGCGGTGGAACCCCATACCGCGGTCTGAGAGGAATCGTTCGCGACGTACACCGGAGATTGGGCATTCGGCGCATTCGACGCCAGAACCGCTATCGGTGACGCAGCGTTTTTGTTCGCGGGAATCGTATCGGTGCCGGCAAGCGCCGCATCCAGGTCAAGGTACCCCGCGCCCACCGTGAAAATGTCGTATTGAATCGTAAACGTCTGTCCCGTTGTCGGGTCGGTAATAACGGAACTCTTCGGGAAGTTCTTGGTGGCCGTCTTCATCAGCCGCGCTTTCACCTGATCGGGAGTCAGGTTCTGATTGCCGAGCAGCGCCGCGGCGGCGCCGCTGGCAACGCCCGTCGCCATGCTGGTGCCATTCAGAATGAAGTAGTTCGAGACCTGACCGGCAGCCGGATGGCTCATATACGAAGCGAGAGGAACGATGTTCGAAGATTCCTGGGTTTCGAGCGTCGCGCCCGGGTCGAGTATGGAAAAGATCTTGTTTCCGGGGGCAACCAGATCGGGTTTCACAACGTGATCGACGGAACTCGGACCTTTGGAGCTGTAAGTCGTCATCAGGTCGTCGCTGCGTTGCGGAGTGCTCTCCGTATTCATTGCGCCGACAGTAATCACCAACGGGTCGTTGCCTGGCGCCGCGATGGTTCCATAGCCGTTGGTATTCGCCGAGTTATTGCGGCCCTCATTACCCGCAGCGACAACGACGGTTATCCCGGACAACCATGCCTTCTCAACTTCCTTGCAAAGAGGATCCGTTTTGTAGCTCTCGTAGATTGCGCGGCCGAGCGAAAGGTTGATGACCTTGATGTTATAGACATCCTTCAGCTGGATGGCGCGATCGATTGCCCGAATGACTGTTGCGTCGTCCGACTCACCGTTTTTATCGAGAACCTTGAGATTGATCAGATGAGCGCCCGGTGCCACGCCGTGAATGTCGTGAAAGTAAGCGGCTCCGGAAGAGTTCGAACCGTTGCCCGCGATGCTGCCCGCGATGTGAGTTCCATGGCCGTAATAGTCATCAACGCCCTCGCCCGAGACAAAGCTCTCGGCATAGGATACGCTCGGAAATGAATTCGCCAGGCCCAGGAAGCCCGTGCCGGTCCCGGTGAGATCCTGGTTTACGTGAATACCGCTGTCGATGATTGCGACGCCGATGTTCTGGCCCTGTTTGGTGTTGACTGATCCCGCGCCGGGCGACAGCGGCTGGATCGTCTGCGGCATGTAGTCGTAGACGGGGAGCGCCGTTCCTGTCCCTTGCAGCGTATTGTTGACTGAGATATGTGCTACGGCCGGATTGTTCGCCAGACCCAGAGCGGCAGATACTGTCATCGAACACAATTCGCCGGTCGGCAACAGTTGGATAAGGCTTGTCAATCCACACACGGCAGACAACAAAGAGCCGAGCGGAGAGGTAGCGTATTGAATAATAACCTGAACCTGCTGGTTCGGGTTCATGGCGGTGAGCTGCGGCGACACAGTGCCACCCAGGGCCGCAACAATAGTAACGGAAGATAACAAGAGGCATTGCGACGCCAGTCGAATGACGCGGTCGGCAAGATTTTTGACTGGTGAGGCGACGATCTGTCTGTTGGGTTTGTTCACTCCGAAAGCCATGAACCGATAGTGCGGCAGAATAGACTTTTAGTAAAGGTCAGGAGTACCTGAATCGATTTGGGCTGATAAGCAACAAGGATGATGTTAACGGAGGATAATCTTATCGATCGCAAACGCGACTTACATCGCGTCTCCACTGTCATTTATCCAGGGCGGGATGAGTTACCAGAAGTCGCGGAAATTCGAGATGCCGATTCAGCCAGGGTATTGAGATATCGTGCGCGCCGAATCCGCTATTGGGATGTGGATAACTTGAACCGAGCTTCACGCGCGGGGCCGATTCAATCGCCCCGCGTGGATCGCCTTGTCTTGAAGCGCGCTAAAACGTAACTCTCAGCCCCAACTGGACCAACCGCGGGTAATTGAGCTGGCTGCTGATTACGCCGAAGGTGGAAGTGGTGAGCGTCGTGCCAGGATTGCCGAACAACACCGTATTAGTCGCATTGAGCGCTTCGGCCCGGAACTGGGCTTTGATTCGCTCCCGGATGGTGAACGCCTTGTTTACGGACACGTCCCAGCTGAACAGGCCAGGGGTGCGGACATTGATGAACCGGCTGACGTCGCCAAACGTGAACTCGGGCGCATCACTGAACGCTGCCGCGTTCAGCCAGTTACTGAGGCGGCTGTCGGTAGAGCCGGATGTCGCCGCCGAAAGACCCGTTCCATTGGGCCGCTGATAACTCGTGCCCAACACACTGTTATTGTTCGGTTGCGTGATCGCCAGCGGGAATCCGCTTTGAACGATGCCGAACGTATTCAGCGACCATCCGCCGACTACCCAATCGAGCGCGCGGCTGTTGTGGAGAAATTGCTTCCCTTGTCCGAAAGGCAACTGGTAAGTGAGAGCCGTCGTGAACCGGTTTGGCACATCCTGCGCGGAAAGGCTCCACTCATTGTTCAGGTTGTACGCGTTCTGCGGGCCGGCTACGGCGGTGATCGCGCTGGCGCCCGCACCGTTCAACCCGGTTATGTTGTCATCGCTGCGCGACCAGGTGTAGGAAGCGAGCAGCGTCAACCCATTGGAGAAGCGGCGTTGAGCACGGAGGTAGAAGGAGTAGTAGATGCTCGCCGCCGTGTTCGCATTGGACACCGACACGGAAGTGTACTGCGGGTACGGCAGGAGCAATTGGAGGCGGTTCACGGTTGCGGTGCCGACAGTCCCCACGCCGCCGTTGCCGTAGAAGGGATTGGCGACGCTCTGCGTCAGGGCTGAACCCTGGCTGAAGTACGACGGGTTGAGCTGGTCGATATTTACGCCGTTCTGCAGCAGGTGAGGGTTGTGGGAATCGAGCGTGCCGACGGAAATCACGAAATTTCCGGGGACCTCCCTTTGCACTTCGAGCGAGTAATGTTGCGAATAGCCGGCGGAACTGGAGGAGGGAGAGAAGATGGTGATCGGCTGCCCGACTCCCGAAGCCAGGCCGAGTGTATTTCCGGTGGGTTGGAGAACTCCACTCGGATAGGGATTGGAGAGAGAGACTGCGGGAGTATAGTTGCCATTGGTCGACGCGACGATGGACGTGACCTGCGAATATCCTGTCGCGTTCTGGAAGCTGAAAAACGTGGGAACCCAGAAGATGCCATAGCCTCCGCGAATGACTGTCTTGCTGTCGGGCGAATAAGCGAACCCGATCCGCGGGCCAGGCTTGACCGAGAGAGGGCTTCCGGTTTGCGTTGGATTGCCCCCGACGCCCGCGTACTCAACACCACCCACGACCGGGAAGCCCGGCTGCGACAGCGGACTGGCAACGGTGGTGCTAAACCGGGTGATGATCTTGTTGCTCTCCTCCTGCACGCCGGACTCGAATTCGAAGCGGATTCCGAAGTTCAGAGTTAGTTTAGGCGTCATGCGGTAATCGTCCTGGACGAATCCCCCGTAGTATCTGATGAAGTCGTCGAAACGGGAGATCACGTTAAAGTTGCCGCTGGTGGGGTATCCGAGCAACAGCGTCGCGAGGCTGCTGCCGGAAAGTCCATCGGAGACATTGGGATTGGCTTGCGTGAAAACGCTCGTAAATCCCAGGATTGGCGGCCCGGCCGCGGGGATACCAGCGTCATGGAGTGTGCGGAAGTCAAAACCGGCCTTGACCGTATGCTTGCCCAAGAATCTGGATGCAGTCACATTGAAACTGCGCGAATAATAGACGTCCTGGTTGGCGCAGCCGCTGCCGAAATCAGTATAGTCGCTGCCGGCGGTGTTGACGCTGTATGAGCAAGGATTATTCGACGAGGGTGAAGGCACGGCTCCGCCCATGATGATCGCCGGAAAGGCGGGGTTCGGGATAATGCCCACGAGAGATGCGGGTAACCCCAGAGAAGCCAGGTTGAAGCCGGCGCTCTCCTGCGTGCTTCTGCTGTAGAAACGATTGAAACCCCAGCGGGCTGTAATCACGGTAGTGGCGTCGGGCGTTACCGTGGCATTGGCTGAGGTGGCGTCGATTTTCCGGTCGCAGCAAAAGCCCTGGTCCGGGCTCCCTGCATTGCCAAACAACTCAACAGGGTAATCGACCTCAAAAGTCTTCTGGTGAATGTAGGAAGCCGATGCCCGGAACCAGGGCGTAAATAATTCATCCACTTTAAAAAGTCTCTGGTCGCCGCGATTCGGATAGCTGCCCGTGAAGGTGTAATTTATCGCCTGGTAATATGGCGTTGGTCCGTTAGGATTGGGATAGTAGGAAGCGAGCGCCTGCCCCACGGGGTTCTGCATGCTCAGGGGGATCGCGTTATTGGGGAACGGAGTACGCGCGCTGGTCGACGGACCGGGCTCGTAGATAAGCTGCTGCGATCCCTTCTTGTTGAAAGTCTGCGAGAAGTCACCCGAGCGTTCGAGCGCCGTCGGCACCGAGAATGAGGTGGTGGAACCATCCGTCTCGCGGTAGGCCTCATCGCTGGCGAAAAAGAACGTCTTGTTGCGGCCGTTGTATACCTTCGGGATAATGACGGGACCTCCGAGGGAAAAAGCAAAATCCTTGAAGGGCTGGTTAGCGATAGGCTGCCCGGAACGATTGGCGAAGAAGGTGTTTGCCAACCAGGCCGTCTCGCGAATGTGGCCGACCGCGCTGCCGTGCAGATCGTTCGTGCCGGAGTTAATCAAGGTATTGAACGTCCCGCCACCGGTCCGGGTCACCTCGGCATCGTAGGCGCTGGTTTGCAGATTCAGCTCCTGGACGGCTTCAGGCGAGGGGACAATCACCGCGCGGTTGTTCGAGTCCGTGATGGAAATGCCGTCGATCAGGTAATTGTTGGTTCTGAGCGGGCCGCCGGAGATCGAGACCTGCGAGTTCCCGTTCTGGTCCTGCATCCGGTGAAACTCAGGGTTGGCGGCATACACGACACCCTGCGCCAGTTCAGCCTCGAAGAAAGGGTTACGCCCGAGAATGGGAAGGTCGGTAATCAGCTTGTTATCGATCAGTTGGCCCGTGGATCCGTCGGCTGTATCCAGCGGTGGCGCCTCGGCGGTTACATTAACCTCCTCCGTGACCTGGCCTATTTCGAGCGTGAGATCCAAAGTCGCGTTGATCTGGGTCGCGATCACCACACCCTTGTGTTCCAGCTTTTTGAAACCTGGAGCCTCGACCGTTACGGTATAGGTAGCGGGGGTCACGGCGGCGAAATCGTATTCGCCCTGTTGATCGCTGATAGTCGTTCGCGGAACGGATGTGGCTTCATCGGTAAGGGTGAGCCTTGCTGCCGGCGTTCCGGCTCCGTTTGGATCCAGCACCCGGCCGCGCAACGTACCCGTAAACGATTGCCCGAAGGCCAGAGTGGAAAACAGAATAGTGGAAATAACAAGTTTCATGCAGTCTCCTTCGACTTGAGTTCGCGAACGGGGCGAGACTACAGATTGATTTAAGGTTGGCTTAAAATACTACTAAATAGATATAGTATAAGGTGATTACAAAATTGTCAATCATCACGGCCTGTTTTTGCGGTTTTAGCCGGACCGGCAGCAGTGGACGACTTTTGCGCCAATGAATGATGGGCGTGGGCGGGAAGATCGTCAGAATACCCGCAGCAACAAAAATCTAGAAAAATCTCATTTCCGACACAGGATACCAGCTAAAAATACTATACTAGATGGAAATAGTATAGTTAATCGAATGAAGAAGTCCCTTCGGCTAGCCCCGGGCACGCACGTCCGAGACGATCCGAGTGATTTTGTTCAGCTTCAATCAGCTTCTTGACCAAAAAGGAGAATGAATGGCCGAGCCATTAGAGCGGCAGACTGCACTGGGCGACGTAGCCGCCCGGCAACTTGCCAACGCAACGAAGACCGTACCGCAGATGTCGAGCATCTCCCCGCGATGGCTCACACATCTGCTGCAGTGGGTCCCTGTCGAAGCGGGTATATACCGGCTGAACCGGGTCAAGGAGGGGACGTCAGTCGAGGTCGACTGCTCGGTGCGCGACGAACGTGTCCTGCCGCAGACCTTCGTCGATTATGAAGAACACCCGCGCGAATATATGCTGAGCGCCGTAAATACCGTGCTCGACGTTCATACGCGTGTGTCGGACCTCTACAGTGCCCCCTATAACCAGATCACCGAACAGTTGCGGCTGACGATTGAAACAATCAAGGAGCGGCAGGAGAGCGAACTGATCAATAACAAGGAATACGGGTTATTGCACAACATCGCTCCGCACCAGAAAATCAAGCCGAGAAAAGGCGCGCCGACGCCGGATGATCTTGATGAGCTGCTAACCAAGGTATGGAAGGAACCGGGGTTCTTTCTCGCGCATCCCACGGCGATCGCGGCATTCGGGCGGGAGTGTACGCGCCGCGGCGTGCCTCCGCCGACAGTTTCGCTATTTGGCTCGCAGTTCCTGACGTGGCGGGGCGTTCCCCTGATACCGACGGACAAGCTCACAATCGAAAACGGTTCGACGAGCATCATCCTGATTCGTACCGGCGAGCGCCGCCAGGGTGTAGTAGGGCTCTATCAACCGAATCTGCCGGGAGAACAAAGCCCCGGCCTGGCGGTTCGTTTCATGGGCATCAACCCGAAGGCCATCGCCTCCTACCTGGTCTCGCTTTATTGCTCACTGGCTGTGCTGACGGAAGATGCGCTGGCGGTTCTCGAAGGTGTCGAAACGGGCCGATACCATGAGTACAATTGACCACTTCGGAGGTCCGCGGCCGGCAGATTCAACCGCCGGACCCCTTGATGTAGACGCGCTTGCCCGGCTCGCCAACCAGTACTTCTCGGCATGGCCCGGCGCGGGTGCGCAATCGCCGGCGACCTCGCTTCCACCATCGCCTCCGCAAGCTACCGGCTTTGAGCGCTATGCGACCGGAACGTTCGGTCGACCCGCGGCCAGCGTTGCGCCCGGAGCCATCGGACTTCCCGGCGAGGGTGAATTACGCGCGTTGCTCGCGTCGTTGGAATCGTTGGAATCCATTCCTTCAGTACTCACGGCCGAGCGAGTCACCCGTGGATCGGAAGCCGCCAGTGTACCCTTCGACGTGAACCTGATCCGCCGGGACTTTCCTGTTCTGGCTGAGAGGGTGAACGGACGGCCCCTGGTCTGGCTGGATAATGCGGCGACGACGCAGAAGCCACAGGTCGTCATCGACCGGCTGAGGTATTTTTATGAACACGAGAACTCCAACATCCATCGCGCCGCGCATGAGCTCGCCGCGCGCGCAACCGATGCCTATGAGGGAGCTCGCGAGAAAGTCCGCGGTTTCCTGAATGCGTCATCTGTTAACGAAGTCGTGTTTGTGCGAGGTGCGACGGAAGCCATTAACCTCGTCGCACAGAGCTGGGGCCGCCAGAACGTCGGCAAAGACGACGAAATCGTTGTGACCTGGCTTGAGCACCATGCGAACATCGTGCCGTGGCAGCAATTGGTTGCGGAGAAAGGCGCGCGCCTGCGCGTCGCTCCCGTGGATGATTCCGGCCAGGTAGTTCTGGAGGAATTTGGCAAGCTACTTGGTCCGAAGACCAGACTCGTGGCTCTCCCGCAGGTCTCGAACGCACTGGGAACCGTTACACCTGCGAAAAGAATGGTCGAGATGGCCCACAGCGCCGGCGCCAAAGTTCTGGTCGACGGTGCACAATCGGTCTCGCATATGCGGACGGACGTTCAGGCGCTGGACGGCGATTGGTACGTCTTCTCAGGCCACAAGGTGTTCGGGCCGACCGGGATCGGAGTGCTTCACGGCAAGGAGGCACTGTTGAACGAGATGACGCCCTGGCAGGGCGGCGGCAACATGATCAAAGACGTGACCTTCGAGCACACTCTGTATCAGAACGCTCCGGCGCGCTTTGAAGCGGGGACAGGTAACATCGCGGATGCCGTAGGGCTGGGCGCGGCAATTGACTATCTGAGTAAGATCGGCCTCGAACCGATCGGTCAGTACGAACACCAACTGCTGAACTATGCAACGCGGCTGCTGAAGGACATTCCGGGACTGCGGCTGATCGGGACCGCGCCCGAGAAGGCCGGCGTCATTTCCTTCGTTCTGAGCGGTCACAAGACCGAGGATATTGGGGCGGCGCTCAACCGCGAGGGGATTGCGGTCCGCGCGGGGCACCATTGCGCCCAGCCGGTGCTCCGCCGCTTCGGTGTCGAAAGCACGGTTCGGGCATCGCTCGCGTTGTACAACACCTGCGCTGAAATCGACAGCCTGGTCATGGCGCTGAGGCGGCTCAGCAGCAGCAAGCCTATCGTTTGAGCTGGTTCAGCAGAGTTTCCGGCTTGTTTCGACCACCGGAGCCGCAAGGTCCCGAATAAACCCGTCGAGCAGGTACTGGCCTACTGGCCAGGGACCGTGCCCGGAAGCCACATTGATGTGTCCTGCGAGACCGGCGTTCACCAGAACGCTCCCCCACAGAACGGCCAGTCTCCTGGCTTGGGGAAAAGGCATGCAGGGATCGTTTTCGCTGGCTACCAACATGGTTGGGACGGGCAATCGGCGCTTCGGGGCGGGTGAGAATCCACGAATCTCCGGCGGGCTATCCTCCCGCTCTGCATCGGGGGGCGCGACCAGAAACGCGCCTTCAACTTTTCGCCGCACTCGCTCGCGCGCAAAACTCGCCCAGTGGGCGAATGCCAGACGGCCGAGACTGTGCGCAACGATAATGACGGTGCCCGGGCAATCTTCAACTACTCCGTCGAGCTTGTTCATCCATTGCCCGCAATTCGGCGACTCCCAATCGCTCTGTTCCACCCACAACCAGTCTGCGTGTCTGGCACGCCAGATCGCCTGCCAATGAGCGGCTTCCGAGCCATGCCATCCCGGGACCAGCACAGGAATCGGATTTCGCTCTTCCCAGCCCCGCGCGTCCATCGCTCCGCAGTCAATCATGTTCAGAACCGGCCGCCCGCCACGCCCATCAGACAGAGCCGATGCGCGTGGCGGACAAGTCTTCAGGTCAAAGCTACTGGAGACTGGCGGAGGTGACTTCCACCTTCTCCTTAAGCAACTGCTCGATGGTCGAGGTGAATTCCTGCTTGAGTTCGGCGTTGAACACACCGCTCGCGGGAGACGCAAACCCGGTGTGAATGTGTTTCACCCTGCCGTCGCGGCCCACGAAAAGCGTTGCAGGCCACGTATTCAGGTTGACCGGCTGGGGAATTTTTTCCCACATTTCCGCAGGCGCACCGGCGATCAGGTACGTGTACGGAACATGATACTGCTTGATGAAAGCATGTACTCGGGTCAGCTCGTCCTGCTGCTCGGGTTCCTCGAAATCGAGCGCCACAATCTCAAGCCCTTTGTCGTGATATTTGGCGTAGAGCTGGACGAGATATTGCGCCTCGTCGTGGCAGTTCGGGCACCAGGTTCCCGTCACAATATAGAGCACCACCTTGTTCTTGAACTTTGGATCTTCGTTGGACGTGAGCTTGCCATTCAAGTCGGGGAATTTATAAGTGAAAACTTCATTGGGATCCCGCATTGTCGTGTTGGTGGTGTAGTCTTCCGGCTCCGCAAGGCCCTTCGCGCGGGCAACTTCCGTGCGGTACGCGATCAGCTTGTTGCCGGCGCGACCGTTCTCTTGTTTCAGCTCAAGCGTGCCGTCTTTGGCCAGAGAGAGTTCCATCACGGCCGGGCGCGACCCGTCGTAGTGGCCCAGCACCCACTTACCGTCCTTATAGGTTCCGTTCAGAGCCCCGGTGTCGCCGTCGACGCGCAGGATCGAAGCCGAAACCTCGGCCCCTTTCTGTTCGACGATCAAACGCTGGGTTTTCTCGCCCTTCGCGTTGGGATTGTCGAGAGGAATCTCCCACGACCCGGCGATCGACGGCGCATTCGAAGCTTCCGTTTGGGCGACATAACGCGTTGCATGGAACGCATACGTGGCTCCCTCGGCACGCGATTGCGCAACGGCCTGTCCCTCGAGTTGGCCGTCGCCATTCAGTTTGGCCGTAATCCTCGTCAGGTAGTGTTCGATGTTCAGCACGAGCGTGCCGTTCTCATATTTGGCGCTGGTCGTGGTTTCGAACGGGTCCCAGCCGTTGTAGAGAGTGCCTTTCAGGGTTGCGCCCTC
>JBEKTF010000151.1:0-13314 GCA_049516355.1 Bryobacteraceae bacterium | reverse complement strand
GTCAAACCCGGCCAACTCATTCTTGACGCCCTGTCTGAAATCGCGGCTAAGGACAACCGCCAAGAGGAGTTGTTCGAAGCGAAGAGGACAATTCGCAAGCTTGAGGAGCAGGTTGAGGCCTTACACGATGTATTGTCAAAAAAATAGTTGCTTAGGCGTCCGGCTCAAATTTGTTTGATCTCCTGGTGGATGTTGCTCTGCAGGATTGTTTCCGAGGCCAAGCTCTGGGAAGCGTGCGGGTTGCGCCGAGTCGATCCTTTGAAGCGCCGTCCACGGAAGCCACATGAGCGAGAAGTCGGCGTTTCGGACTTGTGCCGCAGGCGGTTCAGATACGAGTTCGGGGAAATCGACGGCAGCCGGACGTCTCCCGTTCTGCGATCATGCGCAGTCAGCTGGCGGCGTGTTGTCGAATATTACCGGTCCGGCTTCCATCGACGGCGGGCTCTTTTGGGTGTGTCCGGGGCGAACTGGAACATAATGGACTTGAGGTCTCCGATGTCTCTTGAGCAAGCCATTCTGCAGGCAGTGCGGGCGTTACCGTCCGAGAAGCAGCAAGAGGTTCTGCGCCATGCTGCACGCCTTCGTGACGAAACAGTCAAGAAGAAGCCGTTCAGGAGCGTGAGAGGACTGTGGGCCGACCTCGGGATTTCACTTTCCGCCAATGAGATTGAAGAGAACCAGCGCCAGATGTGGCAGAACTTTCCCAGGGAAGACATCTGATGCCGGGATTGGTGGTTGATACCCACGCAATCGTCTGGTACCTGGCAGGCGATGCCCGATTGTCGGCACGGGCCGCGGGCGCGCTCGATTCCGCGACGGCAGCTGGGGAATTCATCCACGTACCATCGGTCTGTCTGGTGGAGTTGACGTACTTAATCGAGAAAGGCCGCCTGCCTGTCGCTGCACGCGATCGGCTGATTAGAGAGTTGGACGCGCCGGATAGTCCTTGTTTGCTTGCTCCCCTCGATCGAACCGTCGCCGACGCCCTGGAGCGAGTGAGCCGCAGTGAAGTCCCGGATCTGCCAGATCGGATTGTGTCCGCCACGGCAGTTGCGCTTGGGGTGCCCGTGGTCAGCCGCGACGGAAGGATTCGCGCCTCGCAGGTCCAAACGATCTGGTAGGTTATTCCCAAGAATTGGCGTCAGCCGCGGGCCTCCACCCTATTTCCACGCACCAAGCACCCGGCGGAGGAAGATCAATTCCCCGACGTGATACGCATTATGGTCGGCCATCTGGAGCGCTTCCCGCAAAAGCGTCTGACCCTCTCTGTGAGGGAACGGCGTAAAGAGATCCGACTTCGGATCGGAAATCAGTTCGCGCATGGCTTTGAGATCGAGCCGGAACGACTTCACGCTGTGTTCCCAGGCCGTGGCATTCTCCGGTTCCGCGCTCTTCGGCCAATATCCGTCCGGCCAGCCCGGCGACACGTGTTTCGGATTCCGGCTGAACTCCAGCATGTCCCATTGGGCGATGCGAAGGTGTTCGAGCAGTTCCCATGCGCTATGCGGGGCACCTTCGGGCTTCACGCCGCGCAGCCTGGGCGGTAAATCGGCGACCGCGGCATCGAAGTCCGCGTGAGCGCCCTTGCCGGAAAGAAGCCGGTCCACTTCCTTGCGAAGCGATTGGTGGGGGTCCATGCACGTATGATATGGGTTCCGGCATGTGGCTGACGATCCCTAATTTCCTGACTTTGGTACGGATCGTCATGACGCCGTTCATTCTCATCGCACTTTCCAGGGGCCAGTACATGGCGGGGGGCTGGATGTTCGGGGGCGCGGCGTTCACGGATGTCCTCGATGGCGGTCTGGCTCGGCGTTTCGGGGGGCAATCGAAAATCGGCCAGTATTTCGATCCGATTGCAGATAAAATTCTGCTGAGCTGTATCTACATCGGGCTGGCCATGGCCGGGGCGGTCCCCGTGTGGATCGTGGTGTTGATATTCGGGCGCGACTTGTGGATATTGGCCCTCTCGGGCGTGGCGTTGAGTCTTACGGAGTTTCGGGATCTGCGGCCGAGCCTTTGGGGTAAGGCCAGCACTTTCTTTCAGATCATGGCGGCGGTGGCAGTCATGGCGGCGCGTGCGTACGATAACGCATGGTTTCTGAGGATTTCCACAGTACTGCTCGGGGGAGTAGCCGTTCTGGCAGCCGTCAGCGGGGTCGATTACGGCCTGCGGGGCGTAGCTTACTTGCGCCGCAGGCCGCCGCCCGTTTTGAGGGAACGTTGACCTTCAGCCTCGCTGGGAGTACCCTAGATACGGAGCCGCCGCAATGAGCCGCTACGTCCCCGCCCGTCATTACATCTCCTTTGGAATTGTGGCGCTGGCTCTCGCCGGTTTCGCCGGCTGGCTGGGTTTCTTCTATTCGTGGACTCCGGCGCTCTTCCCCGCGGCGCTCTTTTTGTTGACCGCCACCCTGTTGCTGGTGCTGGCGTTCCGGCCCGCGATCAAGGTATATGACGCGCATCTCGAAGTCGGCAAAAAGATCATTCCCTGGCAGGACGTGCGGCGGGTCGACCGCACCAACTGGATCTCGCCCCTGGTCGTGAAGCTCGCGCTTTATGACGACGATACAGTGGTGTTGATTTATCCCGGCGAAGTGGATTGCTGCAAGCACCTGTTGCGCACGCTTCGCCAGATGTCGACGAACGCGCTGATCGATGGTACGCCTTACCGCCAGTACTGGGGTGAACTGCTCGGCACCACGGACGCGAAACAGTTGAGTGCACCGCGTTATCGCGTGCTGCGCCCCGAAGACGAAGAAGAAGTTGAGCGCCTCTATTTCCTCCTGAAAACCGTCGGCCACATCGACCCTCGCAATTCGGGCGAGGAGCGGTAGGATTTTTTCTCCTCATAAAGTGAGCCAGTGAAGACGAAACGCCGGGTCATCGTCTCCGGTATCGTCCTGATCTGCGGCGCCGCGGTTCTATTTGCCTTTTCCGGCCGGATATTGTGGTCGCTCGGAGCGATCCTCAATAGCAGCGAGCCACCACAGAAAGCCGACATGATTTTGGTGATCGGCGGTGACGCTCGCGGCAGCCGCATCCTCACTGGCGCCGAACTGGTGCGGGACGGCTACGCGCCCAGGGTGCTTGTCAGCGGCATCGGCGAGTTTTACGGTCATCATGAAAGCGACCTTGCCATCGACTTCGCCGTGCAGCATGGCTATCCCCGCGAAATATTTATAGCGTTCCATTACCCCGCCTTGAGTACGGTGGATGAGGCTCGCGCGGATGTCCGGGAGCTTCGGAGGCTTGGCGTACACAAGTACCTTCTGGTCACAAGCGTCTATCACACTGCCCGCGCCAGCCGGGTCTTCCGGCGGGAAGGGCCGGACCTCGATGTGCATCCGGTTTCCGCTCCCGAACGCTATTGGCAGAACGGCGAATGGTGGAAAGACCGTGAGGGCCGGAAGATCTGGTTCACCGAAGCCATCAAGACGATTGCCGACTACCTACGAATTTAGACAACGGGACGGGTCGGAGTATTTCGCGACGACGCGTTTTAACTCGGTGACGAAATCCGGAGCAGCTTCAACATGTCTGCCGTTAACCCCGATTGCCCATGGGAATCTCCTCTGCCCGTTCCAGTACCAGTTGATCGCCCTTCCGGGTATTCGTACGGTCGATTGTCCCCACCGGCAGTTCCAGAATCGAGTGCGCGGGCAGACACATCGAAAACCTCCAGGGCCCAAGCTTGCGAACCGTGGCGCGAACGCGGTGTTCACGATCGAGATAAATCAGGTCAATCGGGAACTTCATGAAAAATGTGTGCACCGCTTCGCAGGGGACGATCCAGAGCCCGGCGCCATCGTCGAGTTTGAGATGCTTCAGCAGGCCCGTTCTGCGTTGCGCACTGGTTTCCGCGGTATCGATATCGTTGCCGATCGAGGTCCCGCGAGTTATGTTCTGCACCCGGTATTTCAAGTCCCCTTTTTATAGCATGACAGCAGGATGTTTGAAGCATGTACGCTGGCGTAAGTGACTGACACGCAATTATTGACGTTGGCGTTGGCGGTCATTCTGCCGCTGTCGCTGCTGATTTACAGCAACAGTCGCCTCTCGGACGCGAAGGAAACTCTCCGCGCGGAAATGGCGACAGGCTTCGCGGGAGTTCGCGCGGAGTTCATACAAGTGCGCGCCGATTTCAACGAAGCTTTATCGAAGAGCGCCTCCACTAACTCCTGCACGAAACCAATTCTCCTGGACAGATCCGCGCGCCTGGGATACCGTAAAGACATGCGGAAATTTCTCCTTTTCTTCGCCGTACCAGGAAAATGAAGCTCGTCCGAGGCGCCCCCGGCAGCGGGAAGACCGCACTGATTTTTGCCGAATTCAAGGACGAGCTGCGAGCGGGCCGCAAAGACCTTCGAATCGTCGTCCCCACTGCAACGCTGGTACGTCACTTTCAGCACGAACTGGCCCGCGACGGCATGGTATTCCCGCCGCATTCCGTCATTTCACTGAGCCGTTTTGCGCGGGAGCGCGCGGCTGAAAACACGAAGAAAGAATTGGTCCCCGACGGCCTTCTCCGCGCCATCGTGCGAGATACCCTGCGGCATCTTCGGTTTCCCGAATTCGCCGAAGTCGCGGCCACGGAAGGCATGACCGCGATCGCCATCGATACCATCGACCTCTTCGAAAATGCGGCCTGCACCCCGGACCAGCTGGCCTCCGTTCGAAAGCTTAGTCCGCACGCCAGGGCGTTCGCAAGGTTGTGGCGCGCAGTAAGCGATACCGTGCGCGCATGTGGATACCTCACGCGCACGGACCTGATGCGATCCGCTTCCACGAACGCCCACCCCGCACGGATCTGGCTGGATGGATTTCTCAACTTCAGTCCACTGGAGCGGGAGTTCGTGCGGTCGCTGGCAAAGGTTTGCGATCTCACCCTCACGCTGACAGATTCGCCGGCAACCGACGACATCCGCAAGTTCGCCATGCAGCTTGGCGCGGAAGATCGGCTTCTGCCGGGCAGGCCGAGAATGCCTGAAACCGCGCTGATCGAAGCCCACACGATCGAACGCGAAGCGGATGAGATCGCCCGCCGTATTCTCACGCTGCATGATCGGGGCACACCATTCCGCGAAATCGGTGTTGCGCTGCGTGATGTGGAAACGTACTTGCCGCTGCTGCGCGGCACTTTCGAACGCTTTGGGATTTCCGCGCATTTTTATTTCGCGAGGCCGTTGCGAAAACATCCCGTCGCGACATTTCTGGGAGGCCTGATCTCCGGAGCGCTCGACGGCTGGGACTTCGAGCCCTCGATCGAAACCCTCCGCGCGCATCCGCGATGGGGCCGGAGCGCTGAATTCGACAGGTTCGACTTCGCCGTGCGTGAAGCCATGCCCGGGCACGGCGCGGAAGCCTTGCTCACTCTCTGCGAACAGGATTGGCTCAGGGATGAAATCGCCGCTTGTTTGGCCATTGGTTTGAATGCGGAAGCCTGGAAGAATGCCCTTTGCAAGCCCACTGAATGGCAAACCAGGTTTGAGGCTCTGGCCAGGCTCTATCGTCCGGGCACACTGGATATGCCGCGCGATCATGCCGACGTCGAAACAGCCCGCAGCCACGTTGCCGCAATGCGCTCGTGGTCCACGGCGATCGCTTCAATCGAGGCATTCTGGAGCGAACCGGACACATTAATCCCGCTCGAGGAGTTCTGGAGAGTCGCCGCCGAAGCTGTCCAAAGCGCGGTCGTTCAGCCGATCGACGACCGCGCCAATGTGGTCCACGTGATGAGCGTCTACGAGGCGCGCCAGTGGGATCTTGCGTCGCTCTTCGTCTGCGGCATGACGGATCGCGATTTCCCCAGGCAGCATTCGCAGAACCTGCTCTTTCCGGATAGCGATATCGACCGGCTGCACACCGCCGGTATTCCATTGCGCAAGGCCGCGGATCAGGACCGGGAAGAGCGGTGGCTGTTCGAGTCCCTGCGAACGCGCGCGTCCGCCTCATTATTTCTCACGGTACCGGAAAAGGATGCCTCGGGTAAATCGGTGCAGCGCTCCCGGTTATTGTTTGATTTCATCGGACCCACCGAGCGCGCGCGGCCCTGTATTCCCGTGCCGCAGTTTGCGGCGGAGGTTGCGGCCACGGCTGGCCGCGTGGATTCGCCGGCGCTGCTGGCTCGTATGGCGGAATTGCACCAACGGATCAGCCTGACCGCGCTCGAAGATCTCGCGCAGTGCCGGTTCAAGTTTTTTGGGGGAAGGACCCTGGCGCTCAAAGGTCCACCCGATCGCCCCGGCGACCGACTGACGGCTCGCGTGACAGGCTCGATATTGCACGTTGCGCTGGAGCGCTGGCTCGCCGATAAAGAGCGCGACTTCGTTGAACTGTTTGAGCTTGCCTTCGATGAAATGTGCCGGATCGAACGGCTGCCGGCGGGATACAAACTCGAAGTCGAACGCATGCAGTTTCGCGAAATCGCGCGGCGCGTCAGCGCAAACGATTTATGGACGCCGGAGTCTTCGAAGGCCGAAGTCGATCTCGCGCTCGAGTTCCCCGGCGGGATCACGGTGAAGTGCCGCATCGACCGTATCGATATTTTCAATAACGACGACTGCGTCATCGTGGATTACAAGAGCAGCAAGACCGCGAGCGTACAAAAACTCGTTGCCAGCAGCACGCGTTTGCAGGGTCCGCTCTATGCGTTGGCCGCACGCGAGCGATTGAATCTGAACCCCGTCGCAATGATCTACTGGGCGGTGCGCGAAGACGAGCGATACGGCTGGGGGAAAATTCCAGGCACGGATATCGAACTTCAGCCGATGCCGGAAAATTGGGCGGACGATGCGCGTGCGCGGACAATCGAAAGGCTGGCTGGTTTCCTGCGCGGCGAAGTACACGCCCGCCCCGAAGAAGCGGACCAATGCCGCTGGTGCGAACTCAGGAACGCGTGTCGCGTGGAGCAACAAGCAGTCGTGATGATCGAAGGGCACGGTGCCTGAATTCACCGCCCATCAGCTCGACGCGATCGAGTATCGAAGGCAGGACGCGTGTGTCGTCGCCGGGCCGGGATCGGGAAAGACCAGCGTGCTCGTGGAGCGCTACCGCTCGCTGATCGAGACCCACCGCTTCGAGCCACGCAACGTCCTGGCCATCACCTTCACCGAAAAAGCCGCGGCCAACATGAAAGCCAGGCTGGCGGAGCTGTTTGCCCACGATCCGATCAGGCTGCGCGAACTGGAATCGGCATACGTCTCCACCATCCACGGCTTCTGCGCGCGCGTGTTGCGGGATAACGCAATCGCCGCCGGAATCGACCCGCGCTTCTCCGTACTCGACGCGCGGGAATCGGAAGAAATGCAGTTTTTCTGCCTCAATGGCGCTCTGGACGAACTCGTCGACAAACGCAGAACGGAAGCGCTCGAACTGATCGAAGCTCTGCATAAGCCCGATCTCGCGGGCGACCTGAGGAACGTATATGACGGGATCCGGTCGGCTGGAAAAACCATCGCGGAAGTACGTGCGATGGAGAATCCGGGCGTCCCGGTCAACCTGCACGACACGGCATCGCGTTTGCGCGAACTCGTCGCGAGTTGGCCTTCGGGCTTGACCCCTGCCAGGCAGCGACAACGCGACGAACTCCTCGAGTGGGTGCAAAGACTGGACAAAGCGGATGGCTCCCGGTTGAGCGATTTCGTTCAATTGATCGCGGATTTTCCTTCCAACCGCAGCCGCGTACCGGAGGTGAAGGATTTCAAAGAAAGCCTGCCGGAACTGATCGCCTGGGCCGTCGATCGCCATACCGCTCGCTTTCGCGAGATCGTCTTCGACGTCCTTACGCGCTTCGAGGAACTTTACAGCGAACGTAAGTCGGCTGCCGCGAGTCTTGATTTCAACGACCTCGAACGCCGCACCGTAGAGCTGCTTCGCGAGAATGCCGAAGTCCAGGACCGCATCCGTGCGCAATTCCGCCAGGTGATGCTTGACGAATTCCAGGACATTAACGAGCAACAGGCAGAGTTGATCGCGCTGATTCGCGGCGAAGATGTCTTCTTCGCGGTGGGCGACGCCAACCAGTCGATCTATGGATTCCGCCACGCGCGACCCGAAATTTTTCACCGATATCGAGCGCAGATCGAGGATTCCGGCAAGCACTCAACAGATCTGCTGCACAACTTCCGCAGCCGGACCGAAATCCTGCGCTGCGTCGAAGCGCTTCTCAATGGAGCCGAGGGGATCGACCAGCGCGAACTGGTCGCAGGCTGCGCATTCCCGCGCAAGACTCAGCCATCCATCGAGATTTTGAAGATTCACGACGTCGTTAATAACGAAGCCAAAGACGAAGCCGCGGCAGAAGTTGCGTCGAGAGAAGCCCGCTGGATCGCACACAGAATCCTTTCGCTCCGCGGAACGCTTCAGATTGGCGCAATCGGGAATACCCGTTCTGCCGATTTCGGCGACTTCGCGATTTTATGCCGCAACAGCGAGTCGATGAAACCGATTCTCGAAGCGTTCAACATTGCAAATATTCCCTACGTCTGCGGGCGGCGGCAATCTTTCCTCCTCTCGCGCGAAGGCCTCGATATCACGGCTCTGCTGCACACCATTGCGAATCCCCGTGACGGGATCGCGCTTGCCACGGTGCTGCGTTCGAACCTCGTTGGCGTCGGTGAGGAAGCTCTACTGCGAATCAGGCTGCTTGCCGGTTCTCTTTCCGGCGGCATGAATCTCCTCGCATATGACAAATCGAAACTCACGGAGTTTGCGCCGGAAGACGCGCAGAAACTGACGCGCTTTATGGAGAGTCTGAAACGCTGGCGGACCGAACAGCCGGTGTTGCCGTTGGAAGTCCTGATTGTGCGCGCTCTCTCGGATTGCGGCTTTCAATGGATTCCCGGCACCTTGACCGCCGGCAACGTGGAGAGCTTTCTGCATCTCGCACGCACCAGAGGCGAGGAACGCGGCCTGGCCGGGCTTCTTCACGAGATCGAAAGCCTGCAAAAAGCGGTCAGCCTCGAATCCGACCTGTCCGACGAAGACCAGGGCGATTGCGTTCAGGTGATGACGGCACACTCCGCGAAAGGGCTCGAATTCCCGATCACGATCATCGCCGCGATGGATAAAGGAACACAAAGGAACTCGGCCCCTGTAACGTTCACACCCACTTTTGGTCTCGGGCTTAAATGGAAAGATCCGGGTGGTAAGCCGCGAAATACCGGCCTCGACGATTCCTGGCAGTTGCGGAATGCCGAATATCTGAAAGAGAGAGAGAAACACGAAGCGCACCGATTGCTCTATGTCGCGATGACCCGCGCGGAAGAGCATCTGATTTTGTCTTATTCACGGGGCAAGAACCGGCCGTCCAACTGGGCGAAGATCGTCGACGAATTCTTTCAACTGGATTCGCACAAGCCATCGGACGACCCCCAAACCGGAAAATTTGCGCCGTTGGGTGGGGAAACATTCGATGTATCGATATGCGTAACGGACAGCCAGCCTCCGCCGCTCCGCGCTGCCGCCACAGATCTCGCGAACAGCGAGGGCGTGCTCACAGTTCCCCGCCCCGCTGTTCACGAACAGCACGATTCCGCAGTCAACGTCACTTCGCTCACGGTGTTTGCGGACTGCCCGCGCAAGTATTACCTGCAGCGCTATGTCGGCTGGAATGGGAGATTTCGTTCAATGTTCGACCCGGAAGAGCTGCCTGATGAGGAAGAAGGCGAAGAAGAAAATGAACCTGCGGACCTCACTGCGTCAGAGCTGGGAACTTTGGTCCATGAGATCCTCGCCGAGAAATCGGGCCCATACCCGGAAGAAGCACAGCGCCTGGCGGATGTGTTCCTCAGAAGCGATCTCGGCAAACGCGCCGCGGCGGCCGGCCGGTCGGAGCGCGAATGGGAGTTCATTGTAGATATCGGCGGAACGCTCGTCCGCGGGACGATCGACCTTTGGTTCGAAGAAAAGGGCGAGATCGTGATTGTCGATTACAAGACGGATACGCGTGAACGCCCGGAGTCCTATGCGCCGCAACTGGCGCTCTATGGATTTGCGATCGAACGAGCCTTCGGGAAGCGTCCTATACAGGCCTGGCTGCATTTCCTGCGATCGAATCTTCCGATCGAAGTGCCGTTGGACGATGCCGCGATTCATCGCGTCCAGGTTCTTCTCGCCGAACTGGCTCACGCGCAGGACGCACTCCGGTTCGATCTCCGCGAAGGGGAGCATTGCCGCACATGCCAGTTCTATCGCGTCTTGTGCCCGGCTGGTTCTTTGTCACAAAGCCCCCTGGCACAAGCCTGATCAAGCCACGCACAGGAAAAACGTGCGGCCATACCCCACATCGCCTTTCATCCCCACATCCCGGGCGTCATACATCGTGACGTTCCTGAATCCGGTTTCGAACAGCGCCTTGTGCACGGCGCCGAAGTTATGGCAAGTCTGCCTGAGTGTGAAATCCTCGCGCCGCCATTCGTTTGACGATTCGCCGCCCGCGCGTTCGAAAGCGGCGACGTCGTATTTGCCGATCTTCGTTTCCTCGTCGAATTGCGACCTCATCACGCACACGCTCTCTGTTTCGACAATCGAATCCGAGCTATTCCAGTACAGGACGTAGGCCTCCTCACGATTCAGATCGAAGAGAAAAGGTCCTCCCGGCTTCAGGTGCCTGCGGATACACGCAAACGCAAGTGTCAGTCCCGCGATGTCCGGCACATGATTCAGGCTTTCGTAAACGGAGTATGCGGCGTCGAATTTGCGTCCGAGCCGGAAGTCGCGAACGTCGGCGACCGTGAACGGGACTCCGGGCGCGTTCTCCCGCGCGTACCGGATCATCTCGGCCGAAGCATCCATGCCGGCGATCTCATAGCCCAGTCGCCGCACTTCCTCGGTAAACTGGCCCGTGCCGCAACAGACGTCGAGCACGGAGGCGCCAGCTGGAAGTCTTGATAGCAGCAGCCTGTTCACCACGGGAGCGACTTCGGTCCGGTAGTCCGCGCCCCAATACCGGTTGTAGATTCGCGCGAACGGATCGTATTCCCGGTTTCGCTCAACCTTCGCCGTGCCGCGCTTCATATGTACCAGTGTCATACGCGGCTGTATCGCGCACCGGTGATGCCTCCGATGACAATGCCATACTGAGTTTGTTTGCGCATGATCCCGAGCGGTCAGACCATCACCAGCCCACGCGCCGAGACGTTCGAAGAAGTCGCCAAAAGC
Source organism: Bryobacteraceae bacterium (assembly GCA_049516355.1). Lineage (GTDB taxonomy): Bacteria > Acidobacteriota > Terriglobia > Bryobacterales > Bryobacteraceae > BOG-234. Next base: position 2,151 of record JBEKTF010000151.1, on the reverse strand, counting down.
CCGCTCTACCGGGTGGTGCTTCTGGACGATGACGATCACACCTACGATTACGTCATCGAAATGCTCCAGAAGATCTTCATCTTCACGGCGGAGCAGGCATTGCGGCACGCGCAGGAGGTGGATGCGATGGGCAGGACGGTTCTGATCACCTGCGAACTGCCTGAAGCGGAATTCGCGCGCGATCAGGTGCAAAGTTATGGGCGGGACTGGCGCCTTCCGCGTTCGAAGGGCTCCATGTCGGCTGTGATCGAACCTGCCGGGGACCCGGCCTGAACGCACAAATTCGCCAAAATCAATTGCGCTAACATGGGAACTGTGAAATTATTTCTGGCCATTCTGTCTCTCTCTATTCCCGCATTATTTGCGCAGGTCCCGTCAATGCCGCGGGCTGCCGCACCCCCTGTATCTGCTCCGGCAGCAGCACCCGTGGCGGATCCGAACAAGGTTGTGCTGACCATCGGCGACCAAAAAATTACAGCAGGTCAATACGAAGCGCTGCTTAGCGCTCTTCCCGCCCAATACCAGGCTTCCGCCCGGGGCGCGGGAAGACGCGCCTTCGCGGAACGAATGGTGGAATTGATGGTTCTCGCGCAGGAGGCGGAGAAACGCAAGCTCGACCAGGAGCCTAAGGTGAAAGAGGAGATGGCGTTCCAGCGCAATAACCTTCTGGCTCAGGCGATGTTCGAGAATCTGCAGAGCACCGTCAAAGTCGATGATGCCGCAGTCGAAAAGTACTTCAACGAGCATAAGAGTGAGTTTGAAGTAGTCAAAGCCCGGCATATTCTGATCCGCGTTAAAGGCGCCCCCATGCAAGCCATAGCGGGCAAGCCCGAGTTAACCGATGAAGAAGCGCTCGCGAAGGCACAGGCGATACGCAAGCGCATTCTGGGTGGCGAGGATTTCGCAACCGTAGCCAAGGCCGAGTCGGACGATGCGGGCTCCGGCGCGCAGGGTGGCGACCTCGGCGAATTCCGCAAGGGCATGATGGTTCCGCCGTTCGAAACAGCGGCGTTTGCCGCGAAAGTCGGTGAGCTTACGGAGCCGGTGAAAACACCTTTCGGCTACCACGTCATCAAGGTCGAAACCCACACCACAAAATCGCTGGCGGACGCCCGGCCCGATATCGAAAAGAAGCTGCGCCCGGAGCTTGCCAGCCAGTCAGTCGCGGCGCTGCGTAATAGTACAACGGTCCAGCTGGACGATTCGTTCTTCGGGCCCGCCGCACCATCCCCGGTGCCCCCTTCGCCGGTCCCCGCCAGGTAGTCGAATCGGCGGCAATGGCGGCGCAGCTTTTTGCAGGCACGTCCGGCTTCTCGTATGCGGCGTGGAAGCCGGATTTCTATCCGAAAGAAGTCCCCGCCAAAAAATTTCTCGAGTATTACGCGACGAGGCTGAACAGCGTTGAGGTGAATTACACGTTTCGCCGCCTCGCCCCCGCCAGCGTCCTTCAGGGTTGGCTCAACGCCACGCCTGCCGGTTTTGCGTTCGCCTGCAAAGCGCATCAGAACCTCACGCACATCATGAAAATGAAGGAGGCCGAGAGCTTCACGCAAGTCTTTCTCGCATCTCTCGAACCCTTACGAGCGGCGAGGCGGCTGGGCCCTGTTCTTTATCAGTTCCCACCCACGTTCAAATCCGATCTCGACCGTCTGGATGCATACCTGCCCTTGCTCCCTCCGGATATTCGCTTCGCGTTCGAGTTCCGGCATGCATCGTGGCTCGTCGATGCGGTTTATGAGCGGCTGGCGAAGCGGAATATCGCGTTGTGCCTGGCGGAGTCCGACAAGCTCGAAGTCCCGAAGGTCATGACGGCGGATTTCGCCTATTTTCGCCTGCGCAAGGCCGATTACTCCGACGCCGCGCGGCGGGAGATCGCCGGCCAGGTACGCGAGCTTCTGGATACAGGCCGGCACATGTACGTTTACTTCAAGCACGAAGACGATCCTAAGGGCGCGATCTGGGCCGAAGAACTTCTGAAGCAGCTCAAGCAGTAGCCGGACGAGTTCGACATTTCGCAAATGCGCTATGGCCAGGTGGGTACGGGCTTCAGCCTAATGCCACTCGTTTTTTCGGTACCTGGCTAGGTGGGGCGGACCCCCGGTCCGCGGCCGACGCCCCCGTCGGCCTGCTCTTGGTTCGAAAAGGTTGATT
>JBEKTF010000150.1:0-13553 GCA_049516355.1 Bryobacteraceae bacterium | reverse complement strand
GCTGGCAGGCTTCCTCGGTGGCGAAGTCGCTTTGAAACTGCCGCAGTGTTTTGGGAAACGACGGCCTCGGCACCCATCCACACTATGTATTGGGGCTTGCTGAGTCAACCGGATAAGCAGAAAACACCTTGTTGAAGCCATTAAAAGCGGTTGTGTTCCGGAATGGCGGGGCGTCGTTAGGGTCGAGCGCCACAAGGGCGGCGGTTGGGCCCAGAAAGGCCAACGTCGGTATTAGATATTTCCGGTGGTTCAGTTTGGCTGGGAAGGTCCAGATCTTCTTCTGATCGGAGCCCACGTTGGGAAGCATCAACTTCCAGGAAACCGGGCGGTCAAAGTCCGGCGTTTGGCCCGGCATGCCCGATGGGGCAAAAGTCAGAGCCAACAGTAATATGGAAAATTTACTCACCAGGTGAGCCTCGCTACCAGCTGGATGTTCCGGGAAGACGTAGCGGTATGGCTGATGACGCCCGAGGATTCGAGTTCCAGGATTCTCTGGGGTAAGGCAAGATTGGTTCTATTCATTACATTGAAGGCTTCGATCCGGGTTTGAAGGTGCAGTTTCTCCCGTACCGCGAATTCCCGGGACAGGGCTGCATCGACTGTGGCGAGGCCTGGTCCACGCAGAATGTCGAAGCCGGAGTTGCCGTATTGAAAGGGCGCCGGAGTAAGGAAAACAGCGTTCGTGCTATCGACGCTGGTATTGAACCAGTTCATGACTGAGCGCTGGCTGGACGGCAAAGAGCCGGACCCAATGCGGTCCGGGAGCTGGTATCCGCCGTTGTTCAAACCGTTCGTTGCCAACTGCGGCGTGAATGGCAAGCCGCTTTGAACGGTGGTCAAGGTATCAATACGCCAATTCGCCAAAATCCTGTCCCGGGAGGGCAGGGAATAAGACACTGTTGCGACGAGCCGCTGCGGAATATCAAAAGGCGATGGGGATCGGTTGCCGCGCAGGTTGTAAATATACTGCGGGCCCGGAGGCCGGCTATCCTGAGATGTTTCGGGAGGACTGGAGTCGTCCAGAGACTTGGCGTATCTGTAAGTGATCAACATCGTCAGATGCGAGGCGACCTGCCCGCTCAGTTTAGCCTGACCGCCGTAGTAAGTCGATCCCCCGGCGAATCCCAGATATTCCACGCGGGAATCGTAGGCCGGGAAGGGATAGCGGTTGGAATTATAGGGCGTTGGCGCAGGGTAGGGCTGATTGATGTTGTAGCTTTCGTAAAGATGGAAAAAGATGGATGCCCATGGATCCGGTACCGGCGAGTTCGATCGTGAGACGAGGCCGGAGCCGATGTTCCACGTAGAGCCCCCATTGATCGGCATAGGGCGTGTAGCCCCTGGGTTCGATCGCATAGACAGTGCCTTGGGCCGCAGATGAGGGAGCAGGCAAGCCTGTAGTCAAACCCGGACCAAGTTGCAGCGAACCGTTGAACAGATCCAGATTCGACGCATACGGAGCGTTTCTTGCGAGTATCCCCTCGGCCGAATAGGCTCCGGGGTCATAGTCCTTGCTGAACGCGGCTCTGATTACCGTGGAGCCGGCATTGCTCAAGTTGCTCAGGTCCCATGCAAGAGCAACGCGCGGGGCGAACGTCAGTTTGTTGTAGCTCAGGGCTCCATACGCATTGACAGCGGGCGAGGCGCGGTCATAGTTGAAGTTGACCATGCGGTTATTCGCTTCGGTGACGGGCGAATCAAGGGAGTAGCGAAGCCCGCCTTCGATTGTCAACTTTCGCCAGATCGTGATATGGTCCTGGGCGAAGCCGGCCAACTCCCATCCGCGGAGCTGGTAAGGCTGAAACTGGATGTCACGGCGAATTTCCGACGGATCGCCCAATAGCAACGAAGCGATCGAATCTCCGGTGTTGGCAACGTTGGGAAGACTGGTGTAGTCGGGCGTGAAAAGGAAGGTGCTACGGCTGGTCCAATCGGTGGAGTCACCGTCAACGTACCTGCGTATGGCCTGCGCCCCGAATGTAAAACTATGCCGCGCCGTTGTCCAGCGCACTGCATCCTTCAACTCGTAACTTGTGGAATGCGTCCAGGAGGGTACGCTTTCGGCTGCGCCCAACTGGGCGAAGCCTTCCGGGCTGACCACGGGCAAGGCGCCGGCGGTAAGCGGCACCCCGTTCCAGTCGAGCCGGGAGAAATCGAGATGGACGTCGTTGATCAGCGAAGGACTTACAGCGAAGGTTTCGGAGACCGCGGCTCCGGCAGCTGTCAGATGAATATCTGCATCATCGGCGTGCTGCGTTGGATCGCTACCTCCCGAGGGGAGAGCGCTGGGCGACAGGTCGTTGAAACGCTCGTAATTGAGGCGCGCGAACAGCGTGTTCCGGGAAGACAAGGTCTTATCGGTACGGAAGCCGAACCGTTCGCCGTTCGAGATGGCAGACGGCGTAAACAGGAAGTTGTCCGCGGCGCCTGGAAGGTTGGGATCGGGATAGAGAGCGATCAAAGCGCGAGCCGGCGGCGAGATTCTTGAAGAGGGAATCGAATTCCCCTGAAAGGGCGAGCGTATGAATTGAATGGAACCTACCTGGGCGATGGTTGACGGATCGTAGATTGGCGTCGCGCCGAAGTTGCCGGCCTTCTGAGCGTCCGTCGGAACTGTTGAAATGACGGTAAGGCCGTCGCGGGCGCGGAGGAAATCGGAATCCAGAAAGAAGCACCAGTTCCGGCGCAGAAGCGGACCACCGAGGCTTCCGCCAAACTGGTTCTGAGTTGCGCCCGGCTTGACGGAGCCATCGAAGAAGTTCCTGGAATCGAGAGCGGAATTCCGCAGGTAGTCGAACCCGCTGCCGTGCCACAGGTTGGTTCCCGACCGCGTAAGAACGTCCACGGTTGCGCCCGTGGTGTGGCCCTCATCGGCCGGGATGTAGACGGCTGCGAGTCGGGCCGATGCGATCGCATCGACGGGCGGGTCGAGGACGGGACCGCGAAGCCAGGCATCGTTGTTATCCATTCCATCGACCATGAAATTGTTGTCCTGACTGCGCTGGCCGACGCTGTTCACGGCAAAATTTCCGCGCGGCGAATACGGGCCGTAGCCTTCGATGTTCCCACCTTCTTCGCCGCGAGTGATCTCCGAAGCACTGCGAAGAATATCCAGATAATTGCCGCCAAACTCCATGGCTTCGACGGATGTCCCAATGTCAAAGAGGGTCAGCGGCAACGCTATATTTTCGCCGTCGTGCAACTCGGCGCTAGCCCGGACGAACGCTTTGGTCCTGGTAGATCGGGCGACGATCGACCAGGAACCGGGGGCGAGGTTCCGAGCGTGGTACTTCCCATCAGGACCGGCTGTCAGGGCTAGATGAACACCGGTTGTCCGCTGGATGAATGTGAGGCTGGCAAGCGAAGCGAGGTCGCCGTTCGGCTCCAGCACGGTTCCCGAAATTTCTCCCGGGTCAGTTCCGGCGAGTATCAACGGAAACGTCAGAACGAGCGCGGCGGGCACCGAAAACAGGCGCAACGCCACAAAACCGCTGGACGTTAGTATACGGTTCATTATACGATTCCGGCGCGTGCGATCGTCGGCCGGAGTTTTTCGTTGCGGTAATAAACGCGACACCGGTAATATACCTAGTTGGCAGCAGGCGGCTGCCTTTGACTTATGCCAGCTCAAACAGAATATGTAACGCTTTCCGTCGCCGACGGCACTTCGATGCGGGCGTATATTTCGCGTCCGGCATCCACTCCGCGCGGGGGATTGATTGTTTTTCAGGAAGCCTTCGGGGTGAATCCCCACATCCGCGATCTGGCCGACCGCTTTGCGCGCGAGGGCTATCTTTGCATCGCGCCCGAGCTGTTCCATCGCACGGCTCCGGGACTGGAGGCTGGGTACGTCGATTTCGGCGCCGTGGTGCCGCACATGCAAGCGCTCACCGACGCCGGTCTCGAAGCGGATATCCGGGCGGCATTCGGATGGTTCAAGAGCGGGAGCGGTTTTCCGAATCTTCTCGTCAGCGGGACAGGGTATTGCATGGGGGGACGCGCCGCTTGCCTGGCGGCAATGACGGTGCCGCTCGCGTGCAGTATCTCGTATTATGGCGGCGGTATTGCGCCCAGTCCTTTCTTCCCCAGCCTGCTCGACCGCATCAAGGATGTCGGCGCGCCGATGCTTTTCTTCTGGGGTGGACTCGATGCGCATATTGGGGCGGAGGCCGTGAAAGACGTTAACGATGCGCTGCGAGCCGCGAAGAAGACGTGGATCAACGTTGAGTTTTCGTATGCCGACCATGGTTTCTTCTGCGATGCGCGGGCGAGTTATAACGCCGAGGCGGCAGCGGAAGCCTGGGCACTCACGCTGACGTTTTTGAATATTCATAATCCGCCCGACGAATAGCAGATGGAACGCGACTTGAAGTCGCGTCTCCCGATCGTGCTATGATCTGAACCTAATATTCGGTACACAAAGGAACCTATGAAAATCTCCTTGTTCCTCCTCGGGCTCGCCGCTTTTGCGCCCTTTGCGCTCGCAACAGATACCGTAATCACGCCTGAACCAGGTACTGTGGCCTTGATGGCCACAGGGCTAGCCGGCATGGGCTTCGCTGCCTGGCGCGCCAAGCGCAAAAAGTAAGCGGAAGCAGCCATCGCGGAAGCATGACCCGCTACCGGTACGGTGCGCTGCTGGTCGCTGTACTCATTGTTTATGTCTTCCTGGCCGGATGGACCGCTGTCGCCGGCTACGTCTGGTCCAACGAAGCGTGGTTTGCCAGTCCGGCATTCACGCTGATCCACCACGGCTACCTCGGCACCACGATTCTTGAATCCAGGGGTACGTGGATGGAGGGAATCGACCGCCATACCTATTGGATTCCGCCTCTGCATGCGCTCGTGCAGGGGCTGTGGTATCGCCTGTTTGGCTTCGGTCTTCTCCCGTTGCGCTACCTGTCGATCGTGGCGGACGCGGTTGTTTTGCTTGCCTGGTATGGGATCGTTTCATTACTCACGGGCAACCGTGGCATCGCGCTGCTCTCGATCGCGATCCCCGCCACCGATTCCCGTTTTCTCCAGTTCGCTGCGTTGGGACGCCCCGACGCCACCTGCGCGGCATTCGGAACCCTGGGCTGGCTTGCCTACCTTCACCTGCGCGAAAGATCTCTTCCGCGCGCTCTCCTTGCGGGAAACGCATTGACGGCGGCGAGTTGCCTCACGCACCCCTGCGGTGAGTTGTACGCGTCCGGCCTGCTGCTCCTCACGCTCTATTTCGACCGCCGCCGCATTGGCTGGCGCAACTTCGGGCTTCTCGCCGCCCCTTACGCCGCCGCTCTCTCGGCATGGGGCGTCTATATTATGCAGGTTCCATCCCAGTTTGCAAGGCAAATCCTCGGCAACATCGGAGGAATTGGGACCGAGTTCACCGGCGTAAACCGGCTGGCGGGAGTGACGTCGCTGCGAGGTGCGCTGAGGGCACTGAAAGGCGAGTATTTCCTGCGTTACGGCGTTCCCTTCGGCCGCTACGCAGCCAGCGCCGCCGACCGCGCACAACTCTTCGCCCTTCTGATCTATACGCTCGGAGTAGCGGGGTGCCTGTTGACGCCTTCCCTGCGAAATCATCGTGGCTACCGTGCCCTGCTGGGTGTGGGGCTGCTGGAGTATCTGACCCTGGCGATCCTCGATGGATTCAAGAGCTCCGGCTATCTGACACACACCCTGCCGCTGGCCGGCGCGCTGCTCGCGATCTATGTGCATTTTTTGTTTTCGAAGGCGCGCCGTGCCCAGCTACCGGTTCTGGCGGCTGCGCTGATCTTATTTGCCACCGTTCAGTTCACGGCCCTTGGGAGAAGCTTTTTTGTCACGCCGCAGCGTTGGGATTACGAAAACGCGCTTGCCTTCCTGCGACGCTCCGGATCGCCGCCGGGCATCATCGCCGCCGGAGAGTTCGCCTTTGCACTCGGCTTCGACTCCGGCATGGTGGACGATTGGAGGCTTGGTTACTTCAGCGGCCGGCGGCCTCCCTTCATCGCCGCCAACGTCATCTACAGTGGGTGGCTGGAGCATTCGGCAACGCTCGATCCCGCAATCCACGCCTATATGATGCGGCTCTTGCGCGACGAATACCGTGTCGCGTTCCGCAACTCGAACTACACCATCTACCAGCGGATTGGCACCTGATTGTCGATCTCTTTGCTGCGAGTCTGTTCCGGCGCCATGTATCCCCGCAGTGCACCGAATCATACCCTCGGCCGAAAGTATATGGTCAGCGAATCCAGCGTTGCCGTCATGTTGCCGCGACGCCGACTTCGTGGAATAATTTTTGATTCACCCACCTCGCGGAGCTGCAGTCATTCGGCTGTAGCGCGGCCTCGCGAGTTGGGACGAGCGCCCTCAATTCCAACACCGTTGACAATGACAACGCCACAAAGATGCCCTTGCAGCTAACCCGATCCCGCCAGACCAGGACGCGTTGCAGAGTATTGCCGCGCGGACTCTATCGAGGCCGCCTGCAAGCCCGCATGGATTCCCACGTGCCTTGCCATCTCAACTATAACGCCGCACCCGGCGGCAGTAATGGTCCACCACTGCAAAAAAAACGGGCGCTAGAAATAGCGCCCTCCTCTTGAACCACAAGATTTAATGTCCGAAGGTCAAACCTGGCAGAACCGGCGTGCCCTCCATCTGGACGGCTTGCAGAGAATTCGGGTCGAGGCCCAGGATTGAGAGGATCGTCGGGGCCACCTGCGTGGTTTCCACGAAGTTGTCGACGGTCCGGGGCTGGAGATCAGGGTTGGATACCAGGAGCATCACGTTGGTATCGTCGTGAGCGAAGCCGCCGTGCTCGGCTTGCTTGCTTTGGCTCCCGGTGTAAACGACTCCCACATTCGGAGCCACGATGATGTCGGGAGTACGTGGATCGCCGCCCGGCAGCAGAGCACAGCAAGGACCGTTAACCGCGGGCACGCCGGGAGCGTTAAACATGGTCTCGAGCGAGGTGAAGTAAAAGATCTCGCCGATTCCCGCTGCTTTGGCGTTGTTTTCCAGGACGCCGACTGCCGCCAGGGTATTCGTCGCGGTCGTGTTCCCAGGCGAAAGCCACAACTGGGAGATGTCGTCCTCGGTCGGCCCGGGGCCGGCGGCTTCGACTGCGGGAATTAAGCTCTGCGCCAGGAGGAGATTGGCCGGCGAAGTGCCGTTGAGTCCGGAATGTCCGGGAATCGGGAAAAACCGGGCGGGGTCAATCGGAGACTGGCCGTGTTTGGCGGTAATGATAATGGTGGTCGACTCCAGCAGGTTCTGATCCTGCAGAGCTTCGACCATCTGTCCAATCGCTGCGTCGGCAAACTCAATCTCGCTCAGCAGTTTCGGCGTGGGGTTGCCGGCTGCGTCCTGGTAACCGCCATAAACACCGTTTTCAATGAGCTTCTCTCCGACGCTGACTGCCTGAAAGTTCATACCGAAGATCGCCGGCACTGGAGCCTTGCTGAGGCCCAGGTGAGTCTTGCCGTTGATCCAGTTGACCACCGCGTTGACCTTCAACTGGTCGTAGCACTGGATGGCCTGAAAATCGGTCGTCCAGTCGTTGCCGCTCGGGGCAATCCCCCCGCAGTCGAATTTTGTCCCCGCGGTGATAACGCCTGGCAATGAGATCTGATTGGAATTCACTTCCGGCGAATAGTAGTCGTCCACATTGCTGGGGATGGACGTATTAGTGGGGCCGGAAACCGCAGCGTAGACAGCATGCTTGTCCGACCAGGCGGTGTAGCCGCCGGCTGCGTGAATCACGCCATAGATGGTATTGGTGCGGATGAAGTTCCAGGGGTAAACGGGAGCGCACGGTTTGGGTTTGGAGAACGGATCGCGCGGCAACCGGTCGGTTTCGATAGACAACACGCCTCCGTCAATCGGTGACGCGTACGGGCCTCCGCCGTTGAGTTTGGTCTGATCGATTTCGACGCCCTCCTCATACTCGGTCTGCGTTCCGTTATTTTGGTTCGGCGTGCAGGTTCCGCCGGCGAGTCCATTGCCAGTAGTCGCGCTTGGCGGAGCCAGGACGCGATCCCAGGCGACGTCGTAGAAAGCACCTACAGTTCTGGGAGTCCCGCCGGTGACTAAGGCCATCAGTCCAGGGAATGAATCGGAGGGCCGTGAGGTGGTTGTGCGGCTGTAATTTACGCCCGTCTTTCCGAGCTTGGCCATAGTGGGGCACGTATTGTTCTTCACACAGATTTCATAATCGACCGCGTGCATCCCGTCGATGCTGATCAACAGTACGTGGTTCTTTTTATTGATATCGCCGCCGTCAGCGTGGGCCACGGGAGCGCCCGCGATGGCTGCGAGAAAAGCTACTGCAGTCAAATTGCGTATAGTCAACAAGGTGTTTCCTCCTCTGTGGGAGCGTAGCAGTGGGAAGTTGCGGCGGGATGAACGCGGCGTGACAGTATCGAGAGAGCGCTCCAATGGGCCGTACTTTTTTTCACCGCGCCAATCCTCGATTTTCTGTGGCCCCTAAAACAAAAGCCAACCTGCAGTTCAGTCGCTTGCAAGAATTCACTTGCTGTTTTTCCGGACCGGAGCGATGAATGTCAACAGCGCGCGCGGAGGGCTTATTGGCCCTCTTCGCCGGCTTGATCGGCATAGGTCGTGAACGTGGACGTGAGGGGATCGATCCGACGCGCATGCGACTGCGAGCACTGCCACTTGGACGTAAAGTCGGCGTTGTGGGAAATCGTAGGGCAGTTCGACGCGTCGCGACGACGCGCCGGGTTGCCGCGGGGCGGGGCAGGTAGGACGCGACTTGAAGTCGCGTCTCCATCTATGGCCTGGCTTCAAAGACGAGGTTGAATGGCGTTTGGGTCGCCCGACGGAAATGACTGAAACCGCCCGCGGAAACTACCTCGCGCAGGCGTTTTTCTCCTGCCTGAGCGCCGAGGGCGGCGCCCACCTCCTGGGCCAGAGACGCTGGAACGCAGATCAGTGTCGACGCCGAGAAGAAAACTCTTCCCACCGGATTGTGGTTTGCCTCGGTGGCGTCCTCGGCGAACGGCTCGACAATCATCCACGTACCATCGGGCTTCAGCGTACTGCGCACGTGGCCCGCGGCGCCGGCAGGGTCTCCCATATCATGCAGGCAATCGAAGAATGCAACGAAATCGTAATCCGTCCCGGGGTAGGCCTTGGCGGGCGCGACCTCAAACGTGATGCGATCCGCAACTCCTTCACTGGCCGCCGCGGCGCGCGCGAGATCTATGGATCCCCGATGGTAGTCGAACCCGAAGAAGCGCGACTTCGGATATGCCTTGGCCATCAAGATCGTGGAAGCCCCCAGGCCGCAGCCGATATCCGCGACTTTGGCTCCGGCCTTCAGCTTTTCTTCGACGCCCGTGAGAGCCGGTATCCAGCTGCTGGTAAGGTTGGCAATATAGTTGGGCCGGAAAAAACGCTCGGTCCCGTGGTAGAGGTCGTGATGATGTTCGTCCCAGCCGACGCCTTTTCCGGTGCGAAACGCCTCTTCAATTTTGCCCGCGTCATGAAATACAGAAGAAATAATCTGAAAAGCACCGGGCAAGTACGCCGGGCTGTTTTCGACAGCCAGCGCGAATGCCTGTTCGGGAGGTAAGGTGTACGTCTGCGTGGCGGGGTCGTAAGTTACATAGCCGCTCGCGGCGTTGGCATTCAACCATTCCCGGATGTATCGTTCATGGGTGCCCGTGCGGGTCGCAAGTTCGGCGGGCGTTACTGGTTTCGAATCGGCCATGGCTTTATAGAGACCTAACCGGTCACCAATGAGGGCTATAACCGCGTGCATCGCGGCGCCCATGTCACCAACCGCTTTGCCCATAAACTCGTTCAACCTGGCCATGTCGAGAGCGGGCGCGGCACTCGCTGTACTCATAAAAGCAGCCTCCTGCATGGATGATACTCAAAAAGTAAGGCGCAGGCCAAAGGCCTACTCCACACGGATTAGTCGACGTTCAGGGCCTGGTCGAGGTCCCAGAGGATGTCGTCGATGTCTTCGATCCCAACCGACAGCCTTACCAGATCGGGCGTGATTCCGGCGGACTCCTGCTCGGATTCCGACAACTGCTGGTGTGTCGTGGATGCGGGATGAATCACGAGGCTTTTCGCGTCGCCGATGTTGGCGAGGTGCGAGAAGAGCTTAACGCGGTCGACAAAATTGCGCCCCGCTTCCCGGCCGCCGAGGATGCCGAAAGTGAGAACCGCGCCGCATCCACGCGGCATGTAGTGTTTCGCGAGAGCGTTATAGGGGCTGGAAGCCAGACCTGGATACTTCACCCAATCGACACGGGGGTCCTGCCGCAGCCACTCCGCCACGGCCAATGCGTTCCGGCTGTGCTCCCTCATGCGGAGGCCGAGCGTTTCGATTCCCTGCAGAAACAGAAACGCATTAAAGGGACTGAGGCAGGGCCCGAAGTCGCGCAGTCCGTCGACGCGCGCCTTGATGATGAATGCAATGTTCCCGAACACCTCGCTGAAGCGCATCCCGTGGTAGCCGGGGCTGGGGTCGTTGATCTGCGGGAAGTGGCCCTTTTTCCAGTCGAACTTTCCGCTGTCGACGATGATGCCGCCGATCGAGTTGCCGTGGCCTCCGAGAAACTTGGTTGCCGAATGGACCACGATGTCCGCGCCATGCTCGATCGGGCGGCAGAGATAAGGGGATGCAAGCGTGTTATCGATGACGAGCGGCAGATTGTGCGCGTGCGCGATGGCGGCGACTTTCGCGATATCCAGAATGTTCATGCGGGGATTCGCTATCGTCTCGCCGTAAATGGCGCGCGTATTCGGGCGGATGGCTTTGCGGAAGTTTTCGGGATCGTCGGGCTCGACGAAGGTCGTTTCAATTCCGAGGCGCTGGAACGAAACGGAGAACTGCGTGTACGTGCCGCCGTAGAGCGTGGCGGCCGAAACCATGTGATCGCCGGCCTGCATCAGGCTGGTAAGAGCCAGGAACTGCGCGGCCTGGCCGCTTGCCACACCCAGAGCCGCCACGCCGCCTTCGAGCGCAGCCATGCGTTCCTCGAATACGGCGGTGGTGGGGTTCATGATGCGCGTGTAGATGTTGCCGAACTGCCGCAGTCCGAAGAGCGCGGCGGCGTGGTCGGAGTTTTCGAAGACGAAGGAGGTGGTCTGGTAGATGGGAACGGCGCGCGCGCCAGTGGTCGGATCCGGCTTTTGTCCGGCATGGAGCGACCGGGTGGCAAAACCCATGGCGCGTTCGATTGAGGCGGTATTGTCGTCGGGCATTGTTCGATTAATAATCGTACCTCCGGCTCGATTGCGAGATGATGGATCACATCGGAGGGTTGAAAGAAATGAGTAAACGAATCGTCTTTTGCGCCGATGGCACCTGGGATAGTTCGGGCAATAATGCGAATGTCTACAAAATCTTCAAGGCGCTGAATACGGGCGCCGATCAGGTTCCTTATTACGACGACGGCGTCGGCGCGAACGGATTGCCGCTCGAAAAGTTGGCCGGGGGCGCGTTCGGTATCGGGCTGTTCCAGAAAATCAAGGACGGCTACACAAAAATCGCGCACGTCTACGAGGAGGGAGACGAGCTTTTTCTTTTTGGGTTCAGCCGGGGAGCTTATACGGCCCGCTGTCTCGCGGGAATGATCGCGATTTGCGGGCTGCCTACAGCGAATTTCAGCGATGCGGTTGTCGAGACGGCGTTTCAGGCATATCGCGATAAGGTCCACAGGGCGGAACTGCTGGCGCAGATCAACAAGACGTGTAACCTGTTCGATGCAAAGCTGGCGATGGTGGGAGTGTGGGACACGGTGGGGTCGCTCGGGATTCCCGCGATAGTCGGCGGCGTGGATCCGATTCTTTACGGATTTCTCGATACGACGCTGCACCCGGATGTTCTGCATGCGTATCAGGCGCTCGCGATTGACGAGAAACGGTGCGAATTTCCGGCTACGCTCTGGACTTCACAGGCTCCCGGACAGACGCTGGAGCAAGTATGGTTCTGCGGCGTTCATTGCGACGTCGGCGGGAGTTATGCGGACGATCCGAACGGCACGGCGCTGTCCGATCTCACATTGGCCTGGATGATGAGCAAGGGAGCCGCGCTGGGCCTCCAATTCGCGGCCGAAGTTCAATCCAGGTACGCGCTGCCGATGGATCCGAAGTATGCGCTGGATGAGAAGCATGAGTCGTGGAGTGTGTTGTGGGGGTTTTGGAAAAGGAGGTCCATTGCCGGAAATTCCACGATTGCGGACAGCGTGTTTGTGCGCTGTGAACACGACAGTTCGTACCGGCCGGAGAATTTGAGCTTTGTCGGGGGACACCTTGCGCCGGGTTATCAGAAGGCGACCGGAATCACGCAGGCTGCTTCTTTGTCGACGACGGGCGGATTGAAGGCGGGCGGGTAGCGTTGCGCTTCGAATGCCAGGCGGGTTGCACGAAATGCTGTGAGCAGCAGGGATTCGTGTACCTCACTGAGAACGATATCCCGCGGCTGGCGGCGTTCCTGAAAATGACGGTGGCGGCTTTCGAACAGCGCTATGTTTACCGGACAAAGAATATGCGGCGGCTGCGTGTGCCGAGACATGCGCAATGCGAGTTTCTCAAAGAGGGCGGGTGCTCGGTGCATGAGGCCAAGCCGCTTCAGTGCGCGGCGTTTCCGTTCTGGCCGGAGCTTGTCGGCAATAAGAAGAATTGGCGAAAAACCGGGGAATGGTGTCCGGGTATTGGGAAAGGCGAGCTGGTGCAGATCCAAATGGCACGGGTTATCGCGCGGGATATGCGGGATGCGCATCCGGCGCTATATGAGGGTTAAAAGAACTGGCGGCAAGACCGCCGGCGTTACACTCTGAGATCGTAGCCGAGGCTATTCAAGCCCGCGATAATGCGATCGCGCAATTCTGTGATCTCGCTGGAGGAGAGCGTGCGGTCGGCGGCGCCGGCCACTACGCGGAATGAGACGCTCTTTTTCCCTTCCGGCAACCTTTCGCCCTCGTATTCGCGAACGTACTCCACCGCTTCTGCCAGATCGCCCGCGAAGCGCCGGATTTCGAGCTCCAGATTTCCCGCCAGTTCACGCGCATCGGCGATTACGGAAAGATCGAATGCGCTGGTGGGGAATCGGCGCACGGGCGTGTAACTTGCGCGCGGCGGCGTCAGTTCCTGAAGAAGCGCCAAGTCGATATCCAGCACGGCCGCTCTGCCGTTTTCGATCAGGCTGGGATGTAATTCGCCGAGCCGCCCGAACTGGCGGCCATTCACCCAAAGCTCGGCGCATCTGGCCGGGTGTTCCCACGGCCGTGGTTCGCCCATGCGCACATGCAGACCAGGGGCAAGGCACTCCGCGGTGCGTTTTAGTTCCAATAAATCAGTTGATTTTGAAAAAAGCGCTGCCATTAAATGTGCACGTTCTTCCGGTTTGGCTTTTTCGCGTTTATGGATTTCATGCCCGATTTCAAATAATCGGAATTGATCGAAATGCTTTGCGTTTTCGACGACGTTGCGATGGATGCCGGGTAGAAGGGATGTGCGCAGCAGTTCTTGCCCCGCCGCGATCGGATTGAGCACGCGAACGTGATCTTCCAGGGCGAATCCGAAGCGCCGGGCTTCCTCCT
>JBEKTF010000149.1:0-13623 GCA_049516355.1 Bryobacteraceae bacterium | reverse complement strand
AGCGTTACGCTCTTCGAGAAAACGCCCATTTTACAGGCTCTCCAGCCACCAGACTCCCAAGCGGATCTGCTCATTTCTGCCAATCAACTGATTCTGTTCCCTTTATAGCCGGACAGTTGTGTGATCAAACAGACCGTACTTACTGTAGATGGGGAAATACGGTTCCCACCGCACACCGTAACTGAGAGTGAGCCGCGGAGTCAGTTTCCAGGAATCCTGCGCATAGAGCCCGATATAGTTCTGGCGGTTGTAGAAAAAGTTCGGATTCCCCTGCGCCCAGGAGACGGCATCGCCCAGCAGGAAATCCGCCAGCGGCAGGCCCGACACGCTTCCGTTGAACGTCATCAATCCCGTGGCATTGATGCCCGACTGGAGATTCATCTCCGTATGCAGATAGTTAGCGCCAAAGCCGAACTGATGATCGCCCTTGACCCAGCTGATGTCCTCAGCGACGTTTGGGTTCGGTCCGGTATTGGGAATATTCAGGATGTCACTCCCGCCACCTATGGCGAAGCCGTTTCCCGAGATGGTGATACGCGGATTGTTCGCGAGAAACGAACTCGCGTTTACGCCGAGGCTTTGCCATGAAGCGAAATTGTCGGGAATTTTTGGAAGTTCGGTCCTGTTTGCCCCGACGCGAAATGAGCTGACGATGTTGGGAGAAATCAGGTAGGTGTTGCCTAAGGCAAGCGAATAGACGCGGTCGTGGACCTTCGAAGTATTGACCGTAAGAGCGTCGGTGCCGTTGTACGTCGTTGGAGAGTCCAGGTTGGAGACGGTAAAGCGCCCGAAGAAGGAATTTTTGTCGCTTTTTTGGTAGTCGATTTTTGAGACGCCCAGATTTTCCGTTGAATTGGCGAGGAGCCCGAAGATCACTTTGCCGCACGGGTTGGTTGCCACAGGCAGGTGGGAGTCGATAATCGTCGCGGCGGAGCTCAACGCGGAAGGCGCGATCATGTTGTTCACGAACCCGAGGGACGCGGGCAGATTCTTTTGCACGCCGCCGTTACAGGCAGGCGAGGTAAATGCGGTGAAATCCCCGCCGAGCATGGCGGCAGTGGGAACATACGCGACCGTGGAGGGCGGAGACGATTTCTGGATCGTACCCTGGTAGCCGGCGAAGAAAAACAGCTTGTTCCTGAACCGCGGCAAGACCGGGCCGCCGATCGTTCCGCCGAATTGGTTGCGCTTCAGGGTATCGCGAGCGGTCGCGAAAAAGTCCCGCGCATTGAAATCTCCATTGCGGAGGAATTCGAAAGCATCGCCATGATAGTCGTTTGTACCGGACTTTGTGACGGCATTGATAGCTGCGGCCGAGTGAAGGCCATATTCGGCCGGGAGGGCGCTGGTTTCGACCTTGAACTCCTGGAGCGCGTCGGGGAATGGCAACGGCAAGTTCAGATTGTTAATCGCATCGTTGTGGTTGGCTCCATCGAGAAGATAGGTGTTACCGTTTCCAATACCGCCGGCTACTGAAACCACGACCGTCGGGTAATTCCTGACTGAACTGATGGTTCCGAGGGCTGCCGCCCCGGGATTGCCGACGTTCGCCATACCCGCGAGGAAGATGAGCTCAGTCGGGTTCCGCCCATTCAAGGGCAGTTCCATGACGCGCTGTTGATCCACCACGGTACCGACCCCCGTACTGTGGGTCTCGACCAGAGCCGCATCGGCTTGGACGGTGACCTGTTCAGTCACGGCGCCGACGGTCAGTGTGGCATCCACTGTAGGGTTGCTATCGACCTGGAGCACGATGCCGGACTGCACGAACCTGCTGAAGCCGGCCTTGGTGACCTCCAGCGTGTACGGGCCAATGGGAAGATTCGGGAATACATAGGCGCCATCCGGTCCGCTGGTTGCGCTGCGGACCGCGCCGGTGGCCGTCTGGGTTATTTTGAGTTCAGCGCCCGGAACACTCGAACCGCTTGAGTCTCTGACAGTGCCGTTAATTTGAGCCGTCGACCCCTGGGCCCAAACAGCGGGAGCCATGATCATCAGACCAAACGCAAATCTCGCGAGTGAATTCATACGAACCTCTCCGGCAAAACTTCCGCAACCGGCAGTCGGCGATAAAGTCGGCTAACCGGTAGAAACAGATCGCCCGCGCGACGCGGCTCGCGGGGCGGATTAATGCTATTTCACTTTCCAATTCCGGTCAAGCAAAACGCTTTCGCGGAAGCTGGTTCCCTGTTTCGAAGTAAGTCGTTTTAAATCGGGGGCTTGAGTTGGCTGATTGCGAATCGTGTAACCGGTGACTCACCGCCTTGTAAGAGGATTCCCCACTCAATTTGCGTGAGCAAGAGGGCGGTCCGGCCATTCAGTGAAGAATTAATTAATGACCGGAGCGATCGCCAGTCAAACTTCTCAGCGACAGACCCTCGCATGGGAGTCCTTTTGATTCTCGGATATAATCGTTGGCCGTGAAAGGAGGACGCCACGATGCCTGTCCGCGTTGAGCCGATCCCGGCAGAGGCCATTACGGCCGCAATCGAACGGATACTCGAGAGCAACACGTTCCGAAACTCAGACGCTTTGAGACGGCTCCTTCGATTTCTCACGGACAAAATGTTGTCGGGTGAGGCGGATCAATTAAAAGAGTATTCGGTTGGAATAGACGCGTTAGGCAAGCCGGATAACTACGATCCGCGGCGCGATTCAACGGTCAGAATTCAAGTCGGGCGGCTCCGGCAGAAGTTGGCGGAGTATTACAGCGTCGAGGGCGCATACGATCCGGTGATCGTTGATTTACCGAAGGGACACTTCAAGCTGACCTGCGCAACGAGACCGTCGGTCGGCGCGGTTGAGATCGTCGAAGGTTACTCTGCCGTCGCGCCGCGATTTCCGAGTCCGCCCCCGGCAATCGAGAAAACGACTGATGAAAGGCGGCGTCTCGCGGTTCCATTACTCTGCGGCGGGCTGCTGCTTGCGATTGCGTGGGGAGCATTTTCAACTTTGCTGCTTTGGTCTGAGCGGGAGAATTCGGCCACATACCGGGCCATGTGGACGCCCGAGCTGAATCAGTTGTGGAAGCCCGTTTTAACGTCGAAACGTCCGTTGATCGTGTCGATCGCGGATCCTCCGTTCGTGCAGTTCAAAGGTTTCGGCGCTTATAGAGATATGACTCTCAACAGATGGGAAGACCTTTTCAAAAGCCCCCAGGTTGCGGCGATGCGAAAAGCGCTCAATAACGCGGATATCCAACGCAACTTTTACTATGCCCCCATCGGAGAAGTGAACGCTGCATTTCTCATAGGAAAACTGCTCGGACCGCGGGTGCCGACGCTATCTCTTCTCCGGGCGAGCGAGCTTTCAATGCAGCAGATTGCGGATAATAACGTTCTCTTCATCGGAGCGTCGATATTCTTTCAGGATCAGCTGCGTGGTTCGCCCGTGCAACTGGATCTCGTGAATGCGCGGCCGGGAATCCGCAATGGTCACCCACACCCCGGCGAGCCGGCACTGTTGACAGACAGCCCTCCCGTTGGAGCATCGGAGGACGGCGAGGCCTATGTTCTGATCACGCATGTCCCTGGGCCGCTCCGAACCACTGAGTTGGAGATTTTCACCAGCAATAGAACAGCGGGCCGTATGGCTGCAGTCGAATGGTATACAAACCCGGTCTACGCCAGAATGCTTGTCAGTAAACTGCGGACGTCGTCCGGAGAGCTACCCCGGTACTATCAAATAGTCCTGAGGGTCAAGTATAAAGGCGGCGTCCCGACGGAGACTTCTTATGTGCTGCACCACGAAGTGCAGTGAGCCCGGCATTGCGGAATGGCGTATTGAATTCGTTATTAATCAACAAGTTAGATCGGTTTTGCTTCCGGCAGTGACATCGCGAAGCACCCGAGGCTGACAGGATTCGAATGGCCGTGAGCCGCTATCCCCGGCGGTTCGGATCTCCCGACCGCCGACAGGGACGCCCATCTACTATTAACTGACAGCCATTTCGGGTCATTGACGTGGGGTAAGCAGGCTGATACCGTACGAATGTTCAGAACCCCTAATTTCCATGAAGAAACCGATGAAGAAAGTGTTCTTTTGGGCTGGTGCGGCACTCCTGGTGGGCGTAATCGGCTACGGTCCGGCGGTGGGTCAGCTCACGTCCGGGCGGAGTGCGGCGGGAACCGTCCCCTCCTCGGCACCAGCGCCACACGCGACCGGGTCATCGGCTGCATCGACGCCAGCGCAACACACGGCGGGAGCAGCAGCAGCAGTTCCCGCGTCGGCTGCAGCGGAACGCGCGCTTCTCGATCAATACTGCGTGACCTGCCATAGCGACAAACTGAAAACGGCCAATTTTTCGCTGCAAAAACTGGATCTCGCTAGTGTGGGCGATCACCCGGAAGAATGGGAAAAGGTCGTGCGTAAGCTTCGCGCCGGCATGATGCCCCCGCCGGGCATGCCACGGCCGACTCTGGCGAAGTACGAAGGGCTCAGAGATTATCTGGAAGCGGAAATCGATCGTAAAGCGGCGGGCCGCTCAAATCCCGGGTCCGTGGTGATGCATCGTCTCAATCGAACCGAATACGCCACTGTGATCCACGATCTGCTGGACCTCGACATCGATACGACGACGCTCTTGCCGCCGGACGATTCGGCCAGGGGTTTCGACAACGTCGCGGGTTCGTTAACGATCGCTCCGACGCTGCTGGAAGCATATATGACGGCGGCAACGCGGATCGCCCGCACGGCAGTTGGCTACTGGAAGACCCCGACGGAAGCTGCTTATATTGCATCGGCCGATAGCTCGGAAAGTCAGCACATCGAAGGTTTGCCTTTCGGTACGCGTGGCGGAATGATGGTTCACCATAATTTCCCGTCCGACGGCGATTACAAATTTTCGATCCAGAACATGGGTATCGGTAAGTTCATCCCGAACGAAAAACTGGAAATCCTCATCGACGGCGAGAGGGTGCACGTGTTCGAATACACCGGCGTCGGGCTGTCCGTCGGAAATGACCCTTCGCGTGATGGAACCCTGGAAGTTACGATTCCGGTGAAGGCGGGTACTCATGCGGTGGGTGCAACTTTCATCGCGACCAACTACAGGCCCAGCCTCGATCTGATCAGGCAATACGAGCGAAAGTCGCTCGAAAACAACGCCATCCCTCAATTGCAGTATCCGCCGGAAATAGGTTTCATGAGGATTCAAGGCCCCTTCGAGGCCACGCGCCCCGAGGACTCACGCAGCATTCGCAAGGTCTTCACGTGCCGGCCCTCGACGGCTGCGCAGGAAGAGCCCTGCGCAAAGGAAATCATGAGCACGCTGGCCCGGCACGCCTATCGCCGCCCCACAACCGGGGAGGATATGGAGTGGCTGATGGGCGCTTACCAGGAAGGCCGAAAAGAAGGGACTTTCCAGGACGGCATCGAGTTAGCCCTGCGGCGTATGCTGGTGAGCCCGAAGTTTCTGGTGCGCACCGAAAAAGAGCCTGCCGACATCACTCCCGGCAAGCCCTACCGGATTTCCGATATCGAACTGGCTTCCCGTTTGTCCTTCCTTATGTGGAGCAGTATTCCGGACGACGAGCTGATCAACCTGGCGAGCCAGAACAAACTTCATACCCCTGCCGTGCTCGAGCAGCAAGTGCGGCGCATGCTCAACGATCCCCGGTCGAATGCTCTGATCAAGAACTTCGCCGATCAGTTGCTTTACCTGCGGAATTTGCCGGCGACTTCGCCGGACGGAGTGTTTTTCCCCAACTGGGACGATGAACTGCGGCAGGGTTTCCGGCGTGAGACGGAACTGCTCTTTGAAAGCATTATGCGGGAGGATCGCAACATCGTCGATCTGTTGACGGCGGACTATACCTTCCTTAATGAGCGCCTCGCGCAGCATTACGGCATTCCTAATATTTACGGGTCGCAGTTCCGCCGCGTGGCGCTCGGGCCGGATCTGGCGTATCGCCGTGGGTTGCTGGGACAGGGAAGCTTCCTGTCGATTACCTGGGTGCAGAATTTCCGGACGTCACCGGTGAAGCGAGGCGTGTGGGTACTGGAAAACATTCTGGGCAGTCCTCCACCGGAGCCACCGCCCAACGTTCCTCCGTTGGAGGACAGCGCCGGTGGTGACAAGGTCCTCACCTTGCGTGAGCAGATGACGATGCACCGCAAGAACGAGCCTTGTGCAAGCTGCCACAAGCTGATGGACCCGATTGGATTCTCGCTGGAGAACTTTGACGCGGACGGGAAGTGGCGCACCAGACAGGGCGGCGACGGGGGACCTGTTATCGATGCATCGGCAGTACTTTGGGATGGCACGAAGGTCAACGGACCGCTTGAGTTGAGACAGGCGATTCTGCACTATTCACCTCAGTTTGTCCGGATGGTTACGGAGAAGCTGATGACGTACGCGCTGGGCCGCGGGGTTGAATATTACGACATGCCCGTGATCCGTTCGATCGTGCATGACGCGGACAAGAATAACGACAAGTTCACATCGATCCTGCTGGGTGTTATCCGCAGCGCCCCATTTCAGATGAGAACGAAAGTGGAAGAATCTGAAGGTGCTAATTGATTAGCAAGAATACGGTTATTCAAGGAGAGACCAGATAAGATGTTCATCACAAAAAAGCATGTTGCTCGTCGCACGTTCTTGCGCGGGGCCGGCGTTACATTAGCCCTGCCGTTTCTCGATTCGATGGTGCCCGCACAAACGCCGTTGAGCCAGACAGCGGCAAGCCCGGTGAGACGCTTTGTCGGTATCTGGCACCCGCATGGCGCAGGGCCGGGATATTGGAGTCCTCTGCAGGAGGGTTCCAACTTCGAATTTTCGTTCATCACGAAACCGTTGGAGCCATTCCGCAATCGTGTGGTGCTCGTCACCGGACTCGACAGTCTTGACGCCAAGCCGACGACGGAAGAACCCGGCGGCGACCATGCGCGCGGCGCGGTCTTGTTATCCGGCACTCGGCCGCGAAGAAACGCGGTGAGTCCTTATCTGGGCGTCACGATCGATCAGATGATCGCGAAAAAGTATGGCCAGGATACGATCCTGTCGTCCATTCAACTTGGGGTTGAAGATACCGGCAATTTCGGTAATTGCAACTGGGGTTATAGCTGTGCGTACTCCAACTCGATATCCTGGACCTCGCCCACGCAGCCGCTTCCGACGGAAGTCAATCCCCGTGTGGCCTTCGAGCGCTTGTTCGGCGATGGAGCCAGCCCGGAAGAGCGCGTTCTGGGACGAAAGCAGAATGCCAGCATTCTCGATTCCGTGACACATGAGATCGCGTTTTTCAAGAAGGATCTCGGTGCAGGAGATCGCACGCGGATGGATACCTATCTCGAGAACATTCGAGAAATTGAGCGGCGTATCAAGATTGCAATGAGCAAAACGGTGGCCGAGCCGAACACGGAGATTCCCTTTGGCCTGCCGGAGAGCAAGCATGTCCATTTCAGGCTGATGTACGACTTGATGGCGCTTGCCTTTGAGGGAGATCTCACCCGCTCCGCCACACTGATGCTGGGCCGCGATCTCACCGGTACGAGCTTCCCGGAATCCGGCTTTAACGGGGGGTGGCACGGAACGTCCCACCACGGCGACAAGCCGGAGAACATCGCGAACTATGCCAAGATGAACCGGTATCACGTACAGAACCTGGCGTACTTCGTCGATAAGCTGAGTAAGATTCCGGACGGCGACGGCACCGTGCTCGACCATGTCCTTATCTATAAAGGAAGTAACATGGGTAACTCGCATCGGCACGCCCACGAGAAGGTGCCGGTCATCCTTGTCGGCGGAGTCGACGGAACCTTTAAGGGGAATCGTCACATTGTGTTCCCGGACAATACACAGAGAACGTCCAACTTGCTGCTGAGCATCCTGCATAAGTACGGTTTTGATCAGGAAAGCTTCGGTTCAAGCACTGGGCCTCTACCGGGATTAGTCTAAAGCCCTTTGTGGGCTTCCGACGCAATCGTGCCGGACAGGCCGTCCTCGTTTTGACGAAGCCTGTCCGGGGCGAGCGTGTAGCAAGGGTGCCATGCATTGTTGAAACAAACGAAGGAGAACTGGCGAATGAAGCGGAGATTGGGGATGCCGGCTATGTGGCCGGCCCTCGCGGCGGTGGCAATTGCGTTGGCGGGGCTGGCAGGTCCGCTGGCGACCCCCGTTAAAGCTCAAAGAAAAGTAACGCGCCCGCAAATACTCCGGCCTGAGGGTCCGGTGTGGGATGTCATACGCAAGAACTGCACCGCATGCCATGGCATTGACGACTATGCTTTCCACGCCCTGGATAGAGCCGGATGGCAATCTTTGATCGAGTCCAGCCATAAGACATCGCCCATCGCTCTTTCGGACAGCGATCGGAATCTGCTCCTCGATTGGCTTGTGTCCAAATTCGGCCCGAACACGAAGCCATTTCCGCGAACGTACATTCCTCCTGAGATCACTACATTTTTTTCCGACCCTGAAGCCCGAAGACTTCTGAACAGGGCGTGTACATCATGTCACGAAGTGGATCGGGTAGAACAGGCAAGGTATCCCGAGGACCAATGGCGAGTGATCGCGGTCGACATGAGAGAAAGAGGCGCCAAGATTACCGACGAAGAACTGGAGCGTCTGGTCGAATGGTTAGGCAGGGTCTGGGGAACGAACCAGGACAAATGAGCGAATCATACGAAATCAAGTCAAAGGGCGAAATAAAGTCAAAAGAAATCTCCGGGCGCTTCCGCATGATTCAAGCCTGCCGGATTGGATTGCCGGTGCTGGCGGGCGTTCTTCTTGCGGCGCTGTTGACGACGGCGCAAACGTCAAAAACCGCGCCGATTCCGAGTTTGACTGCGACTACCGATAACGTCAGCGGCGCGCACGAAAAGATACGGATCGATGTGCTCCGGTGGTCTACCGACGAAGAGCGCGATCAGTTTCTGGCGGCGTGGACTCTGACCGGCGGGGGCGGGCGCGGACGCGGGCGAGGTGGACGGGGCGCCAATGATGGCCCCAGCGACCCGTTCGGCAGCTTCAAGGGCGGCGCTGCGGCTCCTGTTTCGGACGCGGTTGCCGCTGCCCTGGCACCCGATCCCACTGTCGAAGACGCACCAAGAGGCCGGGGAGGCGAAGCGGCTCCCCGCCCAACGCCGGAAAGCTCGTTATTGGCGGCTCTCGAAAAAGGGGCCACCGTGGGGCATCTGTGGTCGTCGGAAGTCGCCGGATATGGAATACACTACGCCATTCGGCTACCTGAGCCTGACGGAGGAGAACGCATCATTCTGATCACCGATCGGCGTCTGGGTGTCTGGAATGATTTGTGGAAACCCGTCGGATCCGAAGCTGCAACAAACTATCCATTCTCGGTCATCGAGCTGCGCTTGAATTCCAAAGGAGAGGGCGAAGGCAAAGTTTCGCTGACCGGCAAAGTGACTGTGGATAGCGCGGCCAAAACGATCGCGTTGGAAAATTACAGCGCGTTACCGGTGGTCCTCAGGGATGTGAGGCGCCAAAATCCTGAAAGTGTTCGGAGCAAATGATGTTAAAGGGGCAAAACATGTGTATCAAACGCTACCTCGGGTGCTGTGCGCTCGTGTTAATCTCATCCGCTGGTCTTTTCGCCGCGCCGGTCAGTGATCTCGCAAATGCCGCCGAGAAGGGCGATAAGGACGCCCTGCGCTCCCTTCTGCAGAAGAAGGCAGATGTCAACGCACCCCAGATCGACGGCACCACAGCGCTGCATTGGGCGGTACGATCGGATGACCTCGCGACCGCAGACGTGTTGATTCGCGCAGGCGCGAATGTGTCGGCCGCAAACCGCGACGGCGCCACACCTATGCTTCTCGCAAGCATCAACGGGAATGCGGCCATGATCGAAAAACTACTGAAGGCCGGAGCTGACGCCAACGCCCCGCTGACTCTGGATGGCGACACCGCGCTCATGATGGCCGCGCGGACAGGGAAGATCGACGCTGTTAAAGTGCTCCTGGACCATGGAGCGCAGGTAAACGCACAGGAAAAGTGGGGCGGGACTTCGGCCTTGATGTGGGCCGCCTCCGAACGCCATCCGGCGGTTGTCAAAATGCTCGTCGAACATGGGGCGGACGTGAATGCGCGTTCGAAGTTTGTACCGTCGCAGACCGGCCGCGGCTTTGAAGGGACGACACCGGTAGCCCCCAAGACCGGTCAGCCCGCGGAGGAGTTTGCCAGTGGACTGTTGACGCCGTTGATGTTCGCGGCACGGGAAGACGATCTGGAATCCGCCCGCATTCTGGTTGAGGCCAAAGCGGATGTGAATGCAGTAGCCGGCGACGGCAAAGACGCGCTGGCGCTGGCGATCTTCGATGGCGGTTACGACGTTGCGTCGTTCTTAGTTGACAGCCATGCAAACGTGAATCACGCCGATGCGCAGAGATTCACGCCGCTGTTCTGGGCAGTGGAGCGCCGCGATATGGAAACGGCCCCGAACTTCCCCTGGATGGTGACCAAAGATCCTCTTCCCCTGATCATCAAACTCCTCGACGCGGGAGCGGACCCGAATGCCGTCATCAATAACACCCCGCGGGCCCGCATGAGGGAGGGGTCGCCGCGGATCGTATACGCCTCGGCACTGATGCGTGCGGCATTTTCCGGCGATCTGGAGCTGGCCAAGCTCCTGCTGGCTCACGGCGCCGATCCTCTCGTTAAATCAAAGGATAACGAGACGGTGCTCATGGCCGCCGCCGGCCTCGCGTTTATCCCCGGCTATCATCGGACGAAACCTCCGGCCGAAAGGCTGGAACTCGTCAAACTGCTGGTGCAACTCGGGGTTGACGTGAACTGGGCCGATAACTACGGCATTACGGCGCTGATGGACGCGGCAAACTTTGGGAACATCCCAATGATACAGTACCTGATCGATCAGGGCGCGGACCTCGGCGCTCATGACCTGGGCAAGAAAAACGATGGCTCTTTCGGTTCCAGCATTGAGCCGCTGATGCCGATCGACTATGCGATCGGTGTAGGGACGTTTGTGCCGAATAACTCCATCCTCATGCACGAAGACGCGGTAAAGGTGATGGCTGCCGCCATGGAGGCGAGGGGCATCAAGCAAACTACCTCGGAATGCACTTTGAGGGGATTCACTTGTTCCAGCGCCAACGTCGATCCCAAGACAGCTACGCCGGCGGAGATCGCCAGGATGAGGAAAATCCAGACTGGTAACCAGGTGGACGGCATCACTGGAGGCCTTGCAGTTAAGGAGGCAGATAAGGATAAGGAGAAGGCCAAGTAAGAACCTCAAGCTGTTTTACCCTTAGCCTCCAGCGGGGGACAGTCTTTACTTATGCCGATCTTTGAATACGAATGCCAGGGGTGTGGACACCGTTTTGAGTACCTGGTGCTGTCCTCGTCGCCCGCCGCGGAATGCCCTTCCTGCCAGACCAAAGATCTGAAGCAAATGATCTCTCTGTGCGCGGTGAGTTCGGAAACTTCGAGGCAGGCTAACCTCAGTGCCGCGCACAAGCGGGCTGCCGCGGTCCGGCGCGGAATGCAACACGAAAATCACACGCACGAGCACGAGCACTTCGAAGATCATAAGATCTGACTGGAGTCCCGGGGAGTCAATCGGAAGAAGACAGGCGAATCAGTCCCCGCTGAATGGCAAGCGTAGTCGCCTGCACGCGGTCCTGCACACCCAGTTTGTTGTAGATGCTCTTCACGTGATTTTTGGCTGTGTCTTCGGCGATTTCGAGTTCGAACGCAATTTGCCTGTTTCCCAGCCCGCGTGCAATCAACTTGAGTACGTCCATCTCGCGGGCGCTTAGCTGCTGACGGTTCGACTGTACAGCCATTGCGGCCGCGATCCTCGGTGGCAGATAAGTCTTGCCGGCGTGCACGGCGTGGATAGCCCGAACGAGTTCCTCGCGCAGGACGTCCTTGGTCAAATAGGCCTGGAATCCCACCTCGAGGGCGCATCGAATGTCTTCCTCGCCTTCATAGGAGGTCAGCGCGATCAGGCGCGCATCCGGATAATCTGTGCGTATGGCCCGAGCCGATTCGAGGCCAGACATTTTAGGCATCCGGATATCAAGAAGCGTGATGTCGGGACGGTGTTTCCGAAATAGTTCGACCGCCTGCTCGCCGTTAGTCGCTTCCGCGATCACAGCCATGTCGGGCTGCATGTTGATCACTCCCGTTACGCCTGCCCGGGCGATCAGGTGATCCTCGGCTATCAGAACGCGGATCTTCTGCGTCGCCGGCAGACTTTTCGGTGTCATGGCATTTTCGGTTTCAAGGCGTTCTCGATCTCAAGGCAAGGGCACGGTAAGGTCGAGGGTTGTTCCCACGCCGGTTTGGCTCTCGACGCGCAACTCGCCGCCGAGGCGCTCCGCCCGCTCGCGCATTCCGATCAGACCGAAGTGACCGTTCGACGATGCAAAAGCAGTATCCGGCTCGAAACCGCGGCCGTCGTCCCTGACCTTCAGTTTGAGACGCTTTTCCTCGACGCACAAGCTCAGAGCGAGTTTGTTGGCGCCGGCGTGTTTCATTGCGTTGGTGACGCCTTCCTGCGCGATACGCAGGACGTGGTGCGCCACCTCTTCCGGTAATCCTTCGGATACACCGTTTACATCCACGTCCAGCCTCACTTCGGAGCCAGCCGTCCACATGCTTACGCCGGATCTCAGAGCCGAGCCCAGATCGTGATCCTCCGGGGCAGTAGTCCGGAGATCGAGCACCGACCGCCGCGCTTCGGTCAGGCTATGATGCGCCATCCGGCGCGCCAGATCGAGAGAACTTCGGGCGGCGGAAGCTTCTTTCGGCAGGCGCATCTCCACCACATCGAGCTGAGAAGAGATGCCTACGAAAGCCTGCAATAACGTATCGTGTATTTCCCTGGCAAGTCTGGCCCTTTCCTGCAATACGAAAGCGAAGCGCGACCGTATTTGATTGACCCGCGACCGGTAGACGACCCATCCGGCGGCGATGAGCAAAGTTAACAGCAGAAAGCGAAACCAGAGAGTTTGATAGAAATGCGGCAGCAGATCGAACTCCCAGGCAGCCTGGCTGGCGGGAGATCCGGGCAGTTCAGCCTTCACGAGGAACCGGTAGTGGCCATGCGCCAGATTGTCGTAATCGACCACGCGCCGGCGCCCTGCCCAAACCCAGTCCGAATCGAGCCCCTCGAGCTTGTAGGAATACTGAATACGATCCGGAGCGCTGAGCAGAGTTGCTGCGTAGCGGATCAGGAGGCGCCCGTTTCCTGGAGGCGCTTTCGGGTTCGCGGTCCCGTTGAGGCGCTGGCCATCCGCGACCATGTCGACCAGATGGATCGGCGGAGATGGAAGCGGACGCCTGGCCGGATCCGGCTTATAGACTGCAATTCCGCCGCTCGTCAAGAACCAGAGACTGCCATCGCGATGGCGATCCCCTGCTCCGCCACCCACACCACCAGGGTCCTGCGGGCTGCGCAGGCCATCGGCAACGCCGAAATTCACGGGTTCGAGCCGGCCGATCCGGTGCGCAGCGAAATCCATGAGCTGACTTCGCGAAATCTGGCAGATACCCCGGGTGGTGCTAAGCCACAGCGACTGGCCGTCGTCGATGATATTCGAAACGTTGTCGCTCAGAAGCCCGTCCGCCGCCGTATACGCGATGAATTTCCCATCGCGCATCTCATTCAGTCCGCCGCCCAGAGTGCCGATCCAGAT
>JBEKTF010000148.1:0-13670 GCA_049516355.1 Bryobacteraceae bacterium | reverse complement strand
TCCGTGCCGCCGAGCCTGATAATTGAGCGCTGAAAGCTATCATAAATTCTGTTGGAAGGTTCCGGATCTGCATTCGATCGGGTTATAGCTTCAATTGGAATCTGCGGAACGCGATGCGTTCCGGGAGCCTTGCAGCCAGGTCCATTGCTCTGCCTCCATCTATGACCCCGTTCAGGCTGCTCGCCATCATCGAAGCATATTCAATCACGGGACCGGCCAAGAATCTTCTTGAGTTCGCACGGCGGGCAACGGAGCAAAACGTATTCACAACGATCGCCACATTCACGCGCGGCCCATCGCACAATCAATTCACTCAAGCCGTTCTTGAGGCGGCGAGCCGCTACGAGGGTATAGCCCTGGAAACGATCCCGGAGCGCGGACCGTTCGATCCTGGCACCCTCCTCTCGCTTCGCGCACTGGCGGTGCGCGCTCGACCGGACGTTATTCAGACACACGCCGTAAAGTCCCACTTCCTCGCCCGATCGGCCGGGCTGCCCCGGCAAGCGCCATGGGTTGCGTTTCATCACGGATACACATGGCCATCGCTGAAAGCCAGGGCATATAACCAACTCGACAGATGGTCTTTGCGATCCGCGAAGAAGGTGCTGACGGTCAGCTTACCCTTCCGCGATCAGCTCGCGGCCTTCGGCGTCCCGCCGGAACGAATCGAGATTATCCACAATGCCATTCCGGCCGCATGGGGGGCCGGGGCCCGCGAGTTGGAGGAAGCTGCCAGATTACGGGCCAGCGCCGGGATTGCCCCCGACAGAAAAGTCGTCTTGATCGTCGGGCGCCTGTCCCACGAAAAAGATCATTTGACCTTACTCGAAGCGGTCAACCGGCTTCGCGCGACGGTGATGCCTCATTTGGTCATCGTTGGCGAAGGGCCGGAGAAGTCCCGGATCGAAGAAAGAATGCGGCAACTGGGACTCGATAATTACGTCACCTTTACCGGCCACCAGAATTCCGCCGAACCCTGGTACGGCATCGCCGATGTCGCGGTTCTCTCCTCGCTGAGCGAAGGTTCGCCCAATGCGCTGCTCGAAGCGATGGCGACAAATGTTCCGATCGTGGCCACTGCGGTCGGCGGCGTGCCCGAGATCGTCACGCACGACGAGAGCGCCCTGCTGATCGATCCAGGAGATCCCGAGAGCATGAGCGCGGCCATAGCCCGGCTGTTGACCGAGCCTGGCCTCGCCGAGCGCCTTAAAAAACGAAGCCGTCAACTGATTCTCGAGCGCCACGAGCCCGAGGCGCGAACGCGGAAGCTCGTCTCGATTTACCGCTCGCTTGTGGAGCTGTCTCCGCGAAGCCAGGCCTCATAAGTCGCGCGTAGCTTTGAGCCCAGGATCTCCCAGTCGTACCGGCCCTGAACCAGCCGCAGTCCGGCGGCGGTCAGCTGCGCGCGGTGGGCGGGCGACTCCGCGAGGCTTACCAGCCGGTTGGCCCATCCCTCTGTGTCGCCCGAATCCACCAGCAGGACGTTCTCTCCGTCCACAACGTCCAGGCCTTCCGCGCCCAGGGGAGTGGACACCACGGGAACGCCCGCGGCCATAGCCTCAAGGATCTTCAGCCGAGTGCCTCCACCCGTGCGCAACGGCACCACGGCCGCGAGCGCGCCGCGGTAGAAAGGCCGCACATCGGGAACCATCCCCGTAACTTTCACCCCTGGGAGTTCTCCCAGAGCGAGAACTGCCGGGCCCGGATTTGCTCCGACAATCGCTAACTCGGCGCCTTCCAGCATGGTTCGTACATGAGGCCATATCCGGTTGGCGAAAAAAATGGCCGCTTCGCTGTTGGGGAAATAGTCCATCGCGCCGACAAAGACAATCCGACGGCTTGCCGCCGGATCTTCGCTGCTGGCGAAATAACCTGTGTCAACGCCGTTCTCGACCACCTCAATATGCGCCGCCGGCGCTTTCTGCCTCAGTTGTGCGCGCTCGCGCTCACTACAGACGATATGGCCGAAAGCCGTATGCAGGATGCTGCTTTCGAGCCGTTCCAGTTTTGTAGCGCTGCATCGGGCGTACCAGCGGCGCGCGCGGGAAGGTGCGGTGTCGCCGTAGCGCCGCATCGCTTCCGATTCAATGTTGTGCCAGTTGTAAATCGGTCGCGGAGAATTCTTCCGCTCCATGGCAGCAGCGAGAGCGTAACGCATCATGTGAATGCTGTCGAGATGAATGATGTCGAACTCCCGGCTGCCTATGGCTCTGGCGACCGCCGCGCTCATTTCGGGCGACGTGTAGTTCAGGATCGGCAGCGGCCAGGGTCCGAGGATTCCCATAATAGTCTTTCCCGGGCCATACGCAGGAGGTTTCGGGATGCCAATAACCTCGCGGCAGAACGGCAAATCCTCAACCGTCAGCGGCGGAACTCCCGGATCGCCGAAGTAGATATAGGTCACTTCAGCCGAGCGTCCGAGTGCTCGAAGGAAGTGGTATTCACGCAGTTTGGCGCCGCTCCGGGAAGGCAGCGATTGTCTGGGCGAGAGGAAAAGAATTCGCATGCGGCGGAGGAAAATCGCTTCTTTCCAAGCATAAAGCCTGGGAGAATTCTATATCCTGCGCTATGAATGTTACACTGATTGAGGACATGCCGAACGAGCAGGATCAACAGGTTACGGTTCGCCGTTTGCCTGATGGCGATGTTCATGCGGCTTTTCTGGGCGGGCTGAATGGTCAATTGCTGCGAATTGATCTGCCGCCGGTTCCAGCCGGAGTCAGTTTGAATGCAGGCGATCTGGTGGAGGTTAGCTCCGCAAGAACTCTCTATCTGGGAGAAGTCCGGAGCCGGCAGAACGATACGATGATCATTGGCGTTGAACATGCACTTGATCGTGAGACGCTGGCGGCCATCCAGCAGGTCTGGCATGGCCCGGCCGGACAATGAGCAGGCCTGTCGACCTTTGAATGATCTGGCCCGTGTGGGCCGGGCCAATCGCTTCTACCCGCTATGAACCTGACCGGATTGATGCTGGCTTGCGGTAAGGCCTTCATCTTTTCGGTCGCTCTGACGCCGATCGCAAGAGACGTTTTCCGGTCGTACAACGTGGTAGACCGGCCCGGCCGCCGCAAAGTGCATTCCTATCCGATTCCCCGGGTTGGCGGGATTCCAATTGCGATCGCGTACGTTATCGCGCTGAACTCGCTACGAGGCCCGGGCTCCGTCTTTCCGCTCCATTGGCTTCAGACAATCCTCTCCGGTGCCGCGATCGTCTTTCTTGCTGGTTTGATCGACGACTTCCTGAATATCAAACCCGTGGTGAAGCTGGCAGGCCAGATCGCCGCCGCCGCAGTCGCTTTCGCCAACGGTCTGAGCATCGATCGCGTTGGCGGAATCGCCCTGCCGGTCTGGTTGAGTCTGCTCCTCACAGTCTTCTGGCTGCTCCTGACAACCAACGCTTTTAATCTGATTGACGGCCTCGACGGGCTCTCCGGGGGCATCGCCTTCTGGGCAACACTGGCCTTCTTTGCCGTGGGAATCACGCACGGCAACACGGCTCTGGCTTATACGGCGTTGCCGCTGGCGGGCGCGCTGCTGGGATTCCTGGTCTTTAATTTCAGTCCCGCCACTGTTTTCCTGGGTGATTCGGGCGCTTTGACAATCGGCTTTCTGCTCGGATGCTATGGGATTGTCTGGACCGGTCATCAAGTAACAGGTCAGGGCCTCGCGATACCGCTTCTTGCTTTATGCGTTCCTCTGATGGATCTGGGTCTGGCGATCGTGCGTCGACGTCTGAAGAAGCAGCCCATCTTTTCGGCCGATCGGGGGCACATACACCATAGGCTGCTTGAGCGGGGTCTCAGTGTCCGGCGCGTCGCTGTGATCCTTTACGCTGTCGGCATCGCCGGAGGGCTTTCTGGTCTCACGCTCAGCTACACCGGCGGCAATGTCGTGCTTCGGGCGATCGTGATCGCAGGGTTGGCCATAGCCGCGATGGCTGGTGTCCGGGAGTTGAGGTACCCTGAATTTGAGGTCGCGGGGCGTCTTCTGTTTCGAGGGGAGTTTCACACAGTGTTCGCGGAGAGGCTGCGCATGAAGCAACTGGCGCAGACTCTGGAACGCGCCAAAACCGGCGAAGAGTGGTGGCAGTTGCTGGTTGCTGCAGCCCGCCAGTGGAACTGGGTTCAGCTCAAATGGATTAGTCCGGGCGGACTTCGCGACGAAGTTCTGGCTGTCCGCAAGCCTTCCTGGTCGTTCGTCATTCAGTTGAGCGACGCTGAATCCGTCCAGGTGGAAGGGATTGAACCCACCACAGAGCTCTCGCCGGATCTGATAGCCCTGTCTGCAATCCTCCGTCGCACTTTTCAGCGGGGGCTCCGCGAATGGGAGCAGCCGGCTCTTTCGTAATGCGCGCCCTTGACAGATTTATCGACCTTCTGCTGGTCATAGCTGGGTTCGCGGCCGCTTATCTTATTTACATCACGCTCTTTCGGGGAGGCCTCAGCGCCAACGAAGTGATCGCAGGGTCCGGCGTATCCGTGCTGGCCTTCTGGGCGGCGGTTGAATTGAGGAACAGCAGCGGTTATGACCCGGCCAGCTGGTGGATCGGATTCATCGAACGGTTTTGTCTCGGTACCGGAGTCAACCTGCTGCTGCACGCCCTCCTGACCTACGCCTTCTATATCCGCCGCACCCCTTTCCTGATAGCCGCCGGTGGGTTCTTCGCAGCCGCGCTGCTGACCCTCCGGTCGCGTTGGACCGTGGAGCGGGATCGATCGCAGAAGCGCTTCCTGCTGATTGGTTTCGATTCCATTGCGCAGAAAATATACCAGCTGCTGCAGGAGCCGCTCATCGGCGTCATAACCGGGCAGCCGGTGCTGCTGCCTGCCGGTACGCCATGTCTCGGCGATCTGAGCGATATCGAAGACGTCCTGAAGAAACACCAACCTACAAATATCGTCGTGAGCATGAAAGACTGGGCGCGCCGGATTCCGCCTGGCCTGTTGCTGAACTGCCGCTTGTCCGGCGTAGTGGTGGAGGAATCCCCCGCGGTCTATGAAAAAATCTTCAGCCGCGTCTGCTGCGAACGATTGCAGCCTGTGGATGTATTGCTTTCTTCCGCCCTGCGGGGCGACAGCCGCACCATGGCGATCCAGGCCGTATACACAAACCTGATCGCGTTGACTCTTCTGCTGGCGCTTTCTCCGCTGCTGCTGATCCTCTGTGCCGCGGTGGCCTTTTTCTCCGGCCCGGGGCCTGTGTTCGAAAGCCTTGAGTGCGCCGGTTTTCAATATATTCCCTTCCGGCTGCTTCGCTTTCGAACCACGAGGCTTGATGGAACCGGAACG
Organism: Bryobacteraceae bacterium; assembly: GCA_049516355.1. Classification (GTDB taxonomy): domain Bacteria; phylum Acidobacteriota; class Terriglobia; order Bryobacterales; family Bryobacteraceae; genus BOG-234. The sequence goes on along the minus strand of JBEKTF010000148.1, from coordinate 8,379 downwards.
AGGACAGGCGTCGGCAGAATTATTTCGCGCCTCCACCTGGCCAACCTTCCGCAGTTGGTGAATGTTGTTCGGGGTGATATGGCGTTGGTGGGTCCACGGCCGGTGCGTTCCGAATTCGCGCGTTATCTGACTGACGTCATGCCGTTTCATTCTCACCGGTTTTCCGTGAAGCCCGGTATCCTTGGATGGGCGCAGATGCATGCACCGAAGAGGGGCCAGCTGGCGGATGAGTGCTGCCAGATCGAGTACGACCTTTTCTATATCAAAGAGGGGTCTTTGTGGATGGACGCGGAGATCATGCTGGAGAGCCTGGCGCCTGGTAGAGCCAGGGATCGGAGCACGGGCTGCTGATGCCGATCGCATACTTTGCGCTGATTCTCTCAGGTGCGCTCGTCCTCCACATCGTCGCCGGATACCCGTTGTTTCTGGCCGCGCGCAGGGGCGCTGCCCGCCCGCCCGTCGCCAAAGATCCGGCTTTCGAAGCCACGGTGTCCGCGATCGTGGCCGTCCATAACGGCGAGACCATGATCCGCGGGAAGCTGGAAGGGCTCCTCGCACTCGATTATCCCGACGAACTGCTTGGAATCATTGTGGTCTCCGATGGTTCGACCGACGGAACCGAAGCGATCGTTCGCGAATTCGATGGCAAGGGAGTGACTTTGCTGACCGTGCCCCGCGGCGGCAAAGCTGCAGCACTGAATCGCGGTCTGGCCGCGGCGACAGGGGAGATCGTTTTCTTCACCGACGTCCGCCAGCCTCTCGAACACGGGTGCCTGCGCCACCTGGTCGCCAACTTCGCCGATCCCACCGTGGGCGCCGTGACGGGCGAGCTTCATCTGCTGCAAGGCGACTCAGGCGAACAGGCGGACATGGACTTGTATTGGCGCTACGAGATCTGGGCTCGCCAACGCCATTCCGAGATCGACTCGCTCTTCACTGCAACCGGATGCATTTACGCCATGCGCAGGGCGCTGGCCGCGCCCCTGCCTCCGGACACGCTCACCGATGACGCCATTTTGCCTCTGCGTGCCTTCTTCCTGGGCTATCGCGTGATCTTCGATCCCGCGGCCATCGCATTCGATTACCCGGCCGTCGCGGGAACCGAATTCCGGCGCCGCTTCCGCACGCTGGCCGGACTCTGGCAGGTCCATGCGCGATTGCCCGAATTGTTCACGAGCAGGAACCGCATGAGATTTCACTTTCTTTCGCACAAATTCAGCCGGCTCCTGCTGCCTTGGCTGATCCTTGTTTTCTTTGGCGCAGCCGTTGCCTTGCCGCCCTCGTGGTTTCGCACTTCTCTTCTGATCGCGGGGGTAGCCTGGTTGTTGCTGGCGCTTTCCAATGGCTTCGTTTCTTCAGCTTCTCTTCTGAAGCGCCTGACCTCGCCGGCTCGGACGTTTCTGGTTATGAATACCGCCGCGCTCGCGTCGGTCGCCGTTTTCTTCGTGCCGGCAACCAGACTCTGGACCCCGACGCGGGTTCAATCGGCCTGCGATCCGGCGGAAGCTTCAGATCGCTGAATCGCCGGAAGGTTCACCCCTTTGCAGCGACAGCATCAGAATCACGAAATCCACTAACGGAGAGAAATTTTCCAGGTAGTACAAGTCGTATTCGAGATCTCTCAGAGAATCCTGTGACTCGCCTCGCTTGCGATGAATCCGCGCCCATCCGGTAACACCGGGTTTGACGCTGTGCCGCTGGCGGTAAACGGGGATGAGTTCGTTCATCCGGCGAGCGAAAAGAGGGCGCTCCGGACGAGGTCCCACCATCGCCATTTCTCCCTTGAGAACGTTAAGCAATTGGGGAAGCCAAACGAGTCCGTGGCGCCGGAGAAACCTGCCGACGGGCGTATCGGCGCCATCCGGTCCGACGCAACGGAACCGGTAAGCCTCAAAGGTGACATCATGGAGGCCAACACGCGTTTCGCGCGTCAGTACAGGGCCACGGGAGCTCATTTTGATCAGGGTGGCGATCGTCAGCGTAAACGGAAGAGTAATGAGGGCGGCCGCGAAGGCGATCACCCAGGAATAAACCGACCGGAGATTGACTTTCAGGGAAGCCGGTTGCAAGGAGTCGCTGAAGATCGCTTTGGAAGGCCAGATTTCCGTAATGCATTTTCGCGCGAAGATGCGTTCGTAAAGCGTACCGGCCTCCTGCACCCCGACACCTCCGAAACGAAGAGCCAGAAATTCGTCGGCCCACCACGGCCGGATATCTTCGCGATTGCCGATCACAATCGAATCGGGAACGGCTTCATCCAGCACGCCGTCCAGATCCTCCATGGTCCCGAGTCTGCTGGCCGGCAAGGCCGCCGCCGGACTTCCGTTTTCGAGATACCCAATGCTGATCAATCCCAATTCCGGGTGCGCGGCGAAATGACCGGCGATTCTGGCCACGGTCGGCGAAGTACCGAGGAAAAGCACGCGCCCGGCGGCCACCGCGTTTCGTGCCGCCGTGTCGAAAAGAAGCCGCCATCCAAAGATAACCACGCCGGCCAGTATGCTCCCGGGCAGCATCATCTTCCGCGGAATGATCCAGTTGGGATTAAGGTATCCGATCGCGCCTTGCCCTATGAACGCCAGGCCGAAAATCATGCAGAGATCCTGGAACAATGCCAGCCGGCTGCGGATGCGAACCTCCGCATACAGGTTTCTGAAAAACAAACACAGGACAATGAAACCGACCAGGATGGCGATGCGGAGAATACCCGAATCGTATAGGAGGAATAGACTCACATCGCCAAGGTCGGGATCGGTATAGGCAGCCGCCACAAAACACGCGGAGAGAAGAATCACTTCTGAAACAAACAGAGTGAAGACACGGGTCGGGATAACGATGCTGAATATACGGATCATCTCAGTCTGTCCAGGCCGCGGTCGGGGCGCCTGCCGAAAGGAGAAACCGGTGAACGGTTCGGTGGCGACTCCGCATGGATAGATTTTAGCTCTGCACTCGTTTCAGGCGTATTGCCGCGTATATCTGACACCAGCGTCTCCTGATGACACTGCCTTTCAAACACTAAACGATAACCCCGGCGCGAGAGAGTACAAAGGGCGGGACGGCTATACTCGGTCCAGATATATGGTCCGTGATATCGGAAGGAGGCTTTGGCGCGCGGCGGTCAGACTTCTGGCGACCGTCGGCCTTCTCTTCGTGCTGGTCACGCTCACGCCCTTCGTGAGCTGGTATGCCACTAAGCTCGCCCGGCCGTGGTCCTCATATCGGGGCGATGTGCTGGTGGTACTGAGCGGCTCGGAGCCGAACGTGGGCGTCGGTTTTGGGCCGAACGTCAACGTCATGGATGCGAGCACCTACTGGCGTTGCTTCATGGCCCTGCTGTATTACCGCGAGCATCCCTATGCGCAAATCATCGTCAGCGGTAAGGACTCCGCCCCAGGCATGCGGGATTTCTTCGTCTTCAATGGCATTCCGGCTGACCGCATTCGCGTGGAAGACAAAGCGACCAGCACACACGAAAACGCCGAGTTCACCGCGCGCATGCTTGCCGGTACTACCGGGCGCATCGTACTTCTGACCAGCGACAGCCACATGTTCCGCGCCCGCAGGTGCTTCGTCAAAGAAGGCGTCGGCATTGCCGCCTCGGCCGTCCCCGATGTCATCAAGCGAGCCGGCGATTACAGCGCGCGGCCGCAGCTATTCATAGGCGAGGTGCGCGAGACCGCCAGCATCGTTTATTACTGGTACCGCGGCTGGATCTAGCCGCCGTCCCTGGCCCGCCATGCCCGGTCATGTGCATTCGGGTGTTATCGGCTGCGCCCCCGGTATTACGCCCGGTCAAGCGCAAAAGGCCGGAAAAGACTCGCATACCTGGCCGGAAGTCATGTGGCGCCCTCGTGCATGTAATCGACAGTCGGCGGCTCGGGGCCCGGCGAAGAAAGCGCCCAAAACAGCCCACGAAGCCATACCGTAACAGAGCAGGCCGATACACGCGCCATTAACCTTCAGGAACATTCCAGGTGCGTACAAACTTGATAGAAACCTAACGAAACCCGCCGATAACTATTTGCATGGGCACATTGCCTGAGGTAGTGTACACGCCGCCGCTCGCACACCCGCGCCATCCCGCCACAGGTGTGGTCATGGTAGTGGACGACAATCCGTCTAACCTCAGACTGATGGAAGAAATGCTCCGGCCGCGCGGGTATGAAGTACGCTCCTTCCCCAGGGGCCGGATGGCGCTGGCTGCTGCCCGCGAAACGCCTCCGGATCTGATTCTTCTGGATATCAATATGCCGGAAATGACCGGTTATGAGGTGTGTGATCGGCTCAAGTCCAGCGCGCAACTCTGCAAAATCCCCGTGATTTTCCTGAGCGCCCTGAGCACCCCGGCGGACAAGCTTCAAGGCTTTCGGTTCGGAGGCGTCGATTATATCTCCAAACCTTTCCAGTTCGAAGAGGTGCAGGCGCGGGTGGATGCCCACGTCAGGCTCCGGCAGTTCCAGAATCGGATCGAAAACGATAACCACCGTCTCCAGGAGCTGGTGCAAATCCAGGTAAAGAGAATCGCCGAGGGGCATCTGGCGACCATCTTTGCGATCGCCAAACTGGCGGAGGCGCGCGACGATCAGACTGGCGAGCACCTGGAGCGCATCCAGACCTTCTGCAAGCTATTGGCGGAGGAGTTGAGCCGGCGTGCGCCTTACAGAACCACGATCGACAACGACTGGATCGGGGACATCTTCCATGCGAGCCCCTTGCACGATATCGGAAAAGTGGCGATTCCCGATCGGATCCTCCTGAAGCCAGGCAAGCTGACCGCTGCTGAGTTTGAGATCATGAAAACCCACTCGTTACTCGGCGCTCAGACGCTCAAAGAGGTCCACGAAAGATATCCGGACAACAAACTCATCGCGATGGGCATTGAGGTTGCCCGCTCACATCACGAGCGATGGGACGGAACCGGTTACCCGGATGGCCTGCGCCAGAACGAGATACCGCTCTGCGCGCGTATATTGGCGGTCGCGGACTGCTACGACGCACTGCGATCGGCGCGCTGCTATAAGGAGGCCGTTCCGCACGATGAGACGTGCGCCATCATTCTCGAAAACGGCGGTACGCATTTTGACCCGGCGGTGACCGCTGTCTTCCGCGATCTTTCGGAAACATTCAGAGAGGTCCGGAGCGGGATGGATAAGATCCGTGGGGTCTCCGACGGTGTCTAAGCGGGCAAATCTCACACAGTCGCGGATCCTGATTGTAGACGATCAGACCGCTAACCTGGAGGCACTGGCCTCGGTTCTCGAATTTTCCGGGTATTCCAATATCAGCTGTCTCGCCGATTCTCGCTGCATACTGCCCGTTTTTCATGACTTCCAGCCGGATCTGATCCTGCTGGACCTCCATATGCCTCATGTGGACGGCCTGGTCGCCCTCGATCAGCTGGCCACGGTCATTCCCGAGGACGACTACCTGCCGGTCCTGATCCTCACGGGGGACGGCACATCGAAAGCAAAGGAGAAAGCGTTCTCGTGTGGCGCGCATGACTTTCTCACCAAGCCTCTCAATCGGACAGAAGTGCGGCTTCGTGTCAGGAATCTGCTTGAGACCCGGCGGTTACATCTCCAGCTCAAGGCGCAAAATGCATCGCTCGACCACCAGGTTCGGGAACGAACGGAACTGGCGGACGAACTCGTACGAACCAATCGCACGCTGCGCGAGACCCAGGCGCACCTGATTCATTCCGAAAAAATGGCTGGCCTCGGGCAGTTGGTTGCCGGTATCGCCCACGAGATCAACAATCCGCTCGCTTTCGTCATCAACAACATGTTTATCGTGGACGAAACGCTCGGGAAGCTGGCCGCGAAGGACGTGGATTTGCCGCCACGGGTGGCGCTGGAAATCGGCAAAATGCGGACCCAGATACACGACGCGCAGGCGGGCGCGACGCGTGTCAAGGAACTGGTTTCCAGGCTACGGACCTTTTCCCGGCTGGACGAGGGCGTGGTCAAGACCATCGATATCCATGAAAGCATCGAGTCCGTGCTGCTCTTCCTGCGTCACCGGATGGAGGGCCGGATCCAGGTGGAGCGGAACTACGGTGAAGTCGAGCAGCTGACGTGTTTCGCGGGCGAACTGAATCAGGTCCTGATGAACCTGATCGCCAACGCCATCGAAGCCATCGACGGGCCTGGCCGGATTACTCTGGTCACGGCACAGCAGAACGGCGACTTCGTGATTCGAGTCCGCGATACCGGGAAAGGAGTTCCTGACGACATTCGCAACAGAATATTCGAGCCATTCTTCACCACCAAGCCCGTTGGCGAAGGCACGGGCCTCGGGCTCGCCATCTCCTACGGAATCGTAAAGGCGCACCACGGTTCGATGGAATTCTCGAGCCACGCCGGCGAAGGCACGGAGTTCGTTCTGAAGATCCCGATCTCTCTGGAGACCCATGTATGACGGAACAACTTTGCAAGCCCATGGTGCTTGTCGTAGACGATGAGCCTCAGGTCCTGAAGTCGATCCGGGACCTGCTGGAAGACGATTTTGAAGTGGTGGTGAGCACCGACTCGACTCAGGCCGTGGAGTTTCTCAGGGGTGCGCAGGTTGCCGTGATCCTGGCCGATCAGCGGATGCCGAAGCTCACAGGCGGTGAGTTGCTGGCGAAAGCGCGGGAAATATGCGACGCGACACGTATTCTCATCACGGGATACATGGATATCGACGCTCTGATCCGCGCGGTTAACGACGGCCAGATTCATTCATACGTGCCCAAACCCTGGGAACCGGCGAATCTGCGAGGTACCGTGCGGAAGGCCGCGACCTACGCGAAGGAGATCAGCCAGAGAAAGAGGGCGGCGGAGATTGTTGCCGAGCAGCAGCAAGCCCTGGCGCACTCGGAAGCAGCTTACCGGCGGCAAACCAAGATTCTTCGATCCGTTCTGGACAGCATCGGCGACGGAGTTCTGGTCGCCGACGAGAACGGGAAAATGCTGTTGCTGAATCCGGCTGCCGAGGAAATGCTCGGTCCGGGTGCGCAAGACGCGTCTCAGTGGGAACGGGCCGAACGGTACGGCATCTATCTGCCTGGAACAGACACGCTCTATCCGACCGACAAACTGCCCCTGGCAAGAGCGATGCGCGGGGAAATTGCGGACGCGATCGAAGTGTATATTCGCAACCCGCAGAGGCCGGACGGAATGTTTGCCAGCGTCAACGTGAGGCCGCTCAAGGACGATGGAGGGGACATCAAAGGCGGCGTGGCCGTGGTCCGCGACATTACCGCTGCAAAATCCTCGGAGGACCTGCTGCTGCGTGCCAAGGAAGAGGCTGAGCGCGCCAATCGCGCCAAGAGCGAATTCCTTTCGCGCATGAGCCACGAACTGCGCACGCCGCTGAATTCCATCCTCGGTTTTGCGCAGCTTCTCACTCTGGCGGATCTGGAGGCCCAGCACCAAAGCAATATCCAGCAGATTCTGAAAGGCGGATATCATCTGCTGGAACTGATTAACGAGGTGCTGGATCTGGCGCGCATTGAAGCGGGCCGGCTTGGGATGTCACTGGAGCCCGTCCGGATCGAGCATGTCGTTACGGAGGCCATGGACCTGGTGCGGCCTATAGCGTGCGGACAAAACATCACCCTCAGCGCCGACCTCGGCGGGTATGGCGGCCGGTATCTCAAGGCGGACCGTCGGCGGCTGAGGCAGGTCCTGTTGAATCTGCTCTCCAATGCGATGAAATTCAACCGCGCCAACGGGTTCGTTGCTCTCACCTGCCGGGAGACCGGCGCTGGCTGGCTGCGCATCGAGATCGCCGATACGGGAGCCGGTATCGATGAGAGCGGAATGGAGAAGATCTTTACGCCCTTTGAACGCCTTCATGCCGATCGAAACGCGGTGAGCGGAACGGGACTGGGGCTCGCACTCTCCAAACGCATGATTGAAGCCATGGACGGAACGATCGGCGTCGCAAGTGCACTCGGCGTAGGCAGCAAATTCCACGTTGAGCTGACCTTGATGGACCATGCCGTTGTAGGCAGGGAAGAAGAACTATTGCACGCGACTCCCGCATCGTGGAGCCATAACGCTTCCCTGCAGGGAACGGTATTGTACGTGGAGGATAACCTTTCGAACGTTCGGCTAATCGAGGAAATCGTGGCGCGCTATCCGGGAGTCCAGTTGCTGGAAGCCATGCAGGGCAAGCTCGGTGTGGACCTCGCCATCACTCACTCACCCGATTGGATTCTCCTCGACTTGCATCTCCCCGATCTGACGGGAGAAGAGGTATTGCGTCATCTGCGGAACGACTCGCGTACCGCGCGGATTCCGGTTACGGTTCTCAGCGCGGACGCGACTTCCGATCAGATCGATCATCTCAAGGCGGCGGGTGCACGCGAGTACCTGACCAAGCCTTTGGATG
>JBEKTF010000147.1:0-14519 GCA_049516355.1 Bryobacteraceae bacterium | reverse complement strand
GCGTGCGCTACGGCATATACTGAAGCAAATGATTGAACTTCGAGTGAATGGCGTTGCCCGCAAATTCGAGGGCGACCCGGACATGCCCTTGCTCTGGTATCTGCGCGATGGGCTGGATCTTACCGGCACCAAGTTCGGCTGCGGTATGGGACTCTGCGGCGCCTGTACGGTTCACGTGAATGGGACGGCCGTGCGCAGTTGCCTGACTTCACTACAGAACGCCGCGGGTAAAGACATCACGACGATCGAAGGTCTGAGCCAGACTCACGATCATCCGCTGCAGACGGCCTGGAAGCAGGGCAATGTCCCACAGTGCGGATATTGTCAAAGCGGCCAAATCATGCAGGCGGCTTCGCTGCTTAAACAGAAGCCCAAGCCGACCGATCACGATATCGACGAGGCGATGGCAGGCAATATCTGCCGCTGCGGAACGTATCAACGCATCCGTGCGGCCATCAAGACTGCTGCGGGGGTGAAAGCATGAACGCAGTTCACGTTGTCAGCCGGCGTGGCTTTGTGGGGACTATTTTCTCCGCGGGCGCATTCGTGCTCGGTGCGCGGTTATTGCCTGAGAAAGCGTTCGGCGCGGAAACTACTGCCTGGTATCCATCCGTGTATCTTGGCGTTCAGCCGGATGGCACGGTCATTATTGTCGCGCACCGGTCGGAAATGGGAACGGGCATTCGCACCGCGCTTCCGATGGTGGCCGCGGATGAGCTCGATGTGGAATGGAACAAGGTTCGCGTCGAGCAGGCGCTGGGCGATAAGAAGTACGGCTCGCAGGATACCGACGGCTCGAACTCGATCCGGAGCTTCTACGATCCGCTGCGGACGGCGGGCGCTACGGCGCGCGCAATGCTGGTGAGCGCAGCGGCGGCGAAGTGGGGCGTCCCGGCCGGCGAATGCAAGGCAGTGAACGGGCTGGTCACGCATGCGGGTGGCAGCCAGAAAGCCACCTATGGCGAACTGGCAGCGCTTGCGGCGCAGCAACCGGTTCCCAAGCCGGAAACGCTGAAGTTCAAATCGCCCACGGAATACCGGTATGTGGGGAAGGGCGTTCCCAGTGTGGACCTGGACGATCTCGTTTCAGGACACGGCATGTTCGGCATGGACGCGAAGATGCCTGGCATGGTCTATGCGTCAATCGAGCGCCCGCCGGTAGTTGGCGGCACGGTCAAGTCCGTGGAGGACAGCGAGGCGCGCAAGGTTCGGGGCGTGCAGCAGACGGTCCAGATCGAGCGCTACAAGACGAACACGTATGGATTCCAGCCGCTGGGCGGGGTTGCCGTGATCGCGGATAATACCTGGTCCGCCATGCAGGGGCGCAAGAAACTTAAGGTCGATTGGGATCTGGGACCCAACGCGAACTACGATTCGGATTCCTTTAAAACGCAGTTGATCGAAACGGCCCGCAAACCGGGCAAAGTAGTTCGCAACATTGGCGACGTGGATAAGGCGTTCGCGGGCGCGGCGAAAATCCATGAGGCGGAGTTTTATTGCCCGATGCTGGCGCATGCCTCGATGGAGCCTCCGGCGGCGGTGGCTGAATTCAAGAATGGCAAAGTCGAAGTCTGGACGGCCACGCAGAATCCGCAGGCAGTGCAGGATACGGTTGCGCAGGTGCTGGGGATCAAGCCGGAAGATGTTGCCTGCCATGTGACGCTGCTGGGCGGCGCGTTCGGAAGGAAGTCGAAGCCCGACTATGCGGCCGAAGCGGCCGTGCTGTCGAAGAAGGTCGGCAAGCCGGTTAAGGTGGTCTGGAGCCGGGAAGAGGACGTCAAATTCGATTACTACCACTCGGTCTCCGCCATGTATCTGAAAGCGGCGACGGATGCGAAGGGAAAGCCGACGGCGTGGCTGCACCGCAGCGTGTTTCCGCCCATCTTTTCGACATTCGATTCCAAAACGGTCTACGGGGACCTCGAAATGGGTCTCGGGTGGAACGATCTGCCGTTCAATATTCCGAATCATCGCGCGGAGAATGGCGCGGCGACGGCGCACGTCCGGATCGGCTGGATGCGCAGCGTGGCGAACGTTTACCATGCGTTTGCGGTGCAGTCGTTCCTCGATGAACTGGCGGCGGCGGCGAACCGGGATCGGGTCGAGTATTACCTCGACGTGCTGGGGCCCGCGCGCACGATCGACCTGGGACCTTCGGCCGCGGAGACGGCGGCTAAATATCCGCTCGATACGGCGAGAATCCGTCGCGTGGTGGAAACGGTTGCGGATCGATCGGGCTGGGCGAAGAAGAAGTCGGGTAACGGGCACGGTTACGGCCTTGCCGTGCATCGCAGCTTTCTGACTTACGTGGCTGCGGTGGTCGAAGTGGAGGTCGATGCGCAGGGCAAGGTGAAGATTCCGCGTGTCGATATCGCTTTGGATACCGGCCAGGTGATCCATCCGGATCGCGTCCGCGCGCAGTTTGAAGGCGCGGCGGTATTCGGCACCAGCATTGCGATGTTGGGCGAAATTACGGCTAAGAATGGGCGCATCGAGCAGTCGAATTACAACGATTACCCGGTGGCCCGGATGCCCGAAGCGCCTTACGAAACGCACGTTCATCTGGTGAGTTCGAATGCGCCTCCGGCCGGCGTAGGCGAGCCTGGTGTTCCGGTCATGGCGCCGGCAATCGCGAACGCGATCTTCGCCGCTACTGGAAAACGGATCCGGGAATTGCCGATTCGCAAGCAGAAGCTGGTCTGAACGCCCAAGTTACAGCCCGCAAAACGGAGCCTGCTATGAAGAACCGGCGGCAAAAAGCGACCGCCGGCGTTCCCAGGCGTGTCGTTACCGCTCCCTGACGGTCACGGCTCTGAATTTAGAAGACTCCGCTACATGCTGTGAAAGCGGATCTCGACCGTGATCTTGACCGCGACAGGCTGACCGCCCCTCCGCGCGGGTTCAAATTGCCATTGCTGCACGGCCTCCACGGCACTGTCATCAACGCCTTTTCCCAGCGAGCGGACCACATGGACGTCTTTCGGCTCGCCTTTGGAGCTGACGACGAGTCCGACTATTACCGTGCCGGTAACGCGGAACCCTTCCGCGTCCGGCTTGTAGACGGGATTGACTTGATGGGTGACTCTGGGGGGCGTGATTCCGGGACCGATGTCGAAGACGGGCTCGTCCTCGGCGTTAGCCGTTACAGCCAGGAGCATGAGGAAGGAGAATACGGCAACCCTTCTGTTTCGCGGGTCCGACATGGTTTCTCGTGGTGAGTAAACCGGATTGGACGTATCGCGACTGCCATGAGTTTCGTTCGCTCAGGAGAGGCTAGGGGCCGAAGTAGCCGTTGGTGTCGATGACCACATTCGTGGGGTTCGTTACATAAACATCGATCGAGCCGGTGCTGCCCGCCGGAACGATAGCGGCATTCGCGATGATCTGGCCGTTGAGCGCATTGAGAGTAGACACGGCAGGCGGCGCTTCGGTGGTCGGCCATGTCGAGAGATAACCGAGCGCGCCTGACGGAACCACGGTTACATTCAGCGAGTATGCTTGTGCCGCCGGAGAGCCTGGTATTCCACAGGAACCCTGCGATAACGGGAAAGCCCTCGTCGTGCCCGCGCCCATACTCGGGCCGCCAAAAGTACCGTTCGCGTTGCGTGTATCCACCAGCCGACAAGGGGTCACTGGATAAAAGTTGAGCCCTCCGGATACTGGCGGCGCGAAATAGCCGTTGATATCGACCACCAGGTCAGTGGCGCCACTGGCGTAGAAGCTCACCGCTCCAGCGGTTCCGGCTGCCACAATAGCCGCATTGGCCAACACGGTTCCGCCTGCTGAGTTCAGCGTGGATACGAGCGGCTGCGTTTGGCCTGTTGGCCAGGCAGTCAGATACGCCAGCGAGCCTTGCGGAACCACTGTCACATTGAACGCGTACGCGACGGCGTTGGTGGGTACCGCGCACGAACCGAGGGGAATCGGAAAGGACCGGCTGCTTCCGCCCGCGAGGGATGGGCCGCCGAAAGTGCCGGCCGGATTCCGGGTATCCAGAACACGGCACGGCGGCAACGTGTAGAGCTGGAGTGTGTTCGAGGTAGGAGGCACGAAGTAGCCGTTGATATCGACGACCAGGTCCGTATCGTTCGTGGCATAGGCGTTGATGGCGCCGCCGGTGCCCGCCGGGACGATGGCCGCGTTGGCGATAACTGAGCCATCCTGCGAATTCAACGTGGACACGAGCGGCTGCGTTTGGCCGGTTGGCCAGACACTCAAATAATTCAGTGCCCCTCTTGGAACGACGGTGAAGTTGAGCGAATAAGCCGAGGCATTCGCCGGTATGCCGCAGGTACTGGAGGCAATCGGAATCGTGCGGGTGGTCGCGCCGCTGATGAATGGCCCGCCGAGGGGCCCGTTCGCGTTACGCGTGTCCATGATCCGGCACGGAGTCACGGTGAGGAACTGGAGGGACGAATTTGGAGTGACGACGAAGGGAACACTGTTGGACGCGGAACCGGTCGCGTTTGCCACAGTAATTTGCCCGGTCCCCTGACTGGTCAGGTCGCTGGCGGTTATCTGTGCCGTCAACGTCGTCGAACTTATGAAGGCTGTGCCGAGCGAAAAGCCGTTCAAACTCGCACTGGCACTGCTGGTGAAGCCGGACCCCGTGATCGTCACCGTCACCGTTGGGCTTCCGGCCGGCGCCGAAGACGGACTTACCGACGTGATCGTGGGTCCCGCGGAGGCCGGCGAAATAATGAAGGGAACGCTATTGGATGCGGGGCCGGTCGCGTTTGCCACAGTAATTTGCGCGGTCCCTTGACTGGTCAGGTCGCTGGCGGGTATCTGTGCGGTCAGCGTCGTCGAACTCATGAAGGCTGTGCCGAGCGATAAGCCGTTCAACCTCGCACCAGCACCGCTGGTAAAGCCGGACCCTGTGATCGTGACCGTCACCGTTGGGCTTCCCGCCGGCGCGGAAGACGGACTTACCGACGTGATCACAGGCGCAGGGGCGGATGGGACGGTAATCGCGATTGAGAAGTTTTGTGCCGCCGATGACTTTCCCGCCGAATCAGTGGCGGTAACGCTGAAGAAGAAGGGACTCCCCGTGACCGTAGTGGGCGTCCCACTGATCACGCCCGTTGCCTGGTTCAGCGCCAGCCCGGGCGGCAGGGAGCCAGACAATGTCCAGGTGTACGGTGGCCCGACGCCGCCGGTCGCCGTCAGCGTCTGCGAATACGTGGTCCCTGTGATGCCCGCTGGAAGGGATAGCGTTGAGACTGTTATCGCCGGCGCGACCACGGTTCCGCCGCTCGATCCGACGATCAGGTTCCAGACATCGACGGAGCCCAGTCCCGTGACAGGATCGTAACCTGGGCCTGCATTATAGCCCACCGGGACACAGTTAGTGTTGGCTCGCCCGGAACATCCCTGAGAGGTAACGATGTTGTTGCTGGTCGTAATGTCATGAAAAATTCCGGGGGTTTTTTGAGCCAGCGGATAGAGCTCGGCGTTGAGGTTTCCGAGCCCAGCCTTCAATTGCTTGCCACTCGAAACCAGATACTGGTTCATAAGCGCGCCGATCCCCGCGAATACCTGGGCGGAAACGGAAGTGCCTCCGTAAACCTGCGGAGTACATGGCGGTTGCGGCGGGCATCCCGTAAATACCAGGTACCCGTCGTGATCGGCGGATGCGCTCAAGGACACGTCTGGAACATTTCTTGCGCTGCTCAGAATTGCGTTGTTTACAAACACGCCCGGACCTGTTTGCCACGATGGTTGGGCAAATTGCACGCTGGAGCCGCCGCCGCTTGCCGACGGCGAGCCATCCTGCGCGCTATCGTTCCAGGATGTTTCCGGGATGTAGGAAAGAGCCGAAGCGCCGGTCACGGGATTATTTGTAGCGCTCCAGTATGTCCCCGCTCCTTCCGCAAACTCCGTGCCACCGACCGCGACAATCTGCGGAACGGAAGCGGGCGTGTCCACGGCGAGACCGGGATTTCGCCTGTCGTCGCAATCGGCCGCACCGCTGTCGCCGGAAGCATTGAACCAGGTAATGCCCATTGTGTTCCCCTGCTCGGCCCAGTTTTGAAAGGCCAGCATGTCCGAAGGCAGGCTCTCCAGTTCGCAACTCCCATAGCTCGTGCTCACAACGGGCGCGAGATTCTGGTCGATCGCGTACTGCACCGCGGTCATCACGCCGTCCATGTAATTTGGATCCGCGTAAACGTAGAGGATCGTGGCGTTCCTCGCTACCGCCCCCGACCATTCGAGATCGAGATCCGCTTCCGGTAAATCGCCACTGGTACTGACTCCCGGGTCCGGCGAACCCGGAACCAGAATCTGTTGCAGTTTAATTGCCGGAAGCCCGTAACTCGAACGGAAGGTTGTAATGTCGGAAACGATGATGTCGGTTTGTCCCGCGACGGCAATCGTTTGGGCGGTCCCGTCGACACCCTTGTTGTAGGCCGACGTTATGTTGTAGATGGTGGCAAGATCGTCCGGCGCCAGGCAATTACCTCCGCAAATATCGCCGGAATTGTAGCGCGGCCTGGCGAGGAGAGGCTTCATGCGGAAATCGTTCAGACCGCGAATGCTCATAACGACTGCCCCCATCGCCGTGGGCACCGAGGGTTCCGTGGCATTGGCAAAGTGCTGCTCGCCGTTTACCTGGTATTGATGAATTTCGGTCTGAAATGCGGCTTCAAACTGCACCGCCGAGCCACTCACCGCAACCCAGTTCCGTCCCCGGGCGACATTCGCAATGGTGAGCCCCTGGCCCTGTAACCATGATGTAATTTTGGTTATGTCGTCCGGAGACATGCCAAAACGATCCGCATATTGCTCCGGCGTCAGCCAGCGATGATAGTTGGGCGAGTTCGGATTCTGCTGGTCCGCAAGCAATTGCGTGAGATCGGCCTTCTGGCTAGCCGATTGCGTAAACTCGAGCGTAACGTAGAGCTTTAAGGTGGGCGCCACCCGGCCCTGATCGTTCGCAGCCGTCGCTTTGGGATGGAGATGTCCCGCAAGCGTAGTGCGTTGTGTGTTATCGAGGGAGCGCGTGATCCTGCTTTGCTGCGCGCTTGCGAATCCCGCGAGAGCGCAGAACAAGATCAGCGCCCCCATGGATCTGACGGGTAGTATCAAAAGCTTCCGATGCCTCCCGGCTGACACAGGTTCCAATCGCGCGTAATCCTATTAGTTATTACGCCTGGAGAACGGATAAGTTCCTGGAATGCGGCTCGGCGCCACTAATTCCGGCGTAAAGCATATGTAAATAACGAGTTGCCGGCGGCGACGGAAACATATTGCCGCCCATTTACAGAATACGACATGGGTCCGGAGGCGACGTCGCCACCCGTGTTGGCCCTCCAAAGCTCCGCGCCCGTGCGGGCATCGAGAGCCCAGAAGTATCCTTCGCGCCCCCCGGCAAAGAGCAAGTCGGACGCGGTGGTAAGAATGCCGCTGCCGGTGACATCCGCCATTTTGAACTCCCACTTGCGAACGCCGGTTTTCGGATCGAAAGCCCGCACCGCTCCATAGCCCTCCTCTTCCGTGCGGTAAATCACCTGAGTTCCCTTGAGCGATGGGACGGGCGATCGCGGCGCGCCATTCGTGTAGCGGCGCCCTTCCACAAATTCACCCGGCAGCTTATTGAATACCGAGGAATAGTTCTCCCATGTAGGGATGTAAAAGAGCCCCGTGTGGGGACTGTAAGAAGGCGAATACCAGTTGGTTGCTCCCTGGACGCCTGGATAAACCAGAGTCCCTTCGCGACTGGGATTGGCGGAGGCGATTCGGACAGGCTTCCCACCGTCGTCGAGACCCGACGTCCAGGTCACTTTGGCGAAAGGCTTTCCCTGCAGGAATTCACCGGTGGTCCGGTCGAGCACGTAGTAGAAGCCGTTGCGGTTGGCCCAAAGCATCACCCGCCGCATGATGCCTTTCCATTCCATATCGGCCAGCACGGGTACCTGCACCGAGTCATAGTCGAAATCGTCGTGCGGCGAGAACTGGAAATACCATTTCAACTTGCCGGTATCGGCATCGAGCGCAACGACGGAATCGCTGTAAAGATTTGTGCCCGCGCGCAGGTCGCTGTTCCAATCGGGACCCGGATTGCCGATGCCCCAATAGGTAAGGTTCAATTGCGGATCATAGGAACCGGTTACCCAAACGGAAGCGCCACCGTGTTGCCAGGAATCACCCGCCCAGGTTTCGTGACCGGGCTCGCCGGGGCCGGGAATTGTGTTGAACTTCCAATCCTGCTTGCCGGTACGCGCATCGTAGGCGGCGAGGAATCCGCGGATACCGAATTCACCGCCGGCAACCCCGACAATAACTTTGTCTTTGACCACGAGAGGTGCGTGCATCAGTGAGTAGCCCGCTTCTCCCCTGGCGACGGTTACGTTCCAGATCGGCTTGCCGGTTTTGGAATCGATTGCCAGCAGATGGCCGTCGATGGTGCCCATGAAGAGCGTGTCGCCGAGGATGGCGAGACCGCGATTGACGCGCCCACAGCAGACGCGCGCTTCGGGCGACGGCGCGTATTCGTAGACCCAGAAGATGCGGCCCGTGACGGCATCGATAGCCACCACATCGTTCGGGGCCTGGACGGTGTAAAGGACGCCATCCACCACGAGCGGCGTGGCTTCGAATTTCTCCAGCGAATGCGCCTGGAAGACCCACTGCAGTTCCAGATCCTTCACGTTGGCCGGCGTGATCTGAGTGAGCGGGCTATGACGCTGGCTCATCAGGCTACCAGAGTAAGTGAGCCAGTTCTGAGGTTCTTTGTTCGCTTCGAGAATGCGGTCGAAAGTAACCTGTCCCCAGACGTTGGGAACCATCAGAAGTAAGAGCAGCCACTGAGCTTTCATTGGAGTTCAACACCTTTAAGAGAAACGAGATAAGTGACGATGTCGGCCAGTTCTTTGGAGTTCAGCCTGTCCTTGTAGGAAGGCATCAGGCCCTTTTCGATAATCGACGATTCGCGCAGGTTCGATCTCTGGACTGACACCAGGCGATCCTTTGAATCGAGAATCTGGACGCTGTATTTGTCTTCATTGAGAAGAGCCCCGGTGATGGTGGCGCCGTCTTTGGTGACTCCGCGGAAGTGCCTGTTTTGTTCGGGCGCTTCCGCGCCGGCGTCGACCAGTGCACGCTCGAGTTCGCCCGCGAGGCGGCGGGTTCCGATGTCACTGAGGTCGGGCCCGGTGCGCGCGCCGACGCCCCGGATGCGATGGCAACTGGCGCAGGCGCCTTTACCGTCGTAGATTGCTTTTCCGCGCCCAGCGTCGCCGCCGGCGATGGTGGTGGATGTCGCGGCGGTGATCGAACGCAGGTAGGCGACGATGGTGAGCGCCTGGAAATCGCTGAAATTGTTCGGCGGCATCGCGGTGCCGGGGATGCCGGTGCGGATGATGGCGGCGATATCGTCATCGTCTTTTGCGCGGCGAAATTTGTTGTGGCCGAGATCGATGCCGGGGACTTCATTCCCCTCCGCACCGTGGCAGATCGAGCAGTTGGCACGATAGAGACGGCCGCCATCTTCCACATCGATCGGGGTGAAACTGTGCTGGCCGAACAGGCACCCGGCGGCGAAGGCCAGGCAGAAAAAGAGCCTAATCATACAAGGCACAGTATATTCCAGGCGTTAGAAGGCCGACGAGGGCGTCGGCCGCGGGTCAGGGGACCTGCCCCCCTAACGTCGCGCACGCACTCTCGTGCTGCGCTCGACCAGGGAACGTCCTGCGGATTCCGAACTTCTTCTCAAACTCGCTTCGGTCTCGCGCCCAATGATCGTGCCAACGGACGTGATTTGCCATGACCACGTAAGTGCCCGGGCGGAAGCAGCGATGAGGTGCGGCAGTCGGCGGGACGGGGAAGGTTCTCTTCCGGGACAGAGGCAGGCGTCGAGATGAGTCTCGACGCGGCACGCTGAGAGCGTGCGCCACGTTAAATGGGTTCCGGTTAGTGAGCGAATGCGGCGGCGGTAATCGCGAGCAGATTCCAGCCGACGACCAGCGAATATCCGACATTAGCCCGCCGGAGCAGGGTCATCCGGCGACTGCGATAGCAGTAATGGCCGATCAGAGTAGCAGTCAGCTTGGTGAAGATTAAACCTACCCATGGCGCGTGCGTATAGGATAACGTCCAACTTACGAACGGGTTTCCCTCGCGCATTCCCTGGCTGAGGAACATAAGAGTTGTCACGGCATCCAGGCACTGCAGAAGGATAAAAAAAGCGAGTGCAGTTCTTTGTGTTGGAATTGCGGCGGCCAAAAATCATCATGCGCTTCACTGGACCTGACCGAAAGTACCGAAGTACGGGCTAGTACGCTAGCGGCCGATGGCCAGGCGCGATCCGAGCACATCGGGCAAGCCCGCGGCCTCGATCTTGCGGCGCGTGGCCTGGTGATCGTAGGGCACGCGACGGTAGAGGATTTCGCGCGAACCGGTATCGAACAGAGCGAACGCCGCCCGCCCATCTCCGTCGCGCGGCTGACCCACGGACCCGGGGTTCAGCAGGTAAGCGCCATCCGGGTCCAGCCTTACCCATCGTTCATTCTGGAAGAATTCCATCCTTACGATCACGTGGTATTGACCATTCACCCAGCCGTAGCCGCCCTGGAGATGAGTGTGCCCGAAGAAAACGATGTTGGTTTCGAGATAGGAAAAAACATTGCGCGCATCGGTTACGGAGAGAAGATACTCATCTTCATCCACGGGTGAACCGTGAATCAGCTGAAAATTGTCCACGTTCACGGGACCGGCGGGCAGCGCGCGCAGATATTCCAGATTGACCGGCGTGAGTTGCGACATGGTCCACACGCCCGCCGCCCGCGCGACCGGGTTGAACCACTCCAGGTTTTCGGTACCGGAGCAGCCGCGGTCGTGATTGCCGCGAATGACGGCGTGGAGGTTTGTCCGCGCCCAATCGACCACGCGGTTCGGATCGGGTCCATAACCGGCGATGTCGCCGCAGCAGACAATACGATCGTACTCGCCCCGCGCGTTGTCGAGGACAGCTTCGAGAGCTTCGTAATTGCTGTGTAAATCGCTGATGATGAGATATCGCACGAGCGTTTCGACGTTCCTCAGGCTTTGCGTAGCCGCGCGAGGGTGATCTCGGGCGGCGCGCCGATCCGAACCGGCATGGCGATGGTGCCAATGCCGGTGTTGACGTAACAGCTTCTCCCTTCCAGCCGGTAAAGGCCCGCGACATAGGGCGTAAAGAACCGGGCCAGATTGAGGGTTTGATTGACGAATTCGACGGTCACCTGGCCGCCGTGCGTGTGTCCGCTCAGCATGGTGTCGTAACCCTTCCGCACGGCTGCGGGGAACACGTCGGGGTTGTGGGACAGGAGCAGATTTGCCGCGCCGGGCGTGACCAGTTTCTCAGCGTCTATCAAATACGGCTCAATTCTTTCAGGTCTCTGGAAATCGACTCCGGCGACGTTGAGGAGACCATTCCCCCAGCGAAGAAGGCGGGCTTTATGGCGCAGAAACTCGATTCCGTAACGCCGGGCTTGGACGGTCGCATAATTCTGACAGCGGATGTAGTATTCGTGATTACCCAGGCAGCCGAGGACGCCGGCGTCGGCGCGAAGACGCGCCAGTTCCCGAATGGTGTCATCCAGAGGATCGCCGAGTTGCGTGATCAGGTCGCCGGTGACAACCGTCAACTGGGGTTTGAGCTCGTTGAGCATGTCGACGGCGCGGCCCAGTTCGCGGACACTGAGCCAGGGGCTGACGTGGAGGTCGCTCAACTGGCCGATGCGCAGACCTTCGAGGTCGGGATGAAGGTTCGGTACCGGCAAGTCGATCTCTTTGACCTGGAAGTTGGTTCTTTCGACGATCGCGCCGAACCCCGCGACCGCGAATGGCGCGGCGACCGCGGCCGTGCCGACGGCATGAATCAGTCTGCGCCGGTCGGGGGAGTGCGCTAGTGACAGGTTGCGGGTCAGGAAGCGGTACGCGTAGTAGATTCCGAGCGAAGCCACCGCTGTCATTCCCCACACATTCCCGGCGGCGATCAGCGTACTTCGAATCGCTACGGGGACCCATCGTACCAGGCGGACGATGGTGGCGTAGCGGAGCAGTGTGCCTGCTACGGTAACGGCCCAGAGGGTATACAGGACATAAGTCATCGCCTTCGACAACGAAGACGGCAGGAGTCTTTTCCACTCGGCGAAAAAAAGCCGCGCGATCAGGATCTGCGTAGTGGCGATGGTAGCGTCGACGACAATGTCTGAAGTAAAGGGGATTCTCAGGGCGTCCAACCTTTGTTCGACCTACTTCGATTGTAACGGTCGGGTTCAGGAACCTGCTGTAAGCCACATCTGGGACAGCACGGCCAGGGCTGCGCATACCGCTGTTTCAGAGCGCAGGATGGAGGGCCCCAGCGACGCGCCGGCGAATCCACACACGGCGAACTCCTGGCGTTCGGCATCGATCCAGCCACCTTCGGGGCCGATGAGGAGAGAGACGGAGTCCGTCGGATGCAGCGAAAATGCGCGTACGAGCGGCGTTGCGCCGGGCTGTTCATCCAGCCATACGCAGTGCGTTGAAGTGGTGGCCTCGCGCAAGGCGTCCAGCAGCCGGATGGGCCCGGACACTTCGGGCGCACGCATCCGCCGCGATTGCTCGCTTGCTTCGCGGGCGATTCGCTTCCAGCGCTCCACGCGCTTCTGCGCGCCCGCGAATAATCCATGCTCGCTGCGGTTGGCTTCCACGGGGACGATGCGGGTTACGCCGAGCTCCGTTGCTTTTTCGACCGCCCATTCGAACCGCTCGAACTTGATGAGCGCCAGATAGAGGGTCACGCGGGGCAACTCGGGACCGGCGGCGATCTCTTCGACGACGGTGAAGCGGACCAGATCCTTGCGGGCGGTCTCGACCGAAGCCAGCCAGGCGCGCTCATTATCCGTGATTTCGAATTTCTGGCCCGCTTCCACGCGCAGCACGCGAGTGAGATGATGGGCGTTCTCACCCGTGATTTCAGCTTGTCCGTTACGGACCCGATCGACGAAGAAGCGGCGGCGTGCCATGTACAATGTTTAATCCATCCCCATGATTGCGCTGCTGCGGGGGACGCTGGTGGAGAAAAATCCGAACCAGGCGATCCTCGAAGTGGGCGGCGTCGGTTACGACGTCACCATTCCGATCTCGACTTTTTCGAAGCTTCCGGACGTGGGCAGCGAGACGAAGCTGCGCATTCACACACATGTCCGCGAGGATACGCTCGCGCTCTATGGGTTTTTGACGGCGGACGAGAAGAACCTGTTTGAAAAGCTGATCGGCGTCAGCGGTATCGGACCGGGGCTGGCGGTGAAGGTGCTCAGCGGCATGCCCGCAGGGGATCTTCTCGGTGCGATCCGGAGAAACGAAATCGAGAAGCTGGTGAGGATTCCCGGCGTGGGCAAGAAGACCGCCGAGAGGATGGTGCTCGAACTGCGCGACAAGCTGCCGGTTCCGGTGGGCGAAGAGCAGGGTGCGGTGGAGCCCTCGCTTTCACGGCTCGATGAAGACGTGTTTTCGGCTCTGTTGAACCTGGGGTGCTCGAGGCCGGCCGCGGAGGCGGCAGTTCGGAAAGCGCGGGCCGGCGGCGCGCCGGAAGAGTTCGAGCCGCTGTTCCGTAAGGCGTTGGAACTGGCGCGCTAACGATAAGGCAATGAAAAATTTAGCGACTGCCGGCTGAAAGCCGCCTGAAGGGCGTGGCGCACGCTCTCAGCGTGCCGTGTCGAGACTTTCCAGAAACCTTCTGCCTCTGATTCAGACAGCCGGCGGCATAACCAGCTGAACAGCCGGCGGCATAACCAGCTGAAGGCCAAGCTTTTGCGCTTTTTGGGCAAGAGATCGGATCTGCTGTTCGCGGCATCGGGCTTCGTAGAATTCGATTCCTTTGTCAACGTACTGTTGCCCGTGCTTGATGAGCCGGTAGAACAGGCAGGCCAGCTTGCGCGCCATGGCGGTGATGGCTTTGGGCGCACCGAGCCGGGTGCGCAGACGGCGGTACTGCGCCCCAAGGTAACTCTGACTTCTCAGCAGGGTCGATGCTGAGTTGCGGAATGCCGTGCTGGCCCGATTGACTACTTTGCGGGTCCTGCGCTTCAGAACTTTACCCCCGCTGGTCTCGTTGGCGGGACACAATCCCAGCCAGCTGGCGAACTTCTTCTCGCTCGGAAAGGCACTCAGATCCGCGCCGGTCTCGGCAATTACGGTCTGCGCCGTGAGCACATCGATGCCGTTGATCTGTGCCCAATCGATCCCGGTAATTCGATACAACTCGATACGCAGATCGAAATGCGGGGCGTTCTTGCTGCCTTTTTTGCCCTTCGGTTTCGGCCCGATCGGCTGGGTTTCGATGTCGATTTTCGATCCGAACGTCTCCAGGTGTTGGCGCAGCCGAACATCGCAGTCTGCGATCTGGTCCTGATAAAACCCATAGAGTTCCCGCTGCTGACCCAGCACGAACAGCAGTTCGTCGCGCCAGTTTCCTTCCAGACTGAGGGCGATGTCCCGCAGGGTGGCCTTCACTTCGGGCTCGACCAGCGCAGCCAGAGTCCCGGGATTGC
>JBEKTF010000146.1:0-13849 GCA_049516355.1 Bryobacteraceae bacterium | reverse complement strand
CCTGGCGTATCCGGCGAGGCGTGGCTGGGGATGCCGCCGGGAAATGAGAATTGCCGGAAGAGGCGCTTCATGCCGTCTTCGGATTGCGGGATGCCGGGATAAATTTCGGAATAAGTGCCTTCCAGATAAGTATTGGCGACCATGCCTGGCCCGCCGTGACCGGGCCCGCAGACGTAGATGGCGTTGAGGTCGTAAGCCTTGATCGCGCGGTTCATGTGCGCGTAGATAAAGTTCAAACCCGGCGTAGTGCCCCAATGGCCAAGAAGCCGCGGTTTGATTTGCTCCTTGCGCAAGGGCTCGCGCAGGAGCGGGTTTTCCATCAGATAGATCTGACCGACGGAAAGGTAATTGGCGGCGCGCCAGTATGCATCGATGTTTTTCAGCTGCTGGGCGTCGAGCGGACCTGCGTGGTGCGGTTCGGGCATGTGACTCCGTCCTGTGCCGATTGTGGCACGGCAATGTTACAGGGCGTGTACTTCCCTGCTAATTTGGATGAATGCGGCTTTTGCTGATTTTCGTATCGCTCGCAATGATTTCGTGCTCCTCAGCGCCTGAATCGAAGGCGCCGGCGGAGCAACCGTCCGCCCAGGCTTTTCTCGATAAGGCCGCGGCGGAGCCGGGCGCTGTCAAGACAGCCAGCGGTCTGGTTTATCGCGAAACGGAGCCAGGCACCGGTGCGTCGCCCAAGGCGACTGACACGGTGAAGGTCCACTATCGCGGAACACTGACCGATGGGACGGAGTTTGACAGTTCTTATAAACGCAACGAGCCTGCTGAGTTCCCTCTCAATCGGGTGATACCGTGCTGGACGGAGGGCGTGCAAAAGATGAAGGTGGGAGGAAAGGCCCGGCTGGTGTGCCCTGCGAGCATCGCCTATGGGGACGCCGGGAGCCCTCCCGTGATTCCGGGCGGCGCCACGTTGGTGTTTGAGATCGAGTTGCTGGGCATTAACGGCGCTTAGTGAACCGGCGGCGAGACCGCCGGCGCTCCCAACGCCCGAAGGTCCTAATCAGGGAACGCAGGCGAAAACGCCTACTCCACAAGAACGCTCACCAACTTGCGACTCGTGTGGAGTAGGCCTTTCAGCAGCTGCTAATAACGCAGTAGTGCGGTTGCGAGTTCGCGCCATTCGCGCAAGGGCAACGTTTTGGGCTGCGCGGTGAGTACCTGAATACAAACGTGGTCCGCGCCGGCCGACTGGTGCGCGCGAATTCGATTCCGGATCGCGTCCAGATCGCCCCAGGCGATGATGGCATCGATGAGCCTGGTGCTTCCGCCGCCCTTGAAATCGCTCTCGTCAAAGCCGAGCTTCAGAAAATTGTTGGCGTAGTTGGGAAGCGTGAGATAGAAGCCGAGAAACTCTCGTCCGGTCTCCCGCGCTTTGTCCGGATCGGTTTCCAGCACGACTGCCTGCTCGGGACACAGGTAACGGTCGGGGCCTAATATCTCCCGGGCCTGCGCGGTGTGTTCCGGATTCACGTTGTAGGGATGCGCGCCGTCGGCGCGTTCGCGGGCCAGTTGCAGCATTTTCGGCCCCAGCGCCGCGAGAACGCGCAAGGGTTTTATTGGAGGAAGAACGGATCGATAAGGCGCGTTATCCATGGCGTCCAAATAGGCGCGCATCGTCGCCACCGGCTTCTCATAGCGATGGCCACGCAACTGTTCGACCAGCGGAGCGTGGCTCACGCCAAGGCCAAGGAGAAATCGGTCGGGATACGCCTCCGCCAGTGTTTTTTGCCCGGCGGCCATGGCCACGGGGTCGCGCGCGTAGATGTTTGCGATTCCGGTAGCGATGACCATTCGTTTCGTACCCGCCAGGAGCAAGCCCGCATTGCTCAGCGCCTCACGCCCGGCAGCTTCGCCGAACCAGAGAGCTCCATAACCAAGCTCCTCCAGCTCAGAAGCAGTCTCTTGCGCTTTCGCGGCGGGGTGATCCTCGAGTTGGCGGGTCCAGACTCCGATCGGACCAAGTTGTATCGATGTTTGCGCCATGGCTCCGCCTGCCTTGCTCGATTCTATAGTCCCGATTCTAGCCGACCAGATTCCAGTCAACGACCGACACGGTGAAAGTGGCCTATCGCGGAACCTTGATCGAGCCGGAGTTTGACTGCTCTTATAACCCCCCCGGTGACTCCAGGAGCGTCAATCATTCCGACTTCTTCAGGTCAGGCCTCGTGTATGACCAGTGATTATGTACGATCTTCCACTCTCCATCGATGCGGGCATACACTTGCGTACAGTTCCAGCGAATTGTGATGTTCACAGGTCCGTCCGGAGTCCTGATAACGTCGTCCACCAGGTTATAGGTGAGCACGGCGATGTCACCATATTGTTGAACTTTCGGGTCGATCATCGAGTAATGGCTGATTCCGATTTTCCCCGCGAACGGGGCTATGTACTTTTTCACGGCGGCAAGCCCGTCTACCCGCTTTTCCAGAGCGGGATCGAAATAGGTGATATCCGTACTGTCGAGATCCAGATAGCCGTTGACATCACCCTTACCCCAGCGATCGAGTGCTGCCCGCTCCATCGCGATAATCCGATTGCCGACATTGTCGCCGGCTCCTTTGTTGCAAGAAGCAATAGCCATACATGCCCCCAGTATCAGAATTAGTTGTGTAGTTCCTGTCGCTCGTAATCTGTAGTGCATGGTCCAGTTTTGTCCTTCGCCGCAAGGCGGCGATAGGAAAAATGGAAACCTGAAAACTGTTATAACGAGGAAGATGGCGCCTTTTGCCGCGAGCTATCGCGAATTCATCCCCTGCGAGGCACTGCGCCCGTACGTCCGCGCTTTGTTCACGTTCTCCATGCGACCGGATGCCTTACCACAGCGCGACCGCCTTGCCTGTGAGGTGACTTTCCGGGACGGAGAACCATTCTGGTCCAGCCTTTTTGCCGATGGACATGTCTCGATCGTATTCAGCTTCGGAGACGGCTATGGTGTTCATGATCTTTGGGACGGGAGAACGCCCGGCCACGTAATCGGACCGATGAGCGCCGCGCGGTGTAGTTCTCCGGGCAGCGATCTGGTCCAGATCGGCGTGTATTGCCATGCGGCGCATTCGAGTTTCTTTACTGGAGTGCCCGCACGCGAGTTTCAGGATAGGATCATCCCGCTCGGGGATTTATGGGGTCCACGCTGCCGTACATTGGAGGCTCGGCTTCACGAACAGAGTGACGAGCTGCGGCGGATCGAACTGCTGGAATCCGCGCTGCTCTCGTGTGTGGCATCTGCGCCAGGCTGCACCGACACGATCGATATCGCCGGAGTCGCTCATTGGATGTCAGTGAATGGAGGAAGGCTGCCGCTCAGCGTCCTGGCCGGGCGAGCCGGAGTTTCGCGACAATATTTTGCGCGGGTTTTCCACGAGAAGGTTGGCGTGACTCCCAAGCTGTACAGTCGTCTGGCCAGATTTAAAGCCGGCCTTGCCTTAATTTCGAACGCGAACATCGGCTGGGCCCAAACCGCGCTGGAACTTGGGTATTCGGACCAGTCGCACATGATCGCCGAATTCAGGGAATTCAGCGGACGAACGCCCGCCTCCCTTTCCCTCCGACCTCATTTCCATCCGTTCTCGGGCGTCCGCGAGAGAGGCGATTTGCGGCCCGGTCAAATGCGGCAGCGAAATTAGTCAACCGGCGGCGAGACCGCCGGCGTTACCGGCGCGGGGCGGCGACTGAAGAGTCGAGGTGCGCGAGAGGGGCGGAAGCGCTTCGCGGAAACATGAACCATCCGATGATGGCCGCGGCGCCCAGCGCCACAGCCGCCATCGTGAAAGCGGATCCGTAGCCGAAACGATCGGACACGGCGCCGGCTGCAAAGGAACCCATTCCGACAAACAGGTCGTAGAAGGCTCCCAGTATCGCGACTGCGGAGCCGTGCTCGCGGTCGGAGGTCTGGCGGAGCACCATGGAAACCACCGACGACCAGGGGAAAGAGAAGCCAAATCCCAGGATCGCGGCTGCGGCGATGGCAAGGATCGGCGGCGGGCCGGCCGCCAGGATGAGTAGGCCCAGGGTCATCGCGACGAGGCCTGTGTAGTAAGTAATCCTCGGATGCATTCTGTCGGGCAATCCGCCGAGAAAGAAGCGCGAGAACAGAATGACCATCGCGTATGCCGTGAATGCGGCGGGACCGGAATTGCCGTGTTGCGCGAGATGCAGAATCAGAAAACCGGCGACGACGGGATAGTGTACGTTAACGAAACCAACGGCAAAACCAGGCAGCAGGATCGATCGCGGCAGCCAGTTGCGCTTCGTTCCGTGCGGATGTGGTTTCCAGGTTTCCGTGACGCGGGCGAGAAGGCCAAAGCCGGCGAGCGCCAGGACCATCTGGGTGAACGCGGCGTGCTCGAACGAACCAACCCAGTGGCCGAGTACGGGGCCGGCGGACATTCCTCCCCAGATCCCGCTGCTCACGTATCCCAGCGCCTGGCTGCCGCGGTGCACGCCGGCGAGTTCGACTGCCCACGTGGCTGCGCCGGTATACAAGCATGCTTCGCCAAAGCCCTGCAGAACGCGCGCGAGGTAAACGCCCGCCATGCCAAGCGGCGCGAGATAGACGGTGCCCGCGATGGCGCAACTCAACAAACCGGTGCTGAAGGCGATCTTGCGGCCGCGGGTATCCGCGAGAGGTCCGGAGAAGATACGGGCGGCGAGGGCGACGAAAGAAAAGACGCCGATCACGAAGCCGACCGTTTCGTCCGAACCGCCGAGGTCGCGACGGACGTGCGGGGCGAGTCCCGGGAGAACGGTTCCGATGCCCAGGAATCCCAGGAATGTCGCGCCGATCACGGACCAGAACTGGGGCGAGAACTCCCGAAGCGAAGAGGCCATTAATGGTATGATCGCGCGTTGACCTCGAAAGCGTGGCACCGGCAGCTCTGGGTGCAGGTTCTCGGCGGGATGGCGATCGGCATTCTGCTGGGAGCATGGCGCCCCGACCTTGGCGCGCAAATGCAGCCGCTGGGGGATGCGTTCATCAAAGCGATCCGAATGCTGATCGCGCCGATTATCTTCTGCACCGTGGTGCATGGAGTCGCGCGGATGAGGGATATGGCGCGCGTGGGCCGGGTCGCGATCAAGGCAATTATTTACTTCGAGGTGCTGACTACGGTTGCGCTCGTTATCGGTCTGGTGGCCGTGAATATCCTGCAGCCGGGGAAGGGAATGAACGTCGACCTGTCCCACGTCGATGCATCAGCCGTGAAGCAGTACGTGGCACAGACCCGGGACCAGACGGTGACGCAGTTTCTGATGAACATCATTCCGCAGACGCTGGTGGGGGCTTTTGCGGAGGGCAATGTGCTGCAGGTGCTGTTTATTTCGGTATTGTGCGGATTCGCGCTCACCAGATTGGGTGAACGGGGGCGGCAACTCATCGATCTGATCGAAGCTGCTTCGGGCGTGCTGTTCGCGGTTGTCGGGATCGTCATGTGGGCCGCTCCCATCGGGGCTTTCGGCGCGATTGCATTCACGGTGGGCAGATTCGGCGCAGGCTCGCTGGTGTCATTGGGAAGACTGTTGGGCGGATTTTATCTGATCTGCCTGATCTTTGTGTTCGGCGTCCTCTGGCCGGTGTGCGCGTGGGTTGGGTTCAGCTTGCCGAAGCTGATCCGGTATATCAGGGAGGAACTGCTGATCGTTTTTGCGACGACCTCGTCGGAAACAGTGCTGCCGCGCATGATCGCGAAGCTAGAGGATCTGGGCTGCGAAGAGAGCGTTGTGGGGTTGGTGATTCCGACCGGGTATTCGTTCAATCTCGATGGCACGTGCCTGTATCTCGCGACGGCAACTGTGTTTCTCGCACAGGCGACGAATACGCCCTTGAATATCGGGCAGCAAGTGGGGCTCCTCGCCGTGCTGCTTATCACTTCCAAAGGAGCGGCGGGAGTGGCCGGCGCCGCGTTCGTAACGCTGGCGGCAACGCTATCTACCGCGGGCACGATCCCGGTGGCGAGCGTTGCCCTGGTGCTGGGTATTCACCGGCTGATGTCGGAAGGATTGACGCCGACGAACCTGATCGGGAATGCGGTCGCCACAATCGTGGTGGCTAAATGGGAAGGGGCGCTCGACGAAGAGCAGCTTCATCGCGCGCTGGATGGAGCGATTCCTTTACCTACTCCTTTACCTTTAGCTTCGAGCGATTCTCATCGATGAAGGCCTTGATCTGATCGGATAAAGCCAGCAATTTCTGCCATTGCTCCTGATAGAGCGTGACGGGAAAGCGGCCGAGCCCGTAGACCGATACGGCGCCTTTTTCGCTTACCTTGAAGGACACGGCGCTGTTCCGCCTCTGTTTGAGCGATTCGTTCTCGGCTCTTAATCGTGCAAGTTCTGCCTGGATATCTTCGTCTGCCATTTTCCCCTCATAGCGCCGGCATCTGGGCCGGAGCGCTCCCGGTTGAATCCGTCGGGCAACCCGTTAAGCTTCTAAATTGTATCTTTTTCTGGTACGCCCGGAGCGATTTGAATACCGGACCTGGCGGTTCGAATCGCATTATGGCCGCTGGTCCACTGGCTATTATAGCGTCCATCGCGAAAGTCCCGAGGGTTTCGTGCGAGCAGGATCGAATCGAAGAGGGCCGATCAACTTCGGTTCCGCCGCGAGTCGGCGCGTCAAGCCGCGTTCTCTAGGAGCCCGTCCGAGAAATCATTTTAGGAGTCACATGTTGTGGCGGGCGCACGCTGCTACTACCAGCAATTGTGGTCTAAGCATGCGAATTTCGAATACTCGGACACACTCCTAGTGGAATTTTCCGGAGTATAACGAGGCATCGCCGTGGGCCAACAGCGACTGACTGGTCTCGGCGCCATCCCATTCGACGAGGCCGATCGCGGCGTCGATCCCGATCACAACGGACTGCTCCGCGTTTTTCAATTTGTATTCGCCCAGCGCAGCGCGGCGTATCCGGCGGACGCGCGCTTCGGCGTCCCTGTAGCTCGTCGTGATGATCACAGCGAACTCGCCTCCGCCACAACACGCTACCAGATCCGCTGCAGGGAACTGCGTGCGTAGTTCGAGGGCGAACTGTTTCAATAAATCGTCGCCTGCAATGCGGCCCAACTGGCTATTCACTCGTTTCAAATCGTTCAGGGCAATCAGGATCAGGCAGAAACGGCCTCCAGCCTTGATTCTCACGTTCAGATGCTCTTCAAAAAGGCGCCGGTTTGTCAGGTCCGCCAGGAGATCCGATTGCGAGAGCCCCTCCGGGCCGTCACGCCGCGAATGATACTCCTGCGCACATTCCTGAACCTCGGTGGTGAGCCGGCGCAAAGACTCCTGGCCATCTTCGGCGATCCGCTCTACACATGTCGTCAGCGAACTCGCATTGTCAATGACGCCGTGGCGGATGTGCGCGAGATCCTTGAGACTGGCAATCGACCGAAGGCGCTGCGCAATGCCGCCTACTTCCGAGCTGTAGCGCTCATCGCGCCCTGTGACGGAGTCCATCGCTTTCCCGATGACGTCGACGATTTTTTTCAGCTCACGCCGATTGGCTTCGAGGCGCAGGGAAGCCCGCTCCGCCCATTGTTGCTCGGCCGCCGGTTTCCAGATCGGGTTGCCCCCGGTGTGGGCAACGGCTGAGACAATCACCGTATCCCGAGGAGCACTCTCCGGTTTGTCGCGAAGTGAGCGATAGGCTTCCACGTCAGCCATTAACCGGCGGAGCGACTCCCGGCCATCTTCGGCTATCCGCTCGACACATGCAGTCAACGAACTCGCACTGTCGAGGATGGCATGGCGGATCCGGGCGAGATCCTCGATGGCGGCAATCGATCGGAGGCGCTGAGCGACGTCGACCACTTCGCGCGCATAACGCTCGTCCCGCTCGGCGACGGACTGGACCGCTCTTGCCATCACGTCGATAGTTTCCTTCATTTCGCGTTCACCGGCATCGAGACGCTGGAGAGCCTGCTCCACCCAATGATCCGCCGGCAGCTTCCCGTTTGCGTTGGGATTTGCAACGACCGGGGTCGCGGCCGCCGGTCCTGGTAGTTTTGGCGCCGGAACCTCCCCGGAGTCCAATTCGTCGCGGCGAGGGACCCATCCGTCGATGTGCTTCTTTAGAGAAATCATGAAGTCAAGTCCCCAAATTGCTGCCGGATTCCTGCCGGCTGAATTGCAAGCGTCTTACGGATTCGCCTTGCACTCGGCCGGCGCCACGACCGGGGCACGCCGAAATCTTCGCGCGACCCATTGAAACGGCCGAAGGTTTTGCGCGGATGCCGGTTTGGGCAGGCCGGATACCTTCTGCGCGAGCGTGGCGATTTGCTTGCTGAAACTGCTGTTTTCATCAGGCAATCGTTTCTGCTCGCAGGCTTTCTCCATTTCATGGTGGTCGGCGGGCAGCGTCGCGGCTATTTGAATGCCAAGGAGTTTGTCTATTTCGCTTGTCGACAGAGGTTGCGCTTTTCCAATCTGGTTGACGATCAGACTTAGTTGTGCCTCTTTGACACCGGCGCCTTTCAATGCATTGACAACCAGAATGGCGCCGTACAAGCTCGGGATCGCTGTCGTGGTGACCACCAGTACATCGTCGACGCTGTGCAGCAGCCCCATCGAGCATGCATTCAACCGCCCCAGGTCGAGCACGATCCATCGATAGAACGGCTTTATCCGGTTGAGTACCTGCAAGATGGTATCCACCGGCAGATCATCGGTTCCCAGCAGATCCGGCGACAGCAGGATATGCAGATCGGCCGGGCCGCGGGTCACCATGCCTTCCCAGCACGACTGGTCCAGACGGTGGAGATTTGCGGCCGCGTCGCGAATGGAGAACGTGGCGGCTTTAGTCAGGCCCATCATGAACGAGATGCTCCCGGTATGAAGATTCAGATCCGCCAACAGGACCTTTCCGCTGGTTTGGCGATGTAACTGGGCTGCAAGGTTGCAGGCGACCGTGGTAGCGCCGGCCCCACCCACGGCGGCCACCACGCCAATGACTCTTGGCCGGTCCGATGGAGCCGCCGCGCCGCTCATGCTGAAACGAGCTTTGTGCCTTACAATAGCGGATTCCACGACCCTGAGCAGCAACTCGGAGCTGCACGAACTCTTTACCAGATAATCTTCCGCGCCTTCATGAATGGTCTGAAGTGTGATCGCCTCGGTGTCAACCGCGCTCAGCACGACAATCGGAATGCCCAAGGCGCTCGCTCGGGTGACCGCAAAAGTGTTAAAGCCGGAGCTGTCGGGAAGGTTGAGATCCAGCAGGATCAGGTCTATGCCCCCCGCGGCTACCTGGCGTAAGCCTGCTTCAAGCGTTCCAGCCTGCTTCAGAACCAGCGCCGTTTCGCCCGCAGCACCGGCAATCCACGCCTGCACCAGCTTGGCGTAATCCGGACTGTCGTCAATCAGCAGAATCGTGTGATTTATTCTGTCCATCTCTCCGAACTTTCCGAGTTTTTCGAGCAGAAGTTGAGGTGTTCGGCCATCTGCGCGCAGCACGAAAGAACACTCTTTGCATGGCGACGGTCCTCTTTAACGGCGAGCACGGTTTGATCCACTGGCTTATCGGCGAGACGGGGACAAAACGTTAGGGTGCATGGATTAACCGGATCTTCCGAAGATGACAGGAGGCGACGGCTGGGCAGGGCAATCCCGTCCGGAAGACGTACGGTCATATGTGACCGGCAAATCTCCGGGCTGACGAAAGCTCGCCTCTCCCTGTTCGGCCGACTCTCCCGGCGATCGTTGAAATGAAGCACCAACGGCCAAAGACCCGAGAGACACGGCCCGTTTCGTGGATCAAGGCGGTGCTAAAGGAATTCAGGCTCGAACGCGCCTGACCTCATATGAAGGCGCAATCGCATGAGCGGGCTGATCTTCGCGAACGCAGCGTCCTCACCACCAACATGCGCTGGACGTTTTGCATGCGGGGCGAGTCTTCCTCTCGAACAGAAATGACATCACCATTGATATTTCCCCCTGTTATCGATGAACGGGAGTTATTGATTTATCTATTGATGCTGTCGAATAAGTGACGACCGGATCGGGCTGCCCATTCGGGGTCAGGGCATTCAATAGCTGTTTCCCTGAAGGCAGTACATCACGAAACGTGATCTCCGTCGAGTAAGAGGAGTAACCGAGAAACTGAAGGGTTGTATTGATGCTCGAATCAAGAATCAACATATTTGCCACTTGCCGCAATGCCAGTGAGCCTTCCAGATCGTTATTTTGCAGAACTATATTTTGAAAGAGAGCGCCCCGGCCTACAAGAGAATCGTCAACCTGAAATTGGATGGCATAGTCTTCTATCAGCGGCTGCACGCCCGCATCCAGGTAGCTGTTGACAATGCGGATATTGCCCCGAGGTTCGTAACCGACGGCGGAAGGGCTTGTGTGGGTCAGAAAGTACATCGAACGTTGAAAGTTATCACGAAAAATGCACCGGGAGAAAACCACGTTATTCATACCCTCACCCGATACGTCTGATTCATAATCCTCATACCAGAAACCCGTACCATAACAGGTGCCTTCGTAATTTGCGCATTGATCTCCCTCCAGCCCGCCGGGCAAAGTACTTCCGTTTTGCAGGAAGACAACGTTGTCGAAAGTAACGTCGTTCAAACCATCCCCGCTTGCACCCTGACGGCGATTAAAGGCAAATGTGGAATTGCGGATCGTTATTTGTTGAAAAGGCAGGTCTCCGGGGCTATCGCTCGAACCGACGCCATAAGACACCAGGGCTATACCATCGCTTGCACAATAGGATCCAGAGGAGCCTTCGATTACGATCTGCGTAAGATGCCCGAGCAAACGGAAGCAATGGCGGCCGCCGTCTTCCTGATGGGCGTACCCGATATTCGTTTGGCCGTGCCGGTTTCCCACAACAGTGACATTTTGAATCGTGATATTGCTCAGCGGCTGGTTGCGGCCATCGATGGTAATCGGAGCTGCGAAATCAACGGCTCCCGGAATTGTCTCCAGATTACAATTCCGGATCGTCATATTCGATTTCAATTGCAAAGCCGTGACCTGGTAGGTGGCGCCGTTGCAGTCCAGCGTACCGTTCGGTGGCAACGCGTCGATACCCTGCTGAAGGTTGGCGGTCTGGTCTACCGCTGGCGTGACCTGGGCCAGGAAAAGTCGCGGGCTTAAGACCAGAACAAAGGAGAGACCGGCCAGTCTCGCGCGCAAATGCCCCATGACCGGAATATCGGTCAGACCAGGGAGTTTCTTTAGACTGTCAAAGGTAACTAAACTCTGGTTAACGTGCAGTCATCGCGAGGACGCGACGGCACCAAAGCGGAAAAGTCGCCACCAATGCGGCTATGAGGGGAAAATAACCCGGTTCCGGGACGGGTGCGAGCGAAATCACCATATCGTTGTAGTCCCCATCGCCCACCTGAAGGCTACGATCTTTGACTCCGATGTAATATCCGCCGCTCGAATCGTCGAAAACGGCAAAGTGCTGATAAGCTGCTTCGGACCCGGGCTCGAGCGTTATGCCATTGTTTGCGGCATATGCGACGTCCGCGTCGGCTATACCGTTGAGCGACGAGTTCGTATAGTATGACGGGCTTGAATTGTACGTGGGGTTGAGGTTGTCGGGAACGAAGAACAGACCGAAATTCGCGGTGGGCGTAAACTCGACGGATTCCGGAACGGTCGGGGGAGTTCCGTCTGCCTCGAAGATCCATCCCCAGGCCGCTGAGTCCGGATCATACCAGCCGAGTGAATTGAATGGGGCCCACGAAGCAGAAGTAAGCAGCAAACTGGCGACCTGCGACTCGCCATCGCTTTGAAAATAAAATGAGGGAACGGCGCTGCCATTCGGATTACCCCAGAATGGTAATCGCGCATCAGGGCTGACCGGGCTATTCAGAAAAAATCCCTGGCCCTCAATGAAATAGGCAATATTGGCGTTAGGAGCGTCCCACGAAAATCCATCGAAGTAGACAGGGCCAGTCGGGCCCGGACCCTGCGCGTGAGGAATGGGTGTTACAAAGGGTTGCCAGTTTGCGTCACACGCGCCGCCGGTCACGCATATGGAATCAGCGCGTAAAAAACATACCGTCCCAGCGAGTACAAATAGCCCTGTCGCGACTCTTGTTATGACTGCGGGCATATAACGGACAGCGTATGCCAAAGGTTAGCACTTGTTCGGATCGTCGGAAGCTGTTAACGGTACCAGTACGCTTATTTTATGGTCGGAAAAGTACGGTACCAGTACGCTCGGATGCATGATCGGAAGGAATGCGGCTGGCGGCGATGCATCCCAACGCGGCAAACTGGAACGCCACGACTGCCGGCTTGTGCAATGGAAATTCGACGGTCGATTGAACAAATGCGGCGGCAATGCCCAGGCACCACGGCTCCCGAAACGCGCGTCGCAAACTGAAAACCATCAGCGCCAGGGAGACGCAGGCAAATGGCAAGCCACCGTCGGCGGCCCACTCCAGCCAGTCGTTGTGCGCGTGCTCGACGTAGAGTCCGATGTCCGTCGCGGCGTAGGCGGGATAAACGGTGGCCCAGGTGCCAAGCCCGAACCCGGCCCATGGCCTTTCGCGAACCATGCGCAGCGTGGCGCCGGCGAACAGGGGAAGCAGGTCATTTCGCGGAGGCGCGGACATCCTCGCCGCGATACCTTGCCAACCGGCTCCCGCAACCAATAGCAGTGCCGTACCTCCCAAAGCAAGCGCGCGCCGCCGTATGAAGGGAGACGGTTGGACTCCCCGGAGGCTCAACAGAATCGCTCCCGCCAGTTCGCATGTGACAATTGCCGAACCAGATCGGGACCCTACCGCCCAAATCGCACAGACCATGATGGCCGCGGCCCAGGCATGGAATCGGTCTGCCGTGCGGCCCCTCATCGCCTCCCAGACCGCGGGGGCCACGGCCAATTCCACCAACGCGGCGAAATGCGAGTGGTTCAGCAGTGGAAAAGTGGCCTGCAGCTGATATGGATTCGGCCACGTCCACAGAATCAGCCCGATCGATGTGTACCAGTGCAGAACCGAGAGGACGCTCACGGTCAAGCCAGCTATCACGAGAACGCGGCGGAAGGCTCGTCGAAAATCGGGCTCAGCGGAGAACTGATAAGAGAGCCAGGCAGTGGCGGCCAGCGCGCTCAAGTCCAGGGTGGCCACCGCCGTTTTCCAGGGATAGACGGAATTTCCGGCGGCCAGCTGAAAAATGCCGAAACAAGGAAGCGCCAGCACGGCTAGAATCGGCCAAGGTACGGCCAGTGGGATGTTGCGCCGGAGGATGATGAGCAACCAACAGCAAACCAGCATAAACATCCCAGCTTGAAAGATGGATAGATAGATTCTCGCAGGCAGCCAGGACGAAAACAGCAGCCAGATCAGGAGGCCGAAAAAAGCCCTCCAAAGCCACGAGGTTGAGGGATTGTCCTTCACCGGTTTCCGGGCGCAGCTGGTGAGCGAAGGGACAACTGGTCAATGGCGACTACGGCGGTCAGCCGTGTCGCGCCTCGCGGCCGATCATAGTCGAGAGCAAGGGTTACCAGAGGCTCATCAGATGAGAAAGTCAACGCGCGATCGCTCGAATCACTCATTGCCAGATCCGGCGATTCAGCAAGCGCACGGTCCGACACGGACTGTTCGAGAATCTTCCAGCGCAGACCACCGGCCGGAGCAGCGCCGATGGCCCGAACATGAAAGTAGAATTCATAGCGGCGCCCGGGTTCCACCGCAACCCGCTGACTCAGAATGCGGCAGTGCTCGGGCTGGCGGCCGGAAAGCCGTATCCTGAACTCCCGCGAAGACGCTTCTTTCTCCGAAGTGATCCCATCCGCAACGAGGAACTGCCAGTCGAAAACGTTACCCGATGGAAATGTTGAGAAATCTGCGTTGGTCAAGATGTTTGCACTGTCTGGAAGAACAG
>JBEKTF010000145.1:0-13985 GCA_049516355.1 Bryobacteraceae bacterium | reverse complement strand
CGCCGATAGGTGTCTTGCCCAACCTCTACGAAAGAAATAGCGGGCGGATGATCTTCAAGCTTCAGTTCGGTGGGATAAAAGCGCGGCGAAGCGGCAATCTCATCCGGATTTTCAGTGGAAGTTCCGGTGCGCGGAAACAGTTGGCGGAACAAGCCTGTGATCGCGCTTCGCATTCGGCGTGTCCGATTATATGCCACACTTCCTGATTGAGCTTGCTTCAGAGCATTCGCGCGCTTTTCGGCAGCCGCATCGGCATGCTGGAAGAGCTGGGCGCGGAAATTCCCCGCATCGGCCGCGCCAGTTTCGGCCGCATCAACGTAGTGCTGGTGAATACGCCGGAATTGGTGCCGGAAGTCCTCATCGAGCACGTCGACGATTATCAGAAAGGTCCCGCGCTGCGCACGTTTGCGCGCCCGCTGCTGGGCGATGGGCTCCTCACCAGCGAGGGGGAACAGCATCGCGAGCGCCGCAAGCTGGTCGCGCCCGCGTTCGCGCATCAGCGCGTCTCGAAGTACGCGGCCGTCATGCAGGAGCATGCATTATCCGCTCGGGCTGGGTGGCACCAGGGCCAGCGTCTCGACATTGCGGAAGAGATGATGCGGCTCACGCTCGGCATTGTCGGCAGGACGCTGTTTGATGTCGATCTGCTTGATCGCGCCGAAACTTTGCGCCGCGACATCACGACTCTGCAGTCAGCCCTCGTGCTGCAGATGCGCCTTCCTTTCCGGCTGCCGATGCGAGGCAAGACTCGTGCCGCGCTCGCCCACCTGAACGAAACCGTTTATCGCATGATTCACGACCGCCGGGCGAGCGGTATCGATAAGGGTGATCTGATGTCGATGCTGTTGCTCTCGAAGGACGAAGAAACGGGCCGGCACCTCACCGACGAGCAGGTGCGCGACGAAGCCATGACCCTGTTCCTCGCGGGGCATGAGACCACCGCACAGGCGATGGCGTGGTCCTGGTATCTTCTCGCGCAGCACCCCGAGTATTTCGCGCGGCTGCGTAGCGAGGGGATGCCTTTCGCCCTGCAGGTGATGAAGGAGTCGATGCGGTTGTATCCGCCTGCGTACATTCTGGCGCGCTCGGCTATGCGCGACACCTCCATCGGAGGGTTCCTGGTGCGAAAAGACGAGCTCGTGTTCATCGCGCCCTGGCTGCTGCATCGCGATCCTCGCAACTTTGAAGATCCGCTGCGGTTCGATCCCGATCGTTTTCTCCCGGACCGTGAAGCCCGGCTGCCTCGATTCGCTTACATGCCATTCGGCGGCGGCAAGCGGATCTGCATCGGAAACCAGTTCGCCCTGATGGAAGGCCAGATCATTCTCTCCACCATCGCGGCGCATGCATGCATGGAATTGCTCTCGCAAAGGCCCGTCGAGTTGCAGCCGCTTCTCACGCTACGCCCAAAGAACGGCATTATGGTGAGAATCCATCGGGTTGACGGATCGCCTCAACCACCCGTCTGACCGCCTCGACCACAGCGTCGGGCGCGTCCAGTTGAACCCAATGCCCCGCGTCCGGCACCAGGATATGTTCGCCGTGCGTGGAAAGGTGTGCGTCGTGTTCGTGCTCCTTTACAGCGATCGCGTCCGAACTGGCCGCCGAGAGCACAATCACCGGCAGACTACCCAGCGACAGGCCCTCCTGGATTTGCCTCACGCTGACCGGCAGCTTTTCCAGAGATTCGGCCATCGCCTCGAAGCATCGAGCTTCGCTCCAGTGCTTCGCCATAACCG
Source organism: Bryobacteraceae bacterium (assembly GCA_049516355.1). Lineage (GTDB taxonomy): Bacteria > Acidobacteriota > Terriglobia > Bryobacterales > Bryobacteraceae > BOG-234. The sequence continues at coordinate 12,246 of JBEKTF010000145.1, read as the reverse complement.
GCCAAAGCTCTCGCGGCAACTTGCTAACCTCTCCTGTCAGCCTCTCGGTAACGCTTGCGCCCCGTCCGGCGGAGGCTCGGGCAACCAGCTTCGGAATCGCGCGCGAACCGCTCATCAGCAGCTTCAGCGCAAGCCTTACGACGCCCATACGCGCAAGGAAAGCCCCGCGCTTCGATAATGCGACTCCCCGGGCCAGCGTGCGCTTTCGCTGCGGGCTTGCGCGGCGCCACTCGATCCGCGATACCGGGTCCACCAGTACGAGGCCGGCAACTCGTTCCGGGAAACGCTGCTGAAAAACCCGGGCGATCAGGCCGCCAAATGAATGCCCGACCAGGACGAAGGGAGATTCGATTTCCGCGCATTCGAGCAGGCGGGCCAGCTCTTCGGCGGAGCTGAGCGCCGTGGGCCGGCAGGGGGCCGAACCACTCCAGCCGAAGCCTGCCCGGTCATAACTGACTACTGTGGCGAATTCCGCGATGCGATTCTGGACCAGCGACCAACTGATGGAACTGGCCGCGATTCCGGCCTCCAGCACCACTGCCGGGCGTCCGCTTCCGCGCACATCGACATGCAATGGGCGTCCGCCGATATCGACCATGCGTCCCGGTGGTAAAAGAATCGCCAAAGCCCATCTTCACAGGCGCATGACCGGCGCGCTACCATGACGGTGTTTGAACGATTATCTTCTTTCCATCTTCCTCGGCATCGTCGAGGGACTCACTGAGTTTCTGCCCGTCAGTTCGACCGCGCACCTGCGCATCACCGAAGCGCTGGTCAACGTCGATCTCGGCGACGGCTACTGGAAAATGTTCTCGATCGTGATCCAGCTCGGGGCGATCCTCTGCCTGCCCATTTATTTCTGGAGCCGCATCATGAGTTTTCTCGCGACCTACCCCAAAGGATCGCTGGGCCAGAAGACCGCGATCACGCATCCGTTGGGACTGACGCTCGTCGCTTTCGTCTGCACCGCAGTGCCTTCGTTCCTGTTGACGAAGGTCATCGGTAAGCACCTCGAAAGCCTCGTATTGATGGCGAGCGCGCTCATCATAGGAGGCATTGTGATGTGGATCGTCGATGCGATATTCGGCCAGAACAAAGGCGGTAGCTTTGAAGCCGCGGCCGCCGACGAAGTGGAGCGCATGAGCCTTCCGCAGGCGATCTGGATCGGCTTGTGCCAGACCCTGTCGGCCGTTTTTCCCGGGACTTCGCGCTCGATGGTCACCATCGCGGCCGGTCAGGTCACGGGTTTGTCCCGCACCGCGGCGCTGGAATTTTCGTTCCTGTTGTCGATCCCGACGATGATTGCGGCGACGGGCTACGATCTTTTGAAAGCCGTGAAGGGCCCCGACCGCGTCCACATCGATTCGCACGGATGGGTGCTTCTGGCGATTGGGTTCGTTATTTCGTTCGTCGTGGCCTACGGAGTGGTTGCGTGGTTCATGCAGTGGGTGCGGAATCGAGGCTTCGTGCCGTTCGCCATTTACCGGATACTGGTGGGCGCGGGTGTGCTGATCTGGGCGCTGGGAAAATGATGAACAAGCAAGAGATCCTGCTCGCACAGAAGGAATTCCTCTTCCCGGCGGTCTTTCACTATTTCAAAGAACCGCTCGTCATCTCGCACGCGAAGGATCAATACGTCTGGGATGCGGATGGCAAGCAATACCTCGATTTCTTCGGGGGAATTGTCACGGTGAGCGTCGGACACTGTAACGACCAGGTGAACCGGAAGGTGCACGAGCAGATCGATAAGCTCGAACACGTTTCCACGGTGTTCATAAATGAGCCTCAGGTGGCGCTCGCACAGAAGCTGGCGTCGATCACGCCTGCGGGCGCGTTGCGAAAATCGTTCTTCACCAACAGCGGCACCGAAGCGAATGAAACCGCGATTCTGGCCGCGCGCTGCTTCACGGGCTCGACCGAAATCGTCGCGTTGCGGCATTCGTATCACGGTCGATCTTCCGCGGCGATGGGGATGTCCGGCCAGGCTCCCTGGAAACTCGGTCCTCCCCAGGCGGGCGTGGTTCATGCGGTGAATGCGTACTGCTACCGCTGCCCGTTCGGCCTGGAATATCCCTCGTGCGAAGTGAAGTGCGCACAGGATATCGAACAGGTGATCCGAACCACCACCTCGGGGAGGGTGGCTGCGCTGATCGCCGAACCGATTCAAGGCATCGGCGGATACATCACCCCTCCGAAGGAATATTTCAAGATCGTCACGGATATCGTGCGGAAACATGGCGGCATTTTTATCTCCGATGAGGTTCAAACCGCATGGGGACGCACCGGCGGCAAGTGGTTCGGGATCGAGCACTGGGGCGTCGAACCGGATATCATTACCAGCGCGAAAGGCCTCGGCAATGGACTGCCGATCGGTGTTACGATCGCGCGCCCCGAGGTTGCCGACGCAGTCAAGGGTCTCACGCTATCGACCTTCGGCGGCAATCCCGTAGTCGCTACGGCGGCGAAAGCGGTGATCGATTACATCGAAGAGCAGAATCTCTTGCGCAATACCGAAGACGTGGGCGCCTACCTGAAGGGCCGGCTGATCGAGCTCAAAGACAAGCATCCTCTGATTGGCGATGTGCGCGGTATGGGGCTGCTGCTTGGCATCGAACTGGTGGAAGACCGGGCGACCAAAGCTCCCGCCGCTGCCGCGACATTGCGGTTGATGGAGGCAGCCAGGGAGAACGGGATCATGGTCGGCCGCGGAGGACTTTATGGCAATGTGCTGCGGCTTTCACCGCCGATGAACATCGGGCGCGTGGATGTCGATGAGTTTATCTCCCGGCTGGATGCGAGTTTTGAGTGCGCCGGGTAGCGTGACGGGAAGTCGCACCTCCAAATGATTCAATGACTTAGCGATTGTTTTCGGGTGCCGGAATCTTTTGCATATAAAAGTGATCGAAGTAGAGTAACATTGCAGCGCGCAAATCGGTCTGTTATCATTGGCTAGCGAGAGATCGAGTCCCCTCCTCTTGAACTACCACCAATTTCCAACCACGGAGTGAATTTAGCAACTGAATGAGCTTTACTGTCTTTTTGGGTAATTTACCCATATGGGTAACTGCGGACGATATTAAACAATGGCTCGCGGCGGAAGACCTTGTCGCGGATTCTGTCAAAGTAATTCGGAACCACGAAACGCAGGAATCCAAGGGATTCGCGTTTGTCGAGGCTCCCACAGCGGACGAAATGCAGTCGATTATTCGCCGTTTCGACCGAGCCCCGCTCGAAGATAAAATTCTTCGGGCCAATCCCGCGCAACCCTCCAAGGGCGGCGCTGTCAAGAGTCCGCCTGCCGCAACCGCCGCCAAACCGGAACAACGAACCAACGGTGCTGTTGGCAATCGGCCTCCCGAGCGTCGCGGTGGAAGAAAGCGCGAGCACGAACCGAAGAGCGCTTTTGCCACGGAGTTGGCGAAGGTCCTCTAGGTTCCCCCCAGCCCGCACACCTGTGACTGCAACGTCACAGGCAGCACTACCTTTTTCTTTTAAATTCAATAACTTTCGAAGCGGCGATCAACGTGCCACCGGCTTCCCAATGCCGGTTTTCCTGCTGTGGGTTTTAAGGAACACGCGCAAAACGGGCCGCGTCGCTGTCCAATGCGAGGCCACCTTTGCTGAAAGTTCCTCGATTCGGTGGTGGCGCGGGACAGCGCCCTTTGCGCTCCTGCTGAGCACTGCTGTCAGTCTAGCCGCCGGGCAAGGTTTCATGCGGCAGGTTGCTGAAACCAATATCAACCAGCGGTACATGATCGAAAGCGTGTCGCTCGGGGGTATCGAACTCGATCGGATGGAAACTTCAAAGCTCCCCATCACGCTAAGAGACCGTCTCAAAGCCCTCATCGGCCAGAAGTGCGATATGGCGGCGCTCGAAAACCTTTCCTCCGAAATCCGCCGGGAACTGCACTTCCGCACGGTTACCGAACACTTGTTAAAAGGCAGCACCCCGGAGCAGGTCAAGGTGGATTTCGATCTTGTTCGCGGCGACACCTCCTTTGACGTCTCCGTCCCCAGGGTTCTCTACACCTCGCAGGAAAAAGTGACCGGCGAACTCGACGCCAACGTTGGCTTCCACCAGAACAACCTGACCTTCGGCGTGGTTAGCAACGGAGACGATCTGATCGAGCGTTTCACGGGCGTGGCGGCTCGCTTTGACAGCGCACCTTTGGGGCCAGGCAAAGTTCACGCGGGCCTGAAGTTCGAGGATTACCACGAGCAATGGAATGCGGCCACCGTCGCCGTAGCCGATGGCACTGGCCTCGACCTCTATCGCTCCCGGTGGAGCGTTGCGCCCCAGCTCACCTTCGCGGTCGCCGGTCCAGTGACTATATCTGTCGGGGCGAGTTTCGAGCAGATGGAGTCTCAATCCAGCACAATCGGTAGCCAGTCCGCCAACGCGGCCACGCTCGACGTCGATTACGGGCGTAAAATAGAGAGTGCAACCGTCCAGCAGCGCATCGAGGGTAAATACAGCCTCCGGGTAGCGACCCGCGCGCTGGGTTCGACCTACGCTTACGCGCGCCACATGATCTTGTTCAAATACGAAGCCAGATCGGGTCGGAACGTGGCCTCCGATGAGTTCATCGGCGGCGCCATAGCGGGCCAGGCGCCCTTGTTCGACCGGTTCGTCCTGGGCAGCAGTTCGACGCTGCGCGGCTGGGATCGCTTCGAAATCGCCCCTCTGGGAGGCAGCCGGGTGGTCCACAACGAGCTCACTTATGGTTACAGGGTCGGCGAAGGTACTGTCGAAGCGTTCTACGATGCCGGCGCTCTCTGGCAATCCGGCGGGGAGGCGCTCCTCCGGCACTCGTTCGGCTTTGGATATAAGCAAGGTATCTTTGTATTGGCCACGGGATTCCCGATTCGTGAGGGACGAATGGAACCCGTGTTCATGGCGGGCATGAACTATTGACGAAGAGAATACTGGTCGCGACACTGCTGCTCTGTGCCAGCATGCTCCCAATGAACCTGGGCGCGCAGGACCTTGCCGTTCATCTGGACGGCGATTACCTTCGCGTTTCCCTGCCTCACATCGATTTTCTGCAGGGAAAGCCTCTCGATCGCCTCAAAGACGGCGCTTCGGTAGCCTTTCTCGGCCAGTTGACGATCACCTTAACGCCCACTTCTCTGAATCCCATCGCCAGATCCGTCGGCCGTTTCGCCCTCAGCTATGACATATGGGAAGAGCGATTTTCGGTCACAAAGATCGGCCAGACACCTGATTCCCGGCGTTCGGCATCCCACCTCTCGGCCCAGGCGACGGAAAACTGGTGTCTCGATAATCTGGGGATCGACCGTTCCCAGCTCCCGGCTGACAAGCAGTTTTACGTCAATCTCGATCTGCGCGTCGAAGATGCGAGAGACCAGCTTGGCATCATCGGCGATCCGGGGATCAACCTGACCCGGCTGATTGAGATCTTCGGACGGCCCAGCCGCGGCGCCCAGCCACGATGGCTGAAGAGCAGCGGACCCTTTCGCCTGGACGACCTCAGGAAAACCGAAATCAAGGGGACTCGCGGGTGAGTCTCCGGACGCGGCTTGCGCTGGTATTTATCGCCGCGACGCTGGTGCCGCTTGCCGCTACGGTATGGCTCACGACGCTATTGCTCGATCGCAGCCTGAAGCTGTCTCCCGTCGCCCAGCTTTCGGAACTTTCGCTATCGCTGCAGAAAACCGGCCGTGAGTATTACGAACAAGCCTGCCGGCAGTTGAAGGCGGATGCGCTCGCCGGGCGCGTCTCGCCCGTTCCAACGCCCGAGGTGGCGAAGGACTTCCTGGCGAGCGACGATATCGAACGTTTCTCCCTTGTGGGAGACGGCGGTGGCACATTGCTCTACATGGCCAAAACACCCGGCGGAGTTACGGTGTGGGAGCGGCCGCTCGACATCCGGATGCAGGATGTCTCGCGCCAGTACAGCCAGGCGCGGCGCACGGTTAGTGACCTCGGAGGGCTGCGGCGCGGCTTCTTTCTGACGTGGGATTTGCTCGCCGCCGGCATCTGGCTCGTCGCGCTGACGCTCGTCTGGCTGGTGGCCACGCGGTTCAGCCGCCCCATCGTGAAACTGACCGAAGCTCTCAAGGGCCTTGCCGACGGCAATTTCCGGATTCGCGTGCCGAATGAGCGAACCGACGAGATCGGTCTCGCCACCGAAGCGTTCAATCGCACGGCCGCGCACCTCGAGCAGAGCCGCGAGCGGCTCGTCAATCTGACACAGCTCGCGAGCTGGCAGGTGCTGGCTCGCAAGACCGCGCACGAGGTCAAGAATTCGCTGACGCCGATCCGGCTGACGGTGGAAGAGATGGTTGCTCGCGGGCAGGAGCGCGACCGGGCTTTTCTCGAACAGGCTGCGGGAATCGTGGTGGATGAAATCGAATCGCTCGAACGGCGCATCCGCGCATTTTCCGAGTTCTCATCGGAGCCCCCCGTTTGCCCCGAGCAACTGGATCTTCACGAGATTGTGGAAGAGCGCATTGCGTTCCTGAAATCGGCCCATCCCGAAGTCCGCTACGCCATAGAGGTCGCCGAGAACACTCCCACGGCTGTCGGCGATCAGGACTTGGTCAAGGGTATTCTGGTCAATCTGCTGGAGAACGCCGCGGAAGCCGCCGGTTATGGCGGGCAGATATTGGCGAGGGTTCGCCCGATCGAGGATCGCATCGCGATCGAAGTCCACGATTCCGGGCCGGGCCTGAGCGATCTGGCCCGAACTTCCCTTTTTCAACCCACCATTTCGTTCAAGAAACGCGGCATGGGGCTGGGACTCTCGATAGCCCGCAAGAGCGCTCTGCTTTCGGGTGGCGATATCCTCCTGATCGCGGGAGAACTTGGCGGCGCCGGTTTCCGCGTACTGCTTCCTGCTGCCGAGAAAGCATTCAGTCTGAAAAATGCCACCCCGGCGCATTCTGGTCATTGACGACGAAGAGAACATCGGCCGTTCGCTGCGGATGATTCTCGAACGCGAGGGTTACCAGGTGAATGCCCTGGGATCGGCCGCGGAGTTGCGCGCATTCCCCGAGCGCGGCCGCATCGATCTGTTCCTGATGGATGTGCGTTTGCCGGACGCAAGCGGCATCGATCTGCTGCGCGAACTGCAGGCGAACGACATCACCGCGCCGATCGTGATGATCTCCGGCCACGCCACTATTGCGGATGCCGTGGAAGCCACGCGCGCCGGGGCATTCGATTTTCTCGAGAAACCGCTGGGCCGCGACCGCGTCATGGTCGCGGTAAAGAATGCGCTCGAACAGGGCAGCCTCAAACAGGAGAACCGGCGGCTGCGCGAGGCTGTCGGACCCGGCACGAAAATGATTGGGGCGAGCCCGGCGTTCCAACGCGCGATCGAGCAGGCCGGGATGGCCGCGCGGTCTGACGCCCGGGTGCTGCTGATCGGCGAATCGGGTACGGGCAAGGAGCTTCTCGCCGCGCATATCCACGAAGCCAGCCCTTTCGCGGGCGGTCCGTTCGTCAAGGTGAACTGCGCGGCGATCCCCGGCGAGCTGATCGAAAGCGAGCTTTTCGGGCACGAGAAAGGTTCGTTCACCGGAGCGACCTCGATGCGCCGCGGCAAATTCGAACTGGCCGATAGCGGCACGCTCTTCCTCGATGAAATCGGCGACCTGCATGCGAATTCACAGGCAAAACTGCTTCGCGTGCTTCAGGAAGGTGAGTTCCATCGCGTGGGCGGCGAGCAGGTGATCCGGGTGACGGTGCGGGTGGTTTCGGCCACCAATCGCGATCTTTCGGCGATGGTGTCGCAGGGCAAATTCCGCGAGGATCTCTACTATCGCGTCAGCGTGGTGCCGATTCGCGTGCCCGCTCTGCGCGAACGTCCGCAGGACATTCGCCCGATGGCCGAGTATTTCCTTGAAGATTTCTGTGTCCGGAACGGATTCCGCAGAAAGAGCTTCGATCCGGAAGTATGGGAGGCGCTCGAGATCTGCAAATGGCCGGGCAACGCGCGCGAGTTGCGCAACGCCGTGGAACGGATGGCGATCCTCTCGCACGACGACGTGCTCAGTGCCGCCGCTATTCCGTTCGAACTGCGGTTGCCGCAGAGAGAGAATGGCGTTCGATCGAGCGTGCAGGAAGCGCGCGAATCCGCCGAGCGCGAACACGTATTAAGGGCGCTCGAAGAAGCAGGTTGGAATGTGTCGAGCGCGGCGCGCGCGCTGGGGATGGAGCGGACCAATCTGCACAAGCGCATCCGGGCACTGGGACTGGCGCGCGGCAAGTGAGAGCGCACAGGCTACCCGTTGTGCGCGTAAAACAGAGCGCGCAGGCTGCCACTCGGGCGGCCGTTGTGCGCGTAAAACGACAATGATCCGATCGCTCGAACCGGAGTTGATGGATTCGCCCGATATCACCGGATCGATCCTCGACAAATTTCATTGCGATCTGAACTTCGTCCACAAATGCCTGGGGACGTTTCCCACCATCGAACGGTTTATCCGCAATGACGATCGGCCAGTGCGGCGCGTGATCGATATCGGGTGTGGTGGCGGTGCGTTGCTGGAATATCTGCGCCGGTACCTGGGTGTTGAGGTGATCGGCATCGATCGCAAGCCTCCCGGCACCGCCAACGTTCCGATGATTGCCGCCGACGCCGTTACCGAGCCGCTGCCGGAGGCCGATATCGCGGTCTGTTCTCTGGTGGCGCATCACCTGACGCCGGAAGAGAATATCGCGTTGATCCGCAACGTGGGCCGGACGTGCAAAAGGTTGATTATTCAGGATTTAATTCGGCATCCTCTGCCGCTCGTGCTTTTCACCGTGTTCATTTGTCCGATGATCGGGCGCGAGGCTGCGGTGGATGGAAGGCAATCGATCCGCCGGGCGTTTACGCCGGATGAATTCCGCGAATTGGTGAGGACGGCGATTAAGGGAAGTAAGGCTACTTTCACGACGGACGTCTCGCGCTTCCTCTCGCGTCAAATCATCGATATCAGGTTCTGACCAGGACGAGGGCCAACACCGAAAGCGCCAGCGCGGGCGCCATCGCAAATATGCCGAAGCGCAGGAATTGAAAGAAGCCGACATCTTCGCCTTCGCGCCGCAGCGCCACCAGCCATAGGATTGTGGCGAGCGAACCCGTCACCGAAAGGTTCGGCCCCAGGTCCACTCCGATGAGTATTGCGTTCCGGACCAGTTCGGGAATCTTCGTGCCATGAAGCACGCTACCTGCGATCAGGCCAACCGGGAGATTGTTCACCAGGTTCGCCAGCAGCGCGACGCCGAAGGCCGACGACAGGCTTCCAACCGCGGGACCGGCGTCTGCGGCTTTCTGCAACAATCCGCGGCTCAGCGTGAGGGCTCCCGCCTGGTCTACCGCCTGGACGAGAACGAACAAGCCCGCGACGAGAAGCAACACGCTCCACGAGACATGCTTCAGGATGCCGAGAGGCGCACCACGATCTTCAAAAGCGACCAGCGCGGCAACTACCAGCGCAGCGAGGAATGTCGGCAGCCCGAGATCGAAGCCAAAAGCGGAAGCGAGGATGAGAACGACCGCTGTTCCCGCGATCCCCCAGGCCGCGAATTTTCCCGATCGCGATAAGTTAAGGCGATCGACCCCGCTTTCCATCTCGCCATCCAGATATTTGCCCGTCGCCAACCGAAGCGCGAGGAAGGTCACCGCGATCGCTACGAGCGAAGGAAGCGCGAACGATTTCAACCAGACGGCCAACGGTGGCATGTTCGATCCGTAAACCACCAGGTTCGCCGGATTCGAAATGGGCAGCACGAAACTGGCGGCGTTTGCGATCAACGCGCAGATCAGCAGATAAGGCAGCGGGGTTGCGCGAGCCTTCTTTACCGCGGCGAGCACGGCGGGCGTGAGCACAACGGCGGTGGCGTCATTCGACAGGAAGATCGTGACCAGAGTGCCCACCGCGTAGACGATTGCGAAGAGCCGCGTGCGGGAACCGCGCGCCAGGAGGATCGCTTCCGCCGCGATCCAGTCGAAGAAGCCTTCGCGGCGCGCCAGTTCGGCGAGAAGCATCATTCCGGTGAGGAAGAGATAGACATCCGTCCCGCGGCCCACTGCCGCGAGTGCTTCACCGGGAGAGACGATTCGAAGAATGACGAGGAGAGCCGCGCCCGTGCACGCCCAGATGGCTTCGGAAACGCGCCATGGCCTGATCAAAATGAGCAGGAGCACGGTTCCGGTAATGAGCCATATCAATGCGCTACCTGCGATGCTGCTCGAACAGCGTCGACACGGCTCCCTGCGGATCGGCCAAAACGGTCATCCGGCCCACGTTTTCCATGGTCATCGGCCCCATGTAAACGCGTGCGCCGAGCTGTTTCGCCTTCTCGGTACTGGCATCGCAATCGGATACGAGGATATAGATAAGCCAGTGCGGCGGCGCACTGGGATTGTGGTGCTCCGCTGGCGGAATCCCGCCGATGTAATCGTTTCCGTTCTTGACGTGCAAATAGCCGTTGGCATCCTCCGATCCTTCTATTTTCCAGCCGAACAACTGCGAGTAGAAGGTTGCGGCAGCCCGCGGGTCGGGCGTATTCAGATCGGCCCAGCACAGGCTCCCGGGTTCATCTTTGATCCCGATTCCGGGATGCTCTTTGGCCTGCCAGGCGGAAAACACTCCACCGTTTGGATCCTGCACGACCGTCATTCGCCCGTAGGTAAAAACATCGAAAGGTGGGACAAGCACTTTCGCTCCGAGTTCGCCGGCCCGTTTTGCCGTATCGTCGGCGCTGGCCACGTTGATATAGAGGTTCCAGTGTGGCGGAATGTGCAGTGTTTGCTCGTCCGCGCGTTGCGTATACGCGGCTGCGGCAATTCGGCCCTTCAGCGAGAACATGGTGTAGAAATCGTTCGGACCGATCGGAGAGTCCTGGGAGGTCCAGCCGAGCAGGGATGTGTAGAAGGCTTTGGCTGCGTTCTGATCGGTTGTTGCCAGTTCGATCCAGCTGAACGTTCCCGGTTTGTGTTTATCGATTTCCGGCATGAGCCCATAATCGCATCAGCGGTACCGAACAAAGGCGGCTTTCGGTCTTAATGGCTTTTGCTTTCCGAATATCCTGAACATTTGTGGCGCACGCTCTCAGCGTGCCGTGTCCGCACTCATGCGGACACCTGTGTTGGGGCAGGGAAGCGTCGAGAAGAATCTCGACGCGGCACGCAGGAGTGTGCGCCACGCCCTTCAGTCGCGCTTTCAGCCGGTAGTCGTTAATTTTGATCGAGAATCTGTTTCAGTAACGGGATGTTCTTTGCGGGCGTCGACGCCGGAAGCGTTTTTACATATGCAAAGATATCCGCCAGATCCTGATCCGGAACTACCTTCAGGGAATAAGACGGCATCCGTCCGCCGACGCCAGCAGTTCCAGGACCTCCGGAACGAACGTACCCCATGAAAGCGGTCTGGTTCATTTTCATTCCGGAGAGCACTGCCCCGGAACCTCCGTGACCGTCCCAGCCGTGGCAGGTGTAACACATGTATTTTTTGCCGAACAGGTCTTTGCCGCGGCCGGCGTCTCCCGCCGGCGTCTGGGCGCCGGCAATCCCGGCAACCAGGGCGGCCAGAAGAAGCAGTTTCAGAGAAGTGTTCATGGTTTTTGGCTCTCTTCCGCTCTAACGGGGCTGCGTGATGACGTCGATCATCGCCGGTTCGCCCTTTTTCACGATCTCGATCCCGCGCTTGAAGGCTGCGGAAAGATCTTTCGGATCCGAGATCGGGCCTTCGCCGTGAACGCCGTAGGCTTCCGCCATTTTGGCGTAGTTGATGTCGGGATTGGTAATGGTGGTACCAATATGGCAACGGTCGACGCTTCTGTTATGCAGAGCGGCCATACGCTGGACGAACATCACCTCGGCGCCGTAGGACCGGTTGTTGTGCATGATGATTAATTGCGGGATCTGGTGATGCGCCGCCGTCCACAGAACGCCCGGCGAAAAATTCAGGTCACCATCGCACTGAATGTTGACCGAGAGGCGTCCATGTTTTCTGTTTGCCAGTGCGCCGCCCATCGACGCTGGTGCGTTGTAGCCGATACCGCCCGCGCCCCACGACCCGTTGTATTGGTACGGCTTGTCGAACTTCCACAGTTTGCTCGGCCAGTTACCGATGAAAGGCTGCTGCGATACGAGCGCCCAGTCCTCATCTTTTATGAGCGGCCAGAGTTCCGCGCAGAGGCGGGCGAGAGAAACGGGACTTGAGTCCCATCCGATCCGGGCCGATTCGATCACCGCCAGGCGATCCTGGTGGTTTGCTTCGGCGATCTTT
>JBEKTF010000144.1:0-13988 GCA_049516355.1 Bryobacteraceae bacterium | reverse complement strand
AGCCCCAGTTCACCCTCGGCGTCTCGAAGATCGTCACCTCGAGATCGTTCGGACTAACCCCAAGGCTCTCCTCGAAACGTTGGAACAGCAAGCGGATCAAACTTTTCTTCGCCTCCACGCTCCTGCCTTCAAACATGCTGAACTCAAGGATCGTATATTTCTCAGTCCGTCCCGCAGGGTAGAAAAATTCCGATTGCTCGAGCAGGAAGAACCGGTGCGCGCGCTTACCGGCGGGATATTGCAGCGCCTCCACCACGCAGGAATGAATGACGTCGGATACGCGCTGAGTGATACCGCCCAGATGGGTCCGCAGCCCGAATATTTTGACCTGAGACATTACCTCACCACCTTGCTGAACCATTGTTTCGCGAGCGAGAAATCCGCCGGCGTCAAATCGTGGCCCGCATTTTGAATCGCAAGATCCACGCGTGCGCCTGCGTTCGTCAGCAATTTCGCGAGCGCCTCGGCATCCTCGGACTTGATCAAATGATCGCTCTGGCCCGCCGAAATCAAAACCGGCGTGCCTTCGAGCGACGGCAAAGTTTCCGGATCAACCATCGCCCTCGATCGCAGCAGGCATGCTCCGGCAATCGAGCCCGGATGCAGCAGCATCAAAACTGCTGCTATATTCGCGCCATTCGAATACCCAAGCGCATACATCCGCGCGGTGTCGATCCGGTACTGTTTCGCCGCTTCTCCGATCCATTCCGCCAATTCCGCCGCACGCTCCTTTACGTCACTCCTGTCGAGCGCAAAAAAACGCCGCAGCCCCTGGTCCACCACTTTGCCACGCGGACTAAGAAACGCAGCTCCCGGCACAAGAACCCGCGCCACCGGCAACAGGTCGTTCTCGTCGCCGCCGGACCCGTGCAGCAACAGCACGGTGACCGGCAAGCTGCCCGGCACGAACTTATGAATAAAATCAACAGTCATCAGCGATACTTGCCCCGCAGGCTATTGACCCGGATCTCCGCCAGTTCCACGAACGCTCTCAACCCGGTGAACATCCCGACTTTGCTGCCCTCCACGTGATTCCAGCGCACTGGCACTTCCGCAATACCGTAGCCGCGACGGGACGCGATATAGAGCACTTCAGCGTCGAAGCCAAACCGCTCCAGCCGTTGCCTCGAGAACACCTCCTGCGCCACGTCGCCGCGAAAAAGTTTGAAGCCGCACTGCGTATCCGAGATCGGCAGGCCTGTCGCGGCGCGCATCACGCCATTGAAAAATCGGCCCATCGTTTCCCGGTATCCAGGTTGGTGAACCCCGATCAACGACGGGTCAATCGCACGCGAACCGATGGCGATTTTGTCCTTCCCCCCGCTCACCGCGCACCACAGTTTTTCCAGCTCTTCAATGGGCGTCGACAGGTCCGCATCGCTAAACAGCCGCCATTCGCCGCGCGCTTCCAGCATCCCGTGGCGCACGGAATAACCTTTACCGCGATTGCCCGGATTCCGCAGCACACGGATACTGGAATCACTCCTCGCGAACGCTTCCGCGGCGGCAACGGTGCCATCCGTCGAGCCGTCGTCCACGATCAGGATTTCGTGGAAGCTCCAGTTGCTGGTTTCGAGGTACTCCACGATCCGCCGGATCGTATCCGGCAGCCTGACCAGCTCGTTATAGGCCGGAATAATGATGGAAATTGAGCGGGTCAAGAGCTGGTTGGTTGTGACGAAGAATTATAATAGCTGATTCCCACTCAGGAGAGTCGCTATTGTCGCTGGAAGACGAATTATTTGAACAGCGCGCCGCCCGCGTGCATGAAATCGAAGCCCTGGGATATCGCCCCTTCGGCAAGCGTTTCGATTTCACCTGCACCGTGCCCGATGTGCTTCGCGACCACGCCGAAAAGACCGCCGAAGAGCTGGTCCCCGAAATTCGCCTGAAACTCGCCGGGCGCATTCAGACCATCCGCCGCATGGGTAAGGCGGGCTTCATGCACATCCAGCAGAATGGCGCGAGATTGCAATGCTACGTGCGCAAGGACGCCGTCGATGAGCGCGACTATCAGTTGTTCGGTCTCCTCGACATCGGCGACATCGTCGGCGCTGAAGGATATCTTTTTCGCACGCGCACCGGCGAGCTGAGCCTGCATGTTGAGAAACTCGAGTTCCTCTCGAAGACCCTTCTCGCCATGCCGGAGAAGTTTCATGGTCTCGAAGATGTCGAGATCCGCTACCGCCAGCGTTATCTGGATCTGATCTCCAATCCCGAAAGCCGCGAGATCTTCCGCAAGCGCGCGAATATCATCGCTTCACTCCGCCGCCAACTCGACGCCCGCGGTTACATCGAAGTCGAAACACCGATGATGCAGCCCATCTATGGCGGCGCGGCGGCGCGTCCCTTCGTCACGCATCACAACACGCTCGATATCGATCTCTACCTGCGCATCGCGCCCGAGTTATATCTGAAACGGCTGATCGTCGGGGGACTCGAACGCGTCTACGAGATCAATCGCAACTTTCGTAACGAAGGTATCTCCACGCGCCACAACCCCGAGTTCACCATGATCGAGTTCTACCAGGCGTACACCGATTACCGCGGCCTGATGGACCTCAGCGAGGCGTTACTGCGCCAGGTTGCCATCGACGCAACCGGCGGTACGAAGGTCCCTTACGGCGATGTCGAGCTCGATTTCGGGTCTCTCCACCGGCTCACCATGCGCGAGGCCGTCGTTAAATACTGGGAAGGTCCCGATCAGCCCTCGCTCGACAACGTGCGGGATCCTGAATGGTTGAAAGAGCACGCCGGAAGGCCGACTCCGGGAGAGTGCCTCGCGCATCTTTTTGAAGAGTACGCCGAACGGAAACTGATCCAGCCGACCTTGATTTACGACTTTCCGGTCGAGGTCTCGCCGCTCTCCAAAAACAAACCGGATGAGCCGGAAATGGTCGAGCGCTTCGAGATCATCATCGCGGGAATGGAAATCGGCAACGCCTACACCGAGTTGAATGACCCCATGGAACAGCGCCGCCGTTTCGACGCTCAGCGGGCCATGCTGGAACGCGGCGACGAAGAAGCGCATCAGATGGATGAGGATTATCTGCGCGCCATGGCATACGGCATGCCGCCCACCGGTGGCGAAGGCCTGGGCATAGACCGGCTCACCATGCTGCTGACGAACTCGCAATCCATCCGCGACGTCATTCTATTCCCTCTGCTGCGGCCCGAGGGCGAGATCGGAATGGCGGACCGGCTGCGTAGTCTGGATAGCCCTCCGGCTAAATGATCACGGCATTCGAACTATTCGTTGCCGGCCGTTACCTTCGCGCGCGCCGCAAGGAAAAGGTCATCTCTGTGATCACCGTCATCTCCGTAATCGGCGTCGCGGCAGGAGTGATGGCGCTGATTATTTCGCTCGCCGTCAACAACGGATTTCAGAACACCCTGCAGCGCAATATGCTCGCGGCAACCGCGCACGTCAACATTCTCGATAAAGACCCCGGACAGGGAATTGAGGACTGGCGGAATCTGATCCAGCAATTCGGAAAGGTCCGGCACGTTGTCGCGGTGTCCCCGGTGCTGTATGACGAGGTTATTCTCACCGGTCCGCGCGGCACGAAGCAAGTGACGCTCAAAGGCATCGATCCACGCGGTGAACTGTCCACCAGTGAGACTCTGCGCCATCTCAAAAGCGGCTCCCTTTCCCGCTTGCAGGAAGACGCGGGCCTTCCCGGTATCGTCGTCGGATCCAAACTCGCGCAGGATGCGGGGCTCCTGTTAAACAGCACCGTGAACCTGATCGATCCCGAAGGCAATTTAACGCCCTTCGGCCCCGGCCCGCGCAGCCAGCGCTTTCGCGTAACCGGAATCTTTGAGACCAATTTCTTCGACGTCGATGACCGTTGGGCCTATGCCTCCATCGCGTCCGTACAAAAGCTGCACTCCGTGGGCGACGTCGTCAATACCATCGAGATCCGGCTCGACAATCCCGACCTCGCACCCCAGGCTGCCATGGATTTGATACGCGTAGCCGGTCCCCGTTATTCTTCGATCACATGGGAAGAGCAGAACGCACAGCTCTTTCATGCCCTGAAGCTGGAACGCGCGGTCACCGCGATTACGATCGGGCTGATCGTTCTCGTCGGGGCCCTGAATATATTCATTACTCTCACGATGATCGTATTAACCAAATACAAGGACATCGCGGTCTTGATGTCGATGGGAGCACGACGCCGTCAGATCAGGCGCATCTTTGTCTTACAGGGCGCGATGATCGGAGCCATCGGGGTTGCCATAGGTCTGGTTGTCGGCTACACCTTTTGTTACTTCGCCGCTCAGTATCACCTGATACCGCTCGATGAGTCCGTCTATGCTTTGAGTTACGTCCCCTTTGACCCGAATCCCTGGGATGGTCTGTGGATTACCTGTGTAGCCCTCGCCATAAGCCTTTTGGCTACCATATACCCGGCGCGAAACGCCACGCGCATCACGCCGGTCGAGGTCCTGCGGTACGAATAATACGATACGAATGATGCAAGTGACGAAACCGAAAACTAAAGCCGCCCGCGCGGCGCGCGTCGATGTAATTCTCAAGACGCTCGATGAGATGTACCCGAACGCAACCTGCGCGCTGATCCATCGCAACCCCTGGGAGCTTCTTGTCGCGACCATCCTCTCCGCTCAATGTACCGACAGGCGCGTGAATGCCGTGACACCCGAGCTGTTCGCGAAGTACCCCACCCCGAAGGATTTCGCCGCCGCGCGCCAGGAGGTTCTGGCCAACGATATCCGTTCAACGGGGTTTTTCAACAACAAGGCGAAATCTGTGATCGGAGCCGCAAAGAAAATCGTGAACGAGTTTGGCGGCAAGGTCCCGCGCACGATGGAAGAGCTCCTTACCGTGCCCGGCGCTGCACGCAAAACGGCCAACGTCGTTCTGGGTACCGCCTATAACATCGCCTCCGGAATTGTGGTCGATACGCACGTTCAACGCGTATCCCGCCGTCTCGATCTGACTAAGCAGACCGATCCCGTCAAGATCGAACAGGATCTTATAAAAATCATTCCGCGAGACCGCTGGATTCTCTTCTCGCACCAGATCATCCTTCACGGCCGAGCCCTTTGCGTGGCCCGAAAGCCCAGGTGTGCAGAGTGTAAGTTGAATCCAGTCTGTTACGCCCCCGACAAAACGTGAGTAAAACATGACATTAGGCGTCTTTACCGCGCTCTTATCCCAGCTTCCCCTGACGACGGTCACAGCGAAACTCAAAGCTCTCGGCATCACGACCGTCGAACTCGGCACCGGTAACTACCCGGGCGATCCGCACTGCAAGCTGGCAATGCTCGACGACACCACGGCTCTCGAAGAATTCAAAAAGTGTCTCGAAGACAGCGGCATAACAATCAGCGCCCTGAGTTGCCATGGCAACGCGCTCCATCCCGATCGCGATGTCGCCGAACCCCATCGCGAGGTGAGCCGCAAAACGGTCTTACTTGCCGAGCGCCTCGGCGTCCCGGTAGTAATCGATTTCTCGGGCTGTCCTGGCGACAGCAACAAATCCCGATTTCCGAACTGGGTCACTTGTCCCTGGCCGCCGGAGTATCTCGACATCCTCCATTGGCAGTGGGAAAAGAAAGTCGCCCCATACTGGAAAGAGCATGGCAGGTTCGCCGCCGATCATGGCGTGAAGATCGCGGTCGAAATGCATCCCGGCTTCGTCGTGTACAGTCCGGAAACTCTGCTGCGTCTGCGCTCCATTGCAGGCAAATCGGTCGGCTGCAATTACGATCCCAGCCACATGTTCTGGCAGGGTATCGATCCCATCGCGGCCATTCGCGTCCTGGGCGATTCCATCTTTCACGTACACGCGAAGGATACGCAGATGTACGAACGCAACCTCCCCGTCTCGGGCGTTCTCGACACGAAAAAATACACCGACGAACGCAATCGCGCCTGGATCTTCCGCACCGTCGGTTACGGTCACGGCGCCGAATGGTGGGGCGAATTCATCTCGACCCTGCGCATGTACGGTTACGATTACGCCCTTTCGATCGAGCACGAGGACAGCCTGCTGTCGCCCGAGGAAGGCCTGACGAAAGCGATCCGGTTCCTCGACGGTCTCGTCATCCGGGAGAAACCATCGGCGCCCTGGTGGGTTTAGTCCGAAGCCGACGTGGCGCACGCTCTCAGCGTGCCGTGTCGAGACTTTCTCGACACCCGTTTCCGCGAATGGTACGCACTTCGGGCGATTTTCAGTCGCAAGTAGCTATTCAGAAGACCCGACTTGCAGTCGCGTTTCTGCCGGAGTGATACTCTAAAGATCCCTCGCCAAACGCGAGGCATTCCCCCGGAAATTAGAGAGACGAGGAGACGAAATTTCATGAGCGTGAAGCTGACGACCCGCCAGGTGGGCGACGTAACGGTGATCGATGTTTCCGGCCGCATAACTCTCGGCGAAGGATCGAGCGTCATACGCGACGAGATACACTCCTTGACGGACAAGGGGAACAAAAAGGTCCTTCTGAACCTGGGCGATGTGACCTATATCGACAGCTCCGGCATCGGCGAGCTGGTTTCCGGTTACACGACGATGACCAACGCCGGCGGAACCATGAAGCTGCTGAGCCTGACCAAGCGCGTCAAAGACCTCTTGCAGATAACAAAACTCTACACCGTCTTCGACGTGCACGAGGACGAAGCGCACGCCGTGCGGAGCTTCGCCTAGCTCGCTCGAAGAGGCCAGATCGCTTTGGCGAAACCCGAAACCGTACCGCGCCTCGAATGGACTGAGACTCCGGAACGCCGTGAGGCATTCCATCTCACCAGCGCCGAGATCGTCATCGGCCGCCGCTCGGACGTCGACATCCTGCTGACGCACCCGCTCGTCTCCCGCCAGCACCTGCGCATCGTCCGCGAGGATCAACGCGAAGGCCCGACCTTCGTCGTCATCGATCTGCAGAGCAGCCATGGCACTTGGGTCAACGGCGTCCGCATCGACCGGCACCCGCTGCGGCCGCGCGACCGGATCCGGCTCGGCCAGCAGGGCGTGGAACTGCTTTTCCTCATCGGAGACGATAGCCAGACTTCAGCCTCCACCGGCGCCGGCCTGCTCGAAGAAGCGGGCATCGAGCGCTCGGTCAAGCGGCTCGCCACAGTTCTGCCCGAGGAATCCGCCGCGGCGCATTCGGAACTCGAAAAGATCTCGTGCCTGCTCGACTTTCATTACTACTTCGGCAAGGCATTCTCACCAGACAAAACATTCCAGCACATCCTGAAATCTGCGCTCGGCATCAGCGGCGCCGAACGCGGCTTCATTTTAAGGAAAAACCGCAGCGAATTCGCCTACGCCGTGGGCCTCGACAGCGCCGGCAATTCGCTCGGCCAGTCCGAGTTCCGTACCAGCGGCAGCGTCGTCGAGCGCGTGGCGCGCGGCGGCCAGCCGGTGTTCATGACGCAAGGCATACACGGCGACCTGGCCGGCAGCGAGAGCATCGTCGCCATGAATCTGCGCGCCGTCGCCTGCCTGCCGCTCGAAGCCATGTCGCCGGAACAGGAAACCGATACGCCGGCCGTCATGGGCATTCTTTATCTCGACAGCCGGAAGCATATGCATTCGCTTTCGGGCCTCGATGAGAAGCTGCTCACGAGGCTGGCGGATGAAGCCGGCCATGTGCTCGAAAAGCTGGAAATGGTCGTCACGCTGGCCGAACGCAAGCGCATCGAGCAGGAACTGGCCATCGCCGAGGAGACGCAGCGCAGTTTGCTGCCGCGGTCGTTGCCGCAGGCCGAGCCGTTCCGCATCCGCGCCTTCTGCCGGCCCACCCGGCAGCTCGGCGGCGATTTCTACGACTTCATCCCGGTGCAGGGCGGCGAACTGACGGGCGTTCTTGCCGATGTCTCCGGTAAGGGAATCCCCGCGGCGCTGCTGAGTTCGCTCACGCTGGGCGCGCTGAATATGGAGTTTCGCTCCTCCGCGCGGCCCGACCTGGTCCTGAACGGCGTCAACAAATTGCTCTGCGCGAAAACGCCCGCGCACCGTTTCGTCACAATGTTTCTCTTCCAGCTTGACGCGGCGGGCAGAGGGCACTTCATCAGCGCCGGCCACAACTCCGCTTATCTATTCCGCGCAGCGGCGGGAGAAGTGGAAGAGCTGCCTTCGGGCGGCATCCCGCTCGGCATGTTTCCCTTCGCCGTTTACAAGCCCGTGCCGCTCGAATTGAATCCCGGCGACATTCTGGTGGTTTATTCCGACGGCCTCACGGAAGCGGAAAACGGCGCGCAGGAAGACTTCGGCGAAGAGCGGCTTCTCGCTTTGATCCGGTCGACAGCCCGGCAGGGCGCCGAAGCCCTCGAATCGAAACTGCTCGCGGAGCTGGATCAATTCACGCAAGGCGCGGCCCAGACAGACGACATCACCTTCCTGCTCATCGAGAACCGCGCGTCGGTACCGCAGTCTCACCGCGTATCATAATCTTCTGATGGCCGTTAACGAGACGTTGACGCAGGAAATCGTCCGCCGCATCCTGACGGTTGCCGAGCCGGATCGCATCATTCTGTTCGGCTCCGCTGCAAACGGGCAAATGACCCGCGAGAGCGATATAGACCTGCTGGTCGTGGAACCCGCGCCCGAGAACACACGCAACGAGAGCGTCAGAATCCGGCGCGCCCTGGGAGACATCGGCTACCCCGTCGACGTTATCGTGATCGCCACCGAGCGTTTTGAAGAAACGAAATCGGTTATCGGCGGCATAGCTTACCCCGCGCACAAATTCGGGCGAGTGTTCTATGCAGCCGCCTGAGGAGGTCCAACAGAACCTGGTCAGGCAGTGGATCGAAAAAGCGGACCAGGATCTGGCCGCGGCGGAAATCCTCCTTAAAGGAAAGCGGCACCTTACGGCTGATCGTAGCCTTCCACGCGCAGCAGGCTGTCGAGAAGTACCTCAAAGCCGTTCTCGTCCGCCATCAGATCTTCTTCGCGAGAACGCATGATATGGGAAAGCTGCTCGACCTGGTTGCCGGATGTGAGCCAGCCACAGCTTCGGTGATGCAGGACGCGACACTCCTCACTCCGTTTGGCGTCGAAGTCAGATATCCCGGCGATTCGCCGGAGCTCCTCGCAGGCGAAGAGGCGCGCGCCATTGAGATCGCACGCCAGGCTCGCCACGCGGTGCATGATTTGTCGAAGGGTTATCTCAACAACTGAGTTCTTTTCCCGCATTTTCCGGTACAATTGTTCAATCTTGTAACTTGCCATGGCCACGCCCCCCAGTCGCGTCGGACCCTACGAGATCCTCTCGCGTCTCGGCAAAGGAGGCATGGGCGAGGTATGGAAGGCCCACGATCCCAGACTGGGTCGCGACGTCGCCGTCAAGATTTCTGCCCAGCAATTCACCGATCGTTTTGAACGTGAGGCCCGCGCCATCGCGGCGCTGAATCATTCGAACATCTGCACACTGTACGATGTCGGGCCGAACTACCTCGTGATGGAACTTGTCGAAGGTCCGACGCTGGCGGAGCACATCGCGCAGGGGCCGATCCCGCTCGAAGAAGCGCTGGGGATTGCGAAGCAGATTGCCGACGCCCTCGAAGCCGCGCACGAAAAGGGCATCGTCCATCGCGATCTCAAACCGGCCAACATCAAGATCAAGCCGGATGGCCAGGTGAAGGTACTGGACTTCGGGCTGGCGAAGTCCGCCGAACAAACTCCGCTGACTCCGGACTCCCCGACCATGCTGACAGTAGCGGGAATGATCCTGGGCACGGCAGGCTACATGTCGCCGGAACAGGCGCGCGCGAAAGACGTCGACAAACGCGCCGATATCTGGGCCTTCGGCGTCGTGCTGTACGAAATGCTCACGGGCCAACGGTTATTCGAAGGCGAAACGGTCGGGGACACGCTGGCCGCGGTAATCAAAGAAGAGCCGGACTTGACGAAGGTCCCGGCGAAAGTCCAAAGGCTGCTGCGGCGATGCCTGGAGAAAGATCCGAAGAAGCGGCTGCGCGATATCACCGGCGCGGAGTTCCTCCTGGAAGCAGTCGAGCCTGCGGCGATCACCCATCGCAAGCTGCCTTGGATCGCAGCCGCCGCGATATTTGCCGTGCTCGCCTCCGCGCTTGCCTTCGTTCACCTCGGCGAGAAGCCGCCGGAAACACCGGTAGTGCGCGCCTTCATTCCTCCGCCCGATAAGACGGCTTTTAACATAAGGGGCGCCCTCGCATCCGCCAGCCCTCCCGCTCTTTCGCCGGACGGCCGCCGTCTGGTCTTCAGCGCACTGGACGCCGATGGCAAGAATCAGCTCTGGGTTCGCGCGCTCGATGCGCTCACCTCGCAGCCTCTTGCGGGAACTGACGGAGCCACTCATCCGTTCTGGTCTCCGGACAGCAAGCTCGTCGGGTTCTTCGCGGCTGGGAAATTGAAAAAAATCGACGCCTCCGGTGGAACCGCCATCACGCTGTGCGACGCTGTCGGCGGACGGGGCGGAACGTGGAGCCAGAATGGCGCGATCGTGTTTGCAACCGACCGCCTCTATCAAGTATCCGCGGCCGGCGGTGTTCCCGCTGCGCTGACCCCGCTTGTTGCCGGGACAGATCCCAATGCAAATAACAGGAATTACTTTAACCCTCGTTGGCCCTCATTTCTCCCCGACGGCCGCCACTTCCTCTACCTGGCCGCCAACGGTGGACAAACCGGAGGATCCATTCGTGTCGGAGCGCTCGACTCGAAGGAAGAAGGCAAGATTGTCGCGGATGCCCTGTCCAATGCGGTCTATGCGCAGGGCCATCTTCTCTATCTGCGGGAAAATACGCTGGTGGCACAGCCATTCGATCTGAAACGCCTCGCCACCGCCGGGGAAGCTATCCCCGTAGCTGAGAGCGTGCAAGGCATCGGCGCCGGGAGGCGCGGGGTCTTTTCCGTTTCCGGAAACGGTCTTTTAATCTACGTGCCACAAGGCACCGAGAACAGGTTCAAATTGGCCTGGCTCGATCGCGGCGGCAAGCCGATCGGAACTCTTGACGATGTGGACGGGTTCTTTACGTTGAATTTCTCACCCGACCGCAAGAGTCTGGCCGCCAGCATAATGGCCCCTTCGAATCGAAATGAGGACATCTGGCTGTACGATGTCTCACGCGCGCTTCGAACGCGGTTCACGTTCGACCCCGCGCTTGAAACGGACCCGGTGTGGTCGTCCGACGGACGCAGTATATTCTTCTCCTCGAACCGCAAGGGGCGTGGGAACCTGTACCGGAAATCGGCCGACGGGAGCGGCGTTGAAGAGCTTTTGTATGAGGACAAGCTCAACAAAAGACCCAATGCAGTTTCTCCCGACGGGAAATATCTTGTCTACGAGGCCACGCGCGATCTGGATTCCACCCTGCTGGATCTTTGGGTGCTGCCGCTGGAAGGAGAGCGGAAGCCGTTTCCATTCGTTCAGACCACGTTCTCTGAGCGGGAGGCGCAGTTCTCACCCGACGGCCGCTGGATCGCTTACGCGTCCAACGAATCCGGCAGAGCTGAGATTTATGCCGCCCCCTTCAGCGGCACAAGCGGCGCGGCAGGCGGCAAGCGGCAGATCTCCACGTCCGGTGGCCAACAGCCCCGCTGGCGGCGCGACGGAAAAGAGATCTTCTATGTCGAGCCGGGCGGGCGCTTAATGGCCGCGGAGGTGAGCGTTAAAGGCGCTAGTCTCGACGCCGGTACAGTGAGCCCGCTCTTCGGGCCTATTCGCACGGGCGGCGGCTTCCAGTACGACGTCTCCGCCGACGGCCAGCGTTTCCTGGCCATCGTTCAGCCGGAGCAGAACGCGGGCGAGCCGCTAACGCTGGTGCAGAACTGGACTGCCTTGCTAAAAAAATGACACCGGGAAGCAGACTCGGACCTTACGAGATCGTCTCGCTCCTTGGCAAAGGCGGGATGGGCGAGGTGTGGAAGGCGCGCGATCCGCGGCTGAATCGCGATGTCGCCATCAAGATTTCGGATCACCGGTTCACCGATCGTTTTGAACGCGAGGCCCACGCCATCGCCGCGCTGAATCATCCGAATATTTGCACGCTCTACGACGTCGGGCCCAATTACCTCGTGATGGAGTTGGTCGAAGGCCCCACGCTGGCCGACCGGATCGCAGAGGGACCGATCCCGCTCGAAGAAGCGCTCAGGATCGCGAAGCAGATCGCCGACGCCCTCGAAGCGGCGCACGACAAAGCCATCGTGCATCGCGATCTCAAACCAGCCAATATCAAGATCAAGCCGGATGGCCAGGTGAAGGTTCTGGACTTCGGGCTGGCGAAGTCCGCCGAACAAACTCCGCTGACTCCGGACTCCCCGACCATGCTGACAGTAGCGGGAATGATCCTGGGCACGGCAGGCTACATGGCGCCGGAACAGGCGCGCGCGAAAGACGTCGACAAGCGCGCGGATATCTGGGCCTTCGGCGTCGTGCTCTACGAAATGCTCACGGGCCAACGGCTATTCGAAGGCGAAACCGTTTCGGACACCTTGGCCGCGGTGATCAAAGAAGAGCCGGACTTGACGAAGGTCCCGGCCAAAGTCCAAAGACTGCTGCGGCGATGCCTCGAGAAAGATCCGAAAAAGCGGCTGCGGGACATCACCGGGGCGGAGTTCCTCCTCGAAGATGTCGCACCTGCGGCCGTCACCCGCAGCAAACTGCCATGGATCGCAGCCGCACTATTTGCTCTGCTCGCTGCGGCGCTCGCCTTCGTGCATTTCCGGGAAAAGCCTCCAGCGACGACGCCGATCTCCAGCGCGATACTTCCACCCGAAACAACAGTTTTCGATTTCGCTGGCCAATTCAACATTCCCGCGCTTTCTCCCGATGGGAAATGGATTGTTTTCGGCGCCCACACCACTGACGGCAAGAACCCGCTGTGGATTCGGCCCTTGGCGCTCACGACCGCGCGAGTCCTCGCCGGAACCGACGGAGGCACGTTTCCCTTTTGGTCTCCCGACAGCCGCTACGTGGCGTTCTTTGCCGGGGGCAAACTGAAGAAGATCGACATCTCCGGCGGACCAGCTCTGACCCTCGCCGACGCGCCGCTCGGCCGCGGGGGAAGCTGGAATACGGACGGCATGATCCTCTTCGCACCCGGCAACAATGGCCCACTTCTGAAGGTTGCGTCGAGCGGAGGCACCCCCAGCCCCGCGACGTCTCTGGAAGCCACAAAGTCGCGGAACCATCGCTTCCCCTGGTTCCTGCCCGACGGACGCCACTTCCTGTTCGAAGGCCTCGTGGGCGCAGACGCCGTTCTGCGGGTCGGCGCGCTCGATTCCCGGGAGACCGTTGTTTTGGGTCCGGTCGATTCCAACGCGGTCTACTCCCAAGGCCATTTATTATTCCTTCGCGAAAGCACGCTCATGGCCCAGCCCTTTGATGAGAAGAGCCGGACCGCACAAGGGGAAGCCATTCCTGTGGCCGAACAAGTCTCGTTCTTCGGGAACAACGGGCGCGCGGGAGTGTTCACCGTTTCCGTTTCCGGGCTGCTGGCGTACCAAACGGGAGGATCCGTGGTCCGCGAGAGGCTCACCTGGTTTGACCGCGGCGCCAAGGCTCTGGGCACATTAGGCGAGCCGGGAGATTTCCCGAACCTCGAACTCTCGCCGGACGGCAAAAGCGCCGCCGTGGCCGCGGTAGACGCCGCCGGTAGCCAGGACATCTGGATCTACGACATCGCCCGGGGTCTGCGCACCCGGTTCACCTTCGATCCATCCCCTGATCGGCAACCGGTCTGGTCCCCGGACGGCAACACAATTGTATGGGATAGACAAAAGGGCAAGGGGCAGATCTACCGGAAGGCGGCCGACGGCAAAGGCACGGAGCAGCTGCTCTATGAAGATGCCGGAGTCGGCTCCGTCACGAGTTGGTCGCCGGATGGCAGGTTCCTGCTATTCGGCAGAACCACACCCGGCATGGGGATCGGGGTATGGAGCCTGCCGCTCACGCCGGAGAAGCCGGAGAGTCCGCTACGACCGGCTCCCCTTGTGGACGCGCCTTTCCGGAACGTTTATTACGGCGTTTTCTCGCCG
>JBEKTF010000143.1:0-14160 GCA_049516355.1 Bryobacteraceae bacterium | reverse complement strand
GTATGGGCTGTTCTCGCCACACTTCAATGAGGCCCCGGCAGATCTGCCGGGGAATTATCGGCAACACGGTCGGAGTCGCAACCAACAACATCTGACTTCAATGAGGCCCCGGCAGATCTGCCGGGGAATTGCTCAGTGCCAGGAATCCATTGGCGCGCAGCACCTACTTCAATGAGGCCCCGGCAGATCTGCCGGGGAATTCTTTCGGCCCACGTAAAATCAGTGAATTCATACCAACTTCAATGAGGCCCCGGCAGATCTGCCGGGGAATTGGAATCGGCACCAATTGCAGCACAAACCGAAGTACCACTTCAATGAGGCCCCGGCAGATCTGCCGGGGAATTAG
Organism: Bryobacteraceae bacterium; assembly: GCA_049516355.1. Taxonomy (GTDB): domain Bacteria; phylum Acidobacteriota; class Terriglobia; order Bryobacterales; family Bryobacteraceae; genus BOG-234. The sequence goes on along the minus strand of JBEKTF010000143.1, from coordinate 13,814 downwards.
CCGTCCCACTAACTATTCTATTATCAATGATCTGCCCCTGCATCCGCGAGAGGCCCGCGCGCAACTCCAAGAATAAACCAAGACCAACCAAGCACGTATATCCCAGACCAATCCAATCAGTAACTTACACCCACGCGAGCGGTCCCCGCCCTTTGCGCATCGCCCGGGCGCTCGCGGAAGCTATCGAGTCACGAAGACCGGATACGCCGCTATCTCACCCTCGATGACCCGCGCCAGCAATCGCGCCTGGATTTCCAGCATCCGCCTGTAGCTGACCCTGTAATCGAACAGCGGGTGAGTCACGAGCGTATCCATCCGCGACTCATACGCGCGAAAGAACCCCTTCCGTCCCGTCGCCGTCAGCGCCACCGCACCAGCCGCCCGCACAAAATCCCTATCCGTCACCATCCGCGTGTTGACTGCGCTTAGCACTGCCGAATCCGCGATCAGCGGCCGGAATGGCTCCATCAAATCCAGAGCAAGCGCTGGCCGCCCATGCCGCAATTGATGGTAGAACCCCATGTACGGATCGAACCCCACCGCATAGCACGCTATCGTCAAATCCTTCGCCAGCATGCTGTACGCCAGCGACAATAGTGCGTTCACCGGATCTCGCGGCGGCCGCCGGTTCCGCCCCGCGAAATCGAATGTGAATCCCTTCGAGGCCGCGTTGTCGGTTTCGTCCTCCCCAATCTTGATCATACCCGCGAAGTCTTCGAAATACACCCGCGCCGCCGATCCCTCAATCCCGAGCAGTACGTCGAGACTCTCGGCGCGTTCCGCCCGTTCCGCCGCCGCCTTCATTGCGCCGAGCGCCATCTTTCGCGGTTCCACATGATTTCGCTGCATCATCGTCCGCTGATTGCGGATCTTGCCCGCCACTAGCTTCTGCGCCAATTCTAACGAGAACCGCTCCGAATCTGCCAGCCGGAACTGACTCCTCCGAAGCGCCACGTTCTTCGTGTTCAGCCCAGTTGTGATCCCGTAAAAATAACCACCCATCGAGAAGTACGTCACCGGCACGCCCGATTCGCAAAGCGACTGCACAGCTTGGGTTGAAATCTGAATATTCCCCATCAGATTCACCTGGCATACCTCGCCGATACGCACCTCTTGCACTGTCTTTTCTTTCTCCTTCACTTGGAGAACCTCGCCCGATTTCCCGACTCTCAACCCCTGCGTGTTCAGGTACAGCGGTTTCAGATCGTCTCTTGGCGTCATCAACTGCCGGATCGGCTTCGTGAGGCCTTCGCTAACCGGCGGCTTGCGCACTACCTCGCCGTCCGGGGCTTCGAACAGCCCGAGTTGTGCCGCCCCACTCAGGTCGAGCATCGTCAGCTGATTCGTCTCGTCCGGCAAACAAATCGTATTTAAGGAACAGCCCACGCACTTGGGGGAGTCCACCAGCGGGGCCGGGATCAGCCCGAACTCCGCTAGTTCCCAGGCCCGCGCCACCGCTTCTTCCGCCTCCGAGATCAGCGCCGTATCAACAGGTACCCGCACCCGCTGCCGCGTCTTCTGGTAGAACACAATGACTTCATCGCATTCATACCCGTTCTCGCGCAGCACGATTGCCTGTAGCGCGAGTTGCACCCGATCCGCCGGCCACATTCCCAGCGCCCCGTCTTTGCCAGTCTCGCGTGGAGCACCGTGTTTATAATCCACCGGAGTGGCGGCGAACCCCTCCGCCTCTACTAGATCGAGCTTCGCGATCACCTTCAGCCGTTCGCTCGAAAGCGTCACCGACCGCGCATGGAGCTTTTCTTCCGACTCGCCCGCCTCCGGCAACGCGGCGGGACGTGCGTCCACGCGCTTGTGCTGTGCAGATCCCTCCACCGTGTCCGCACTCTCCCGGAATAGCCCCTCCACCCACATATAGAAATAGAGCCGCGGACAGTAGACAAACTCATTTACCATTCGCGCGGGAAGGTAGTCTGGCAGATCGCCCCTCGGCACGCGCGGCTTCGATTGCGGAAGGACGGGGAACGGGACAGGTAGCGCGCTCATATCAGATGGTTTTCCTTGGATTAGCCAGTTGTTTTTTGCTCATACGATAAAGCAGGGTGCATCCACCGCTACGTAAGGCTGCCCGAGCGCAGTGATAACCCTATCGCCCCGACCTTCCGCCGGGCCCAAATGAACGAACAACACCTGGTCTTCATCATGGTGAATAATTCGCGCCAGCGCCGCCCGGCATCGGATCAGATCGCTCGCCGTAAATTGGCATTCGAATACGGAGTACTGCAAATGGTCGCCATAGCCACGCATGGTCTTGAAGACCTTGCGAAGACGCTTGTCATCGGCGATGTCGTAACAGACGAGATAAGACTGGCGCATACATTACTCCTCCGCACATTGCCCGAACCGAAGCAGCACATTAGCGGGCGCGACAGGCCCGCAACCGTCTCCGACGAATCCAATCTGGAACTGCGCCAGCACACAACCACCAGACGGAGACTTCGCGGCCCGCGTGGCAGTATCGGAGCTGCACCTGCCACCATCGCTCCCCTTGATGCCAACTGAAAAGCTCCACAGGATAACTAGTGTATGATTTCTCTGCGACCTTCGTCATTAAGACGAATTCCGACCACATCGGCTTCGATGCCGTAGAATGACAGCGCAATCTCGCTTATAACCGAGACCCTACTCCGTGGACAGCGCGAACATACTCCATAAACTGCTCGGACGCGAACCCTACCGCTGGCAAAGCGACTTACACCGCTCATTGCTCAGCGGTGACATCCCGGACGCGCTCGATATCCCCACGGGACTCGGTAAAACCGCCGTTATCGCAATCTGGCTGGCCGCTCGGTTGGCTGGCGCGTCTCTGCCCCGACGCCTCGTCTACGTTGTCGACCGCCGCGCCGTCGTCGACCAAGCTACGACTGAAGCGATTACCGTGGCTGCCAATTTGGAAAATGCTCTCGCTGTTTTACCTTCCGACGAAGCCGAACTTTGGCGAAGAACTCTCGGTCTCGACTCAAATCGGCTGCCCATTTCCACTCTCCGCGGCCAATTTACCGATAATCGGCTTTGGCTCCAGAACCCCGTTCAGTCATCAATCATTGTCGGCACCATCGACATGATCGGTTCCCGGCTCCTGTTCGAGGGTTACGGCGTTAACCCCCGCATGCGGCCCGTTCATGCGGCCCTGCTCGGCACGGATGCCCTCATAGTGATAGACGAGGCGCACCTTATCCCGCCCTTCAAGTCTCTGATCCGCCAGGTCGCCTGTTTTGACCGGCCTGCTCCGGTGCCCGCAATGCGATTCATGGCTCTTTCCGCCACGGGTCGTTCCGCACCGGGAGAGACAATCTTTTCTCTTACGCCCGACCGCCGGCAAGACCCAGCAGTCCGCCATCGGCTTGATTCTCCCAAACAGATTATGTTCCGAAATACCGATGGCCTGGCAAAGTCTCTCGCCGAACGCGCCTTCGAACTGGGCCAAAATGGCGCCCGAGTCCTCGTTTTCTGCAACTCGCGAGACAAAGTCGCCCGGGTGGTCGCAGACGACCTTCGAAAGCGCGCCGCCAAAATCTGGAAGGACCAACCATCCACAGCCCTACTCGTCGGCGCGCGACGCGTCGCTGAACGCGAAGGCCTCACGGGTCGCCGCGATCCCGGCGGACACGAATGGATCATACGCCCGGATCCCGTGTTCGAGCGCTTCTTAAGCTCCGCTGACCCTTGCTCCTCCGGCGTGCCTGCCTTTCTGATCGCAACCTCCGCGGGTGAAGTTGGCGTAGATCTGGACGCCGATCACATGGTTTGCGATCTCGTGCCATGGGAACGCATGGTCCAGCGGCTGGGACGAGTCAATCGCTCGGGGCGCGAAACGCCTGCCCTCGTCGACGTTTTCGTCGGTCCCTCCGCTGACGATGCGGAAACCGACATTTCCGACCAAATCGCCGTCCTTCGGGCGCCGTTCGAGGCCGCCCTTTGGCCCACCGAATCGAACGGTCGCCGGGCAGCCGGGCCTGGGATATTGCTCGACCTCAAGTCGCAAGAGGGCTTTGAGCAGCTTTGCAGGCAAGCCACAACCCCGGAACCGCTCTGTCCTGAGCTCCGGCGCGTGTATGTTGACGCTTGGTGCATGACCTCACTGGAGGAACATCCCGGTCGGCCCAAAGTCGAACCCTGGATTCGCGGCTGGATTGACCCACAGCCACAATGCCGGATGGTCTGGCGCCGCGTACTTCCCATGTGCGGCGAATCACCCGACAAGAGCCTCCTCAATGAATTCTTCGAGGCCTTGCCGCCCCACCTGGTCGAAACGCTGGAGACCGAAACCTATCGGGCACTCGAAGTCCTCAAAGCACGTGCGAAGGCTCTTCCAGCGGAACTCCGCAAGGACCTCGGGTCGCTCGCGGTCGTCGTTCTCGATAACGATGGCGAGGTCGAGGATGCGTTGGGACTAAACAGTCTTGAAGAACTCGACAATCGATCGGGGCGAACCTGGGTCATAGACGCCCGGATCGGTGGCCTTTCCGGTGATGGCCTGCTCGATCCTGCGTCTAGCGAGCCCCCGGTGACGCTTGACTAGGTACCTGACAGCGACGTCCTGTGGCAGACACTTTTCGAAGAAATTGGGAGAAGCCTTCGCATCGTTCGCGTCGATGCGCCGCCTGCAGACGGTTGGAAGCGCGAAACATCTTGGCCGAAGGACCCATCCGACGACGAAGGAGGAGAGGAATGGCGCGTGGAGAAAAAGCTTACTATCGAAGCGGACCGCGACGCTACACAATCCAGTCGCAATCAACGCATTGATGATCATCATTCCTGGGCGGAAAATGAGGCGGCAGCAATGGCCGACGCTTTAAGCCTGAGCGCAGAGTATCGAGTGCTATTGTGTGCGGCCTCGCGTGTTCATGACTTGGGTAAGGACCGCGAACTCTGGCAAACCGCGATGGGAGCGCCGCGCGCTGAGCGCCCTCTGGCCAAGATAGCCAACAACAAGGCGAACGGACGCGCTCTAAATGGATACCGCCACGAGTTTGGTTCCCTTGGCGACGGCGAGAGCGTCTTCAACTCTCTTCCTGGGGAACTGCGCGACCTGGCCCGCCATATCGTCGTTGCTCACCATGGCTTCGCTCGACCTGTAATTGCGGCCAAAGATCCGAACAACCCCCCTTCCTTGGTAACCCCCCGCGCTCGCGAAGCGGCCCTGCGGTTCACGCGAGTTCAGGCTCAGTGGGGGCCGTGGGGGCTGGCGTGGTGGGAAACTCTCTTGCGCGCCGTCGATTGGAAAGCGTCCGCGGCCTTGGACCTAATGCCCGCCCAGAACGGCAAAGACCCATGAACCCTGCCAGCATACCTGTTGACCTTCGTAATCCCGGCCAGGTTTTCGCCTGCCTCGGCCTAACGGAGATGACGGAAGTTCTCAGCGGCCCTTGCATGATGCGGTTCAACTATTCCTCCAACGAAACCGAGTGCCGTTTCGAACTCGACGCATCCGAAGATTGCATCGAGAAAGCCGTCCGCTTCCTCGCACGCTGTAAAGTGGTCGCAATTGCACCGCCGCGCACACCCGGCAACGAACCCCTCTCAGCAGCGAGATGGCAAGTTGAAACCGTAACCGTCGTCGGCCAGTTCTTCCCCGGCGCTCCGCCCGATTCGCCCGCGACGCTTCCGGTTCACCTCTCTTTTGGAGGGATCCACATTCCGGTCGAACACTGGCTCGATGATCCGCGCCGAACCGGCCGTGACAATGTGAAGTTTTGGGCGGGAGCCGGTGGTTACCCAGGCGCGGCTCTGGCTCGCGATTCCGTCTCCCTGCTCTCCCCGTTCGACGATGCTGCTCTGAGCCGTATCGCCCTCGATCCCTTCGCCTTCTCCGCGCCTATGGACAGCAGTTTTCGCTTCGACTGGAGGCGCGACTACATACCTCTCGACGCGGGGTTTTCTCCCAATGACCAACCGTCCATTAGCATGGTCGGTTTCCCCCTGGTGGAGTTGCTTGCCGCCGTCGGCCTTCAGAACGCCCGGCCTTCCCGCCTCGATCCTAGGAACAAACTCGCTTACCGTTACAACGTCAGCAATGCATGGCTCCCGCCTTGCCTCGCCCGCGCCGTGTTGGGTTCCGGAGTAACTGGCTTCCCAGTGCGTACATTTCGCATGAATCTGGGCTGGCCTGGCAAAGAAAATCAAGCGCGTTGCATCACTAACGCTGAAGAGGAATAATTATGACCCCTGCACCAACGCTTACTGTACAGAAAGTCCACATCGACACCTGGGCGGACGACCTCCGAGGTCCCGTCGCTCTTCACCTCCGCCAAGTACTGATTCCAGTTGAAGGGAAGGAAGGCGTTATCTTCCCCCCAACTTACGCGATGAAAGACGATCGCAAACACGGTCCCTACGCTACGGACGAGCTTAGCGACGGAACCACTGTGGTGCAAATCGACTCCGTTGGCTCTCAGGCGAATCGGATGGAGCCGCTATTTAGGAAAGCTGCCGAAGGGCGACCGGAAAACCCGCTTGCTGCTTTCGTCCCCCAAGTTGAAATCCAAGTCGAAAACGGAACGGCCGTGTCAATCCTGGATGTTGGCCACCGTATTGGCGATGCGCTGGTTCGTTCGTCCACCCTCTACAAAGAGGTAAAAGCGGCATTCGACGCTTATCGGACCCGCGGAGACGCCGCTCCTATCGCTAAACTGGCTCCGACCTCGATCGTATTCGGGGCATGGGACTCGCGTGGTGAGCAGGCCAAACTCCCGCGCATTGTGCAGAGCGTCGTCCGCGCCTGGGATGCCGCTGCGCCGCTCCGCCCAGTATGAGCCCCCTGTGGACTATGCCGCGCTCGAAGTTTTCTCTGAAGAGGAGAAGCAGAAAGCCGAGGGAGACACGAAGAATCCGCTCGCGATTCGCGGCTTCGTTCACGTGCCCGCTGTCGATACCCATGGCGGCGTCGTCGCCAGAGGCGGAATCTTCCGCGATGTCACCGTCAACCTCGTCGCATTACGCCAGTTGGATAGCAAGGAAAATGGGCTCGCGCTGCGACGCTACATCCTTGCCCTCGCACTCATTGCCGCCACTGAACCGCAGGATGGTTTCCTCCGCCAGGGTTGCCTGCTTACTCCCGACCCCGACTCTCCGTCGCACTGGACCTTGGTTGAACGCACGGGAAATAGAACGACCATCGGTCTTTCCACCGAAATGCTGCGCGAGTACGCTCGCACCGCCGCCCAGGCCTTTGGCGTCGGTCCCGATCAAAATGGCACCTTTAGCCGGGACCTCGCAAAGGCCGACCTCGGCGAGTCCAAAAAGGTCAAAGCCAAACCCCAAAAGGAAGCTGCGAAGAATTAAAGGAATTCATGCCGATCCTTTTGATCGAGGTGCATCTCCTCCAGCCTCTCTGGCACGGCGCCGGCGATTGGCCTCCATCCCCCTTTCGCCTCTTCCAGGCCCTTGTCGCTGGTGCTTACGGCGGACGCTGGGCGGGAGAAGGCGACGATGCCAGGAAGCACCGGGCCGCGGCGTTCCAATGGTTGGAGCGTCAGAACCCACCGAATATCGCGTTCCCTCCGCGTAGCCGTGTCCGTCGCGTCACGTCGTTCGTGCCGAACAACGATCTCGACTCGGTCGGCGGCGACCCGAACAGAGTGCCCGATATCCGAGCTGAAATAACACTCTCGCCTTGGCGCATCGAAAACGACAGAACCTTTTTCTACGCGTGGACCTTTGATCAAGGGGCTGAACACGCCAGCCTAGTTTGCAGCCTCGCGCAACGCCTCTACTGCTTCGGTCGCGGGCTGGACGGCGCGTGGGCACAGGCCGAGGTTCACGCCGGGGTCGACGTCGACAGGCTCCTCCAAGGCCGGGGCACGGTGTCCCGCCCGGGCGGACAATCGCAAGCCGGTCTTCGCTGTCCTGCCCCCGGCTCACTCGACAGCCTGATTCGCCGTCACCAGGCGGCGGCGTCCCGATTCAGATGGGATCCGGTAAGCCGAAAGTTCTTATTCCGGCAGCCTCCCAAGCCCGTATACCGCACGATCTCCTACGACGCCCCTGGAACCAGGTTCTATTTCGAGATTCGCGAATTCACCGATCTCAATCGCTTCTACCCGATCCCCCAGACGAAAACCGTTTCGCTGACTGAAGAGGCGCGGGAAAGCGCGGCACGCCGCCTGGTAGAGGCAATGCCTGAATGTCAACCACTGGTCGAACGCTTTCTCACGGGACGATCGGCGGCTTCCAATGACCTCACCCGCCGCGTTTGCATCGTTCCACTTCCCAGCATCGGTCACAGGCAAACCTCACCTTCAATCCGCCGCATCGCGGTTCTGATCCCCCCTGATTGCCTAATTCCAATTCCTGATCTGGAGTGGGCGTTCAGCGGGCTGCCAGTCTCCGGGACCAACAAACACACGCCTACGGACACTCCCGCCATATTGGTCCAAATCGCGCCGCCGGACATGATCGATCATTACGGGTTCGACCGTTCTGCAAGAAAGTGGCGCAGCGTGACTCCAGTTATCCTGCCCGAGCCGGTGCCGTTCGCACGTCGCGGGTCCCAACGCGCCGACTTCGAAGGGCGGTCGGCATATGCCCTCGCGCAAGCCTGCCGCCACGCCGGAATCTCCGCGCGTCCAACCGAGATTCGCGTGCAGGAGGAGCCCTTCCTGGTCCGCGGCGAAATGGCTGGCGCATACTCTCCCGGACGCTTCGAAGGAAGACTCCGGCACGCCGAAATCGCCTTCGAACAACCCATCCGAGGCCCGCTTCTCATCGGCGACGGCCGGTTCGTCGGACTCGGCCTCATGCAGCCAGCATTGGAGAGGAGTCCCGGTGTGCATGTCTTTGGAATCGCTGGTTCCCATACTCTGGCTGTTGAAGACGCCACTCTTGTCCTACGTGCTCTCCGGCGTGCTGTAATGGCCCGCGCGCAAAACATAATCGGCCCCAACCGCCCCCTCCCCGTCCTGTTCCACGGCCATGACACGAACGGTACCCCGGCCCGAGAGGGCCACCACGCTCATCTCTTCTTCGCCGCCTATTCTTCCGGCGTCGGAGCCCATATCAGTCGCGTGGCCGTCATCGCCCCCGACTTCTGCGACCGTAACTCCAAAACAATCAGATCCTGGGATACCCTCGCACGCGCCATTGACGAGCTCCGAGTTCTCGTCTGCGGGCCCGAAGGCGAATTCCGACTCGTGCCAGCTTCTACAGATGGCGATACGGTATTCGGGTTCTCTCGAATCTGGCGAAGCGTAACCCCCTACCAGACAACGCGCCACCCAAAACATGCCCAATCGGACCCCGACTTCATCGCCTCCGACCTCAAAGCTGAATGCGCCCGGCGCGCACTCCCAATTCCGCAAATCGTGGAGGTGATCGACATCCAAAAAGGTCCCCGCGGCTCGTTGTCCGCCCGCCTCAACCTTAGCTTCAAAGCAGCAGTGCGGGGTCCTCTGCTTCTAGGACGAGGTAGCCATTTTGGCATCGGCCTGTTTACGGCAGTGTGAATCACTCATCGCGGACATCTCGAGGAGCCTTCGCGCAGTTGTGCTCTGATAACGTGACCGACAATGGCCCGGTTAACATTCAAACTCCGGCCCTTGCCAGAGGTGCGACCGAGTGACCCATGTTGCCTTGCGAGGTCGTTCGCGCCGTCCACGCGCAGGAAATAATTCGGATGCCGCGCAATAAGCCGATTCCATTTTTCGAACCACGACCAGGTGACGTCGTGCGAAGGGCCGGTCTCGAACGCAACCGCGGGATGGAAAACGTCGATTCCGGAGCTGCGCAGTTATCGGTTTGAGCTTTCGCCTTCTGTCTTCTGGGCGCCCTTTCGGCTCCTGGACCAACCCGAATACTGCTTCGGATGTGCACCGCGAATGGAAGCCTTATACAAAAACTGTCGAGATGCTGACGGGCGAATGGTTGCCCTCGACCACAACAAGGCCGGTCTCGGTGACGTGATAGAGACGGCGGTCCTGCTCCTCGTCGTACCCGATGGTGGAGTCGGGGGCGACGTGGACGTTCTTGTCGAGTATCGCGCGGCGGATCATGGCGCGGCGGCCGATGTCGCAATTGTCCAGAATCACGCTGTCCTCGACCAGCGCGCCCGCGTGCACTTTGACGCCGCTGCCCAGCACCGAATTGCGAACCAGGCCGCCGGAGAGAATGCAGCCGCCGGAAATGATCGAATCGATGGCCTCGCCGCGCCTGTTCTCTTCGTCGAAGGTGAACTTGGCCGGCGGATCGGGGTAACTGCTGGTGCGCAACGGCCATTGCCTGTTGTAGAGATTCAGGGCAGGCTTAATCGCGCGCAGATCCATGTTCGCTTCCCAGTAAGCATCGAGCGTGCCAACGTCGCGCCAGTAGGCGGGCTGGCCAGGCGGTTCGCCGGGAATCTCATTGGTCTCGTAGTCATAGGCGCAGACCGCGCGACGGTCCGCGACCAAACGCGGCAGAATGTCTCGGCCAAAGTCGCGCGAGCTGTCCGGGTCGCCAGCGTCCTCGTGGAGCGCTTTAACCAGGGCGCCGGTGGAAAAAAGATAATTTCCCATGGATGCGAAGACGTGGTCGGCCTTATCGGGGAACTCGGGCGCCTGGGGGTTTTTTTCGTGGAAGCCGAGAATGCGGTTGTCGGCGCCGGTCTCGATGACGCCGAACTCGTGGGCACGCCGTTTGTGCACGGGGAGCGCCGCCACCGTGCAGGCCGCACCGGCCTTCTCGTGGAACGCGATCATGTGTGCGATGTTCATGCGGTAGATGTGGTCAGCGCCGAAGATCGCCACGATGTCGGGTTCGGCCTGCTCAATGAGATTAATGTTCTGAAAAATCGCATCGGCCGTGCCCTGATACCAGCTCTCGTCGCGATGCTGGGATCGGGCTGTCCGGATCTCTCCTCGTTGCATGCCGTCGCGGATGAGTTTGGATGGAGGGTCGAGGTGGCTGACGACCTGAGCGTAGTCACTGCCACGCAGACGTATGAGAACACCGCGGCAGTGCTCTTTCACCCCGATGCCCTGGGGCCTGGGTACTCCTGGCATGATGCGATTCGCCTGCTGAGGCTGGCGCTGCCGGGAGTTCGTGTGATCGCCTGTCATGGATTCTCGGAATCGATCGACTGGCCGGAGCTCTGCGACGCCGGTGCCTTCCACGCTCTATGGCTCCCTCTGAAGGGAAATGAAGTTCGCCAGAGTCTCGGATTTGTTTTGAGCCGGGAAAGGAGGCTTTCGGAAGCCATTCCCGGCATGAGGTCAAGTCAGATCCAACGGATGACATTCGATCGGTCTCTTCCGGCCCGCGCAGCCGCGTGATTCAGCAGGACCGAAGAAAAAGAGAAACGCGATGCCACAAACCACAACAGAAAAAAAGCGCGTCGCGGCTGGGGAACCGGAAGGGCTGATCGAACAGATCCGCAGCCGCGCATTTGAGATCTTCCAGCACCGCGGTGGAGGCGGTGGATCTGCGATGGCCGACTGGCTTGAAGCCGAATTTGACCTGGTCTGCCGGCGGGCATCCGAATTGAGCGAACTTCGTGGGATTGCGCCGAAACAACAAGAATCCGCACCGGCAGCTCAAACCGCTTTCTGAACGGCTTCGCCCGTCGCGAACACGGGTGGAATACAGACGGAGGTCGCCGCGGCGCATACATACGAGTGCGCTGCGGCAAGTCTGGAAAACTCGGGCCTGCGCAGAATTTTACCTCCGCCACAAGAGCCATGGTCGTTTTCGTGTTGGCTATGCAAGCGCAGTGGGAGAGGTTGCCATATGGATAACAACAATACCTTGGGTTGGCGCGACTCCAGTTATATTTGCACCTTATCGGACGGGGAGCGTCACCTTGGTCATATCGTGAATACCGGACACTGGAACGCCTTTGACGCTACCTGCCTCAACGAAGACCGAACCGGTTGCAAGCATCTCGGGCTGTTCCTGAGTGTTGCTGCCGCGAAAGCCGCGGTGGAGGATTCCGTCGTTCGAAACGACCGTAAGATGTCCATGGCAGCTGCCGGCGGCTTGTGGATTTCATGATGGGTAACCGCGCGGCTGATGGCACGCCGGCGGCGCCGCACGTAATCTGACCGACGGAACTCTGTGCGCGCTCCTCAAGCCGGTTCAATCGTCTCAGGACCGTCTTCATCCCGACCTCTCGCTCGCGGAGCGAATCGGAAAGCTTGCGATGAACGTCTCCAGCTCCTCTTCGCTGATCGAAGCGTCGTCGCCATCGAGTTCGACGATGTCGGTGATGCCGCCGGCGCGGAGCAATCGCCGGCACGTCGACTTTGCCAGGTTTGCCGCTCCTTTCCACGGGAGGCCTACGATAACCCGAACGCCAAGCCTCGGCTTGCCCGAGGAGTCGAGTGCGAATCGGTCCTCCAGCCGGCCAACTCGTCTGAGAATCGCCCTCATCTCCGACCTTCATCTTCCGCTTGGAATATGGGGACGTACGAACTTAATATCCATTCACCCGGTTCCCGAGCAATTTGCAAGCAGTGATCAGGATTGCTTCGCCACATCGCACGACAAAGTTCTTCCATTGTGAATCCGCCGCCGTCTCTCGGTTGTATTCTCTTCTCGATTCGGCTGACCCGGGCGCTGAGCTGGCGTGTCATCATCTCGAATTCTTCGATAGCTCCGCGGCCTGCTCCAGCGCCGCGACTCGTACCTCGACGTCCTCGATTTCAACCGTCTGTTTCGCGTGATCCAGTTTCACTGGCCGAAGCAGTCGCCTGAGTTCCGTGTTACAGCGAGTCAACTCGCGGATGGTGTATCTTAACTCCGCATTTTCCTCTGTCAGACGCCGAAATCGCTTGATATTGGTCGGGTTATTTTTGCCGCCCCTCCCTTCAAGGCGGTGTAGACTCGCCGAGCCCCTGTTATGCGTGTGACGCTCCTCCGGCGGGCTGGCGCGCGCAGCGCATTCCGTAAGGTCCAATGGTGTCTGTACCGTTTTATACGCGGCTGTGGACGCCACGACCGGAGATCCTCCTGCCGATGCCAGCTTTGCTGATACAGCGGCAGCGCTCGGAGACTTTTTTGTGGTGGCCATATTTGTTGTTCGGTTCGCTCAAAATATAGAAGCACGACAAAAACGGTCGTAATTGCCCGGATTGTCATAATCAAAACAAGTAATAATATCTCATATTTATTCTGCCAGCAGAACGCCGTGCGCGGAAGATATCCAATAATTGATATGAAAAATGACGAAAGATACAAATTGTGACCGGTTTTTCTGTTTACGGAACAAAGAATACGCCGCGGCATAGCAATAAGCTGCCGAGTTGGCCGAACACCGGCTCAATCGCCGGAGCCGGGCTTCCCTTTCATCTCCACCAGGATTTGCTCCACTGGCTTCTCGCCCAGAACCGCTCCCCTGTGCTGTGTGGCGGGACGCCAGCGCACGTCGCCGGCTTTTCCGGCAATAGTCTGGGTCTTGCCGTCCGCTTTAAATTGGAGACTACGCGCAGACGGGCGTCTACTGTTGCCCGTCTGGCAGCCGAGTTTGCTTGTGAGTCACAAAGAGGCCACTCGAGACGATCGGGCTGGGAATTCTCCGGCATCCTCAAGCGCGGTGGCGAGAAGCTCCCACGGGGAGCCCCGCCCGCTTGGATTCAGGATGACCGTGGCCCCAGTGATCACAAAGTCATCCGCTTGCGTTGCCGTGGTGCCACCGGACAAAGTGACAACGCGGGTGATAACGCCGGTACCGTCGCAATTCACAATGTAAGTTCCCGTTTTTGAGCCGCTGACGAGCGTTCTCTCTCCAGTTGTCGATCCCGGCGTGGGCTCGTTAATGACGAAGGATCCCGCAAAATTGCCGTTCCTGTCGTAATACCTCCACCCGAGTGCCTTCGCTACGT
>JBEKTF010000142.1:0-14300 GCA_049516355.1 Bryobacteraceae bacterium | reverse complement strand
CGAACACGTTTAAGAATTGTAAATTAGTTTGAATTGAATCTAAAAAATTGGCCTTCCTGACCGGTCGAATTCATAGGCGCCTACCGCCCAGGTCCTGAGAGGTCCTGTTACGTACAAAACGCTTGTGGAAGCGGGACGAAGCTTTCCGGGATTGCATTTAAGATGACTGTATGAAAACCGATCAGCCTTTTCTCACAGACGTTCAGGAACTACGATCGCGAGCCCGTGCCAGCATCGAAAAAGGCGCGGTGACGCCGGCCTACCAGGGTGACGTAAAGCAGGCGATCGGGATTTTGCAGTCGGTGCTCGCGACGGAGATTGTATGCGTTCTCCGGTACACGATGAATGCCATCGCCGCCACGGGCATTTCGAGCGAAAGCGTGAAAGAAGAATTCGATCAACATGCGAAAGAGGAGCAGGGACATATGAGGGCGGTCGCCGAGCGCATCAACCAGCTCGGAGGGGTCCCCAGCTTCAATCCGGAGGGGCTGTTAACGCGGTCGGCGTCACAGTACACGGAGGGCAAGAACCTGGTGGAGATGATCAAGGAAAACCTCGTCGCCGAACGCATCGCGTGCGAGCACTATCGCGAACTCATCCGCTACTTTGCCGACAAAGATCCAACCACTCGCGTGATGATGGAAGGCATTCTCGTGAACGAAGAGGAGCACGCCAATGACATGCATGACCTGCTGGTCGCGCATGAAGGCAGGCCCATGCTGTCCGCCAGCGCTTAGCTGCGCGGCCAGGGGCCAAAGTTACCTTGGGCGTCAAACTCAAGGTCGAAGGGTGGTCCCGCAATCTCCAGCATCGGATTCTTTCCGATCTCTTCCGCAAGATTCTGGCTGAGGGCAAGTTTTTCCAATTCCAGCGTGTTGCGAATCCACCCCATCGTTATTTCGGCTGCGTCAAATTTCCCCACCGTAGCCATCAACAGTTCTATGCAGTCGCGATCCGATGGAAAATGCAGCGGCGTACGCACCGCCGCAAGAGATCCGGAAGTCATCGCATTGATCCGGCCGGCGTTGACGTCGACCTTCTCCAGCACGCGATCGTGGATCACATCCGCCAGCCCGATCCCAACTGCGTTGCCGTAGCTCAAGTCGGAAAGACTGCGGATGAAAATGCGCTGGACCTGAGGGGTGTCCGGCCAGGGATTGTACTGGCCGTGTGCTCCGCGGTTGACGACCTTGAAATCCATGCCGGTTCCGCTGATGTTCTTGCCGATTTCGTCGACAATCAAAATGTCGAGGGATGGAACGGGGATACGCGCCATCCACGATTTCGCAAGACGCAGCAACTCCGCTTCACGCTCGATCAGGCCGTCAGCCGGGAGAGCCGTAATCTGCCCGGTGTTGTGGTGGGCGTCTTCGAGCACTGCCAGGCCGCCCAGAATCTTTCCGGAAGCCAGCAGATGAGCGGTGACGGAGCGGATTACCGCTTCCATGCCGAGTGAGCGTGCGTGTCCGTGACAAGTGCGCGCGCCTTCGATTTTCCCGAGACCGAGCGCGATCATTTTGCTGACGCCGCTTTCGATCGATCCCGCAAAGCTGGTGTGCCACTTGACCCGATTGATCAGAAAGATGCCGTCGCTTTCCCAGGCATCTTTACCCGCGAAAGTTTCAATCCCCTCGCGGGTCCGGCCGAGTGAAACGACATCGAAGCTGCTCACAACCGGGCACCCCATGGACGCCTCGTCGATGCCGTAATGGGCAAGCACCATTGCCTGGCCTGCGGCAGTCGCG
Organism: Bryobacteraceae bacterium; assembly: GCA_049516355.1. Classification (GTDB taxonomy): domain Bacteria; phylum Acidobacteriota; class Terriglobia; order Bryobacterales; family Bryobacteraceae; genus BOG-234. Next base: position 12,555 of record JBEKTF010000142.1, on the reverse strand, counting down.
GCTCCGTGGCTTCCCATTGCGGGGAATAGAAACGGATCAACGGCGGAAGCGCGAAAGAAATCGACCACGGACCGTACAATTTCCGCGAGATTCGAGATACCGCGGCTGCCCACGCCAATCGCAATGCGGGACCCGGGTTTCAGCGGGGAAGCGAAGGCGCATGAGGTGAGTTCGCGGTGGACGGCGCCGGGAATATCGTTCAGTTTTCTATTCGGCAAGCGCTGCCGGACCGGTAGTAACTTCTCCATGTTCACCAATTCGCCATGGCATCTTCGAAGAGCCGCGCGAGATCCTCCGGGCCAGCCTGCCTCGGTGATAACTTCGTCACGCGGTGCTGCGGCAAGGTTCCTTCCACCAAGGCGGGGATGTCCGACGGCTCATAACCTAACTCGCGCAATCCGCTGGGGATTCGCAAATCGCGCATGATGCCGATGATGCAATCGGCGAGAATCTTCCCGGCGTCTTCCTTCCGTGCCTGGGTGACATTGGCGCCAAGAACCTCCGCGGCTTTGAGATGACGTTCGGGATTGGATGAGCCCGTGAACCGGAATACTGCCGGAGCATTCACAATCACCGACACGCCATGCGGAATCATCGGATGATCCACCGCGTCATATCCGCGCGCCCGATAGCTTCGCACAAGACCCGCCACCGGATAGGACATCCCGTGCGGCAGATGGACGCCGGCGTTCCCGAAACCGATCCCGGCATAGGACGCCGCGAGCATCATGGAAGCTCGCGCCTCATCATCAGATGGATCGGCTACCGCCCTTCGCAAATATTTCGATGTGAGCCGCAGGGCCTCCATGCTCCAGAGGTCGCTGATCGGATTCGATCCCTGATAGGCGGGGCGCAGAATCGGGCGTTCGGGACGCGGGCGCTCGCTGAATGGCAAAGCGGTCCACGACTCGACGGCGTGGCACAGGACGTCCAGCCCCGAAGACGCCGCAACTGCCGGCGGAAGTGTCCGCGTATTTTCGGGATCCACGATGCCGAGCGTCGGTTTCAAACGCCGGTGCGCGATCCCGGTCTTTGCGTGCAGCGGCTTGTAGTCGAAAATCGAAACGCCGGTGGTTTCGCTGCCCGTGCCCGCCGTGGTCGGAATGGCAATCAGCGTCTTGACGGGGCCCGGCACGGGTTTACCTTTGCCGATCGGCGGATTCACGTAGTCGAGAAAATCGGCAGGCCAGCAGCTATAGAGGTTAGCCGCTTTCGCGGTATCGATGGTCGACCCGCCTCCGATAGCAACGAAGGCGTCGTAATCGCCATCGATTGCAACACGGATCGCGGCCTGGAGAGATTCCTCCGTCGGCTCGACGCGCACCTGATCGAAGAGGGAAAAGCGGACCTTGTTGTGCTCCAGGGATTCGAGCGCCGTGACGACCGGCGGGAGGCTGCGCAAATGGGGGTCGGTGAAAACCAGAACATGACGCGCGCCCAGATCGGCCAGATCGGCGCCCACTTCGCGGGTTGCGCCAGGCCCAAAGCGAATCGCGGACGCCGCGGTTTCGAATGCGTATTCGCGCAACATTAGTTGTTATATTCTCAAACCAGATCCGTCATCATGAAAAAGACTGCTGGTGCTCTGCTCTTTTTTGCGTTCTGCCTCTTCGCGGCTGACTTTTGGCAATCGAAGCCTTACACCGAATGGAGCGAGAAAGACGCCCAGAAGATGATGAGCAATTCGCCATGGGCACGGGCGTACGCGATATCCGTGGAGCCTCCGGATGCAGCCCCTGTTTTTGGCGGCGGAGACGGAGTTCGCGGCCGGGGAATTGGAGACGATGGCTCCACGCCTCCTGCCGGTCAGACAGGAGGACGTCTGGGAGGAGCCATTCCTGCGAACCAGGGTGGTTCATCAACGGTGATCGTCGCCCGCTGGCAATCGGCCCTGCCCATCAAGGAGGCGTTGACGCGTCTCAAAGACGGCGCCGCGGCAGCCACTTCTCCCGAGGCCAGTTACCTGATCGTGCTCTCCGGCCCATTGGAATCGTTATTGCGAGGCAATCCCGAGGATTTGAAGAGGACTCTGATCAACGCGAGTTCCCTTTCGGCAAAAGGGAAGGGAGCCATGAGGCCCACCGATGTTCAGATAAGCACCACGCCAAAAGCGACCGAAGTGCTGTTCACGTTTTCGCGATCGAACCCTTATACGCTCGATGACAAGGAAGTCGAATTTTCCACAAAATTGGGTGATGCGGCTGCCAGATACACGTTCCGCCTGAAGGATATGGTTTTCAACGGCAAGCTCGAACTCTGACGCACGGATTGGATAATTGAAGTTGCTTCCGTTGGTTCAAATCGATCCGCCGCAACGGCGGCGATTGCCTGACTGGGCTCGAAAGAGCGCCACGCACTTTGAATCATTGAACAAGCTGAAGTCGGAACTGCGCGCGCTGAACCTGCACACGGTATGCGAATCGGCGCGCTGCCCGAATATCCACGAATGCTTTCATCGCGGTGCGGCGACGTTCATGATTCTTGGGAATCTTTGCACGCGCGGATGCGGATTTTGCTCCGTTCCCAAGGGAAATCCCCGCCTGCGCGATATGCGGCTCGATCCGGCGGAGCCGGCGAATGTGGCCCGGATGGCCGCCGCCATGGCGCTGCGGTACGTCGTGATTACGAGCGTCAACCGCGATGACCTTGCCGATGGTGGTTCCGAGCACTTCGGCGAGACGGTAGCTCAAGTCAAACGCGCGCTGCCCGCCGCGCGCGTGGAGGTGCTGACGCCCGACTTCAACGGCGACATGAACGCGGTGGCGCGCGTGCTCGACGCCGGTCCGCATGTGTTTAATCACAATATGGAGACCGTCCCGCGGCTCTATCGGCGGGTCCGTCCGCAGGCTGATTATCGGCAGTCTCTCGATGTGCTTCGTTTTGCCCGGAATCATCGGCCGGATGTGTTGACCAAATCCGGTTTCATGGTGGGGCTCGGCGAAACGACCGCCGAAGCAGAACAACTTCTGCGCGATCTCCGCGAACAGGATGTTGATGTCGCAACGATCGGACAGTACCTTCAGCCGACCCGGCGCAATCTGCAAGTCGCCGAATACGTGGCGCCTGAACAGTTCGAGCACTATCGCGATTTCGGCCTGTCTCTCGGCTTCAAAATGGTGTTCAGCGGACCGCTGGTGCGCAGTTCCTATATGGCCGACGTCATTGAAAATGAATCGCGCACAACAGACCCTTCGGCCTGTGCGCTTAAGATTGAATCGCGCACAACGGACCCTTCGGCCTGTGCGCTTAAAAGCGATCAAGCTGGACGCGCGTGATTCTGAACTGGATTCTTGCCTTCGCTTCCTCCGCGCTGCTGGTTCTGTTGTTTCCCCGTTTTAGCTTTGTCTGGCTCGCGCCCATCGCACTTACACCTCTATTGATCGCCTGTGCGCGCGAATCGCGGTGGCGGTGGCGCTTCGCGCTGGGCTACGGCGCGGGGGTCGCCTATTGGTTCGGCCTGTGCAACTGGATTCAATGGACGCTTGCACATCACGCGGGCGTGAATGCGGTCGTGGCATGGTTGCTATTTGCCCTCTTTTGCCTCGCCAAAGCGGTGCAAATGGGGTTGTTCGCGGCTCTGGCAGGGGTGCTCCTGCGGTCTCCGCTCGCGCTCCCTGCAATCGCGGCGCTTTGGGTGGCGATCGAGTGGACCCACTCTTATACCGGGTTCGAGTGGCTCAATCTGGGCAACGCCGGCAGCAACATGTCGATTCCCCTGCGCCTCGCGCCGATCACCGGCGTTTGGGGATTATCGTTTGCATTTGCGCTGATGTCCGCGGCAATCGCATCGCTCATCCTGCGCAGGCCGCGATTGCAGATTCTCTGGCTGCTGCTATTGCCCGCGCTCCTCTTCCTGCCGGAAGTTCCGAACGTGGAGCGAGGGAATGCGTCGGCGATTCTCGTTCAGCCGAATATAGACGATGAAACCGAATGGACGACCGATCTACTGCGGCGCACCGAGCAGCAGTTGACTTTTCTGTCGCTGAGTCCGGCTTTGGGCCGGGGCGAGGGCCGGGGGGATCTCGACCTGATCGTCTGGCCGGAAATGCCGGCGCCTTTCTACGACACTGACGACCAGTTCCTGGGTATCGTCTCCTCCATCGCGAAGACGGCTCACGCCGCCGTGCTCACCGGAGTGGTTGCGCGCGCCCGCGACGGCGCGCCGCTGAATTCGGCGCTTCTCACCGGCCCGAACGGCGCGGTTATCAGCCGCTACGACAAGGTGAATCTGGTGCCTTTCGGTGAATTCGTGCCATGGCCTTTCGGCATTCTTACGCGAAAGGTTTCGAGCGAAGCCGGCGATTTCGAGGCGGGGAAAAGAGTCGTCGTGTCGCGTGTCGATTCCCACCGCATCGGCGTGTTCATCTGTTACGAATCGGTTTTCCCGAGTTACATCCGGAAGTTTGCGGCGTCGGGGGCGGAAGTGATGTTCAACATCTCCAATGACAGTTGGTTCGGGAAGAGCCAGGCGCGCTACCAGCATCTGCAGATCGTGCGGATGCGCGCGGCGGAGAATGCCCGCTGGATTCTGCGCGCTACCGACAACGGAATCACCGCCGTGATCGATCCGGCCGGCCGCGTGGTGCGCACCACGCAGGAATACGAGGAACTTGCGGCGCGTTTTCAGTACCGATATCGTCAGGACCTGACCATCTACACGCGATACGGCGACTGGTTTGTTCTGCTCTGCGCGCTGATCGCGGCTGCAACGCTTACGAGTGCCGTATTACGAGCACGTCGCCATCCTTGACGATATATTCCTTGCCTTCGAGACGCAACAGGCCCTTTTCACGCACGCCAGGATAGCCGCCCAGGTCGATCAAATTCTTCCAGTTCACCACCTCCGCGCGGATGAACTTTTTCTCGAAATCGGAGTGGATCGCGCCCGCCGCTTTCACCGCCGTGCTGTTGATGGGAATCGTCCACGCACGCACTTCCGTGTCGCCCGCGGTGAGAAAACTCATCGTTCCCAATAGCCGGTAGGTGGCTTCGATAATACGCTGCAGCCCGCTCTCGCCCAGCCCGTAGCTCGAAAGATACTCGCGCGCTTCCGCTGCGGGAAGCTCCGCCAGTTCGGCCTCAATTTTGCCGCATACCGCGCTCACTGCGGTATTCGCCTTCCCGGCCAGAGGCCCGTTGCGATACTTTTCTTCCACCTCGTGGAGACGCGCGGCATCTTCTTCACCCAGATTCAGGACCAGCAGCATCGGCTTCTGCGAAAGAAACTGGAAGCCCCGTATACGCTTCTCGTCTTCACTGTCGAATTCCAGATTACGCAGCGGCGTATTCGCTTCGAGCGTTTCCTTGCAGCGGATCAACAACTCGTATTCTTTATCCAACTCCGGATTTCTGGTTTTCTTGCGATCCCGATCCACGCGGTCCAGACGCTTTTCGACCACGACCAGATCGCTCAGAATCAACTCCGTCTCAACGTCGTCGAAGTCGCGTGCAGGGTCCACCGATCCATGCTCGTGCGGGACGGTTTCATCCTGAAACACACGCAACACGTGCGCGAAAGCGTCCGCCACGCGCAGGCTTGCCAGGTAAGCCGGGTCGCGCAGATTCTCTTTCGAAATGGCGGGCGCATCGACGTATTCGACGGTTGCGTAGGTGATCTTCGGCGGTTGATATAACTCCGCCAGAGCGTCGACACGCTGGTCGGGCACTTTCGCCACGCCTGTCCGCACGGCCGTGGAACCCATGCGTGTTTCCTGAGTAACCCCGGTCAGAATGGTGAACAGGGATGTCTTGCCTACCATGGGCAGGCCGATGATTGCAGTTTTCATTTTTTAAAGTAAGGCGCAGGCCAAAAGGCCTACTCCACGCGAGTCGTGGGCTATCTTGCGAAGATGCTGTTTAAGCACGCTGTTAGAGAGGCACATCGATCTGAGCGAGAATCTCTTCGATGATACGCTCACCCGTTGCCGCGCCGCTCGCATTGCGCCGCAGGGCGAGAGAAGACTTCGCCGCGGGCATGACACGATGGCCCAGCACCTTCGGCGCGAGGAGCTTGACATCGTCCGGCAGAGCGTAAGCGCGGCCTTCGACGAGCGCGTTCGCCTGTATGGCGCGATAGAGCGCCTGGGAGCCCCGCGGACTCACGCCGAGCGCAAGACCTTCGTGCGTGCGCGTTCGCTCGATCAGGGCAAGCATGTAATCCACGATCGCTTCATCCACTGCGACCTGCTTCACCGCGCACTGCAACTCGAGCAACTCCTCGCGGCTGAGCACGTGAGGGGTTGTTTCGCCGTGGTGCGCTTCCGGCTGACGAATGATGTCGCGCTCATTCCGCGTGTCGGGGTAGCCGATGCGCAGCCGCATCAAAAAGCGGTCGAGTTGCGACTCCGGAAGCGGATAAGTACCGTGGTGATCCGATGGATTTTGCGTGGCGATTACCATGAACGGTTCCGGTAAAGGAAGGGTGCGCCCTTCCACCGAAACCTGCTGCTCATTCATCGCTTCGAGCAACGCCGATTGGGTCTTCGGCGTGGTGCGGTTAATCTCGTCAGCGAGAAGAAAGTTCGTGAAAACGGGCCCGGGCTTGAACTCAAACGCTTCCGTATGCGCGTTGTAAACGGTCACGCCGAGCACATCCGACGGCAGCATATCGCTGGTGAACTGTAGCCGATGGAATGAGCCGTGAACGGCCCGCGCGAGAGACTGCGCCAGCGTTGTCTTCCCCACGCCCGGTACATCTTCGATCAGCAAATGGCCGCGCGCGAGCAGACACACCAGAGCCATCCGCACGGCTTCGGCTTTGCCGCGAATGCTGAGTTCGATCGCCGCTTCGATTTGCCGGAGTTTCCCCGGCGCGATACGCGTAGCGAGCGTTGCCGGGAAGGACGACATCAACTCCAAGAATACAACCTCCAGGAATACAAGCTGGTTGGTAGTGCGCTAAATCTGTGCGCCTGCAGGTGTCCTAAAAATTCGGTGTTTAAGGGTGCGGCAGCGTGCTTTCGCGTTCCGGTATATGAGATGCTCGTGTACCGGAGCGGGGAGACGTAGCGCGACTGATCTCGATTCCTCCTGCCTCCGTGACTTCAGTGGCAACATGGGGCATGCCCGGTTCATACTTAATACTCTTGACCTGCCAGCCCGTCTGCTGCTCATATTCCTCTACGGCTTCCAATATCCTCTTATGGAGTTCCCGCCTGAAATCGGTCTGCTCAGCAAAGTTCATGGGTCATCCTCCAAATGGCTGGACGCTTCTCTAAAAGGTTACACCTTTAGGACTCTACCTCTTTCCGTCGGCAGTTTCACGCCCCCAGCAGATCAGATATTTTCCAAACGTGGTCTGCAATCCCTGCTGCCATCGCAGGTGTTACCCGCAGGCTCTTGTGGACCCGGCAGAAGTTGTAGAAAGTGTACCAGAGCGAAACCGCCGCCCAGTGATTCTCCCACTTTTTGCTGAACGCATTCGTCAGCCGCGACCTGCAGTCTGAATGTGCCTTTGATGGGCCTGGTACTCCTGTTGCGCGAAATCTGCTGCGTTCGTAATTTGTCTTCCTTTACGGAAACGCGACTTGAAGTCGCGTCTCCCTCGTGCAGCGAGTTGGATTAAATAGTTATTTGCGTTAAATACGGCGCGAAACAAAGAAAATGCGGAGCGCTCCACCCGCCTGATAGTCGTCAGGCGTAACGACCGTTTTGGTTTCTCGGACGGGACCGAGGCCGCACCAATAACGGGAGCGCCTGCCGCCCATTGTTTCTGCATTCACCGCACATTGCCTCGAGGAGTATACGGCTTAGCGACCAGATACGTCATGGGTACGATCTGGTTCTCGATTGGAAAGTAACACGGGGTCGCAGAATAGCAGCTTCCCGGAGGCTGCACCTGCGCTCTAAGTTATTGATTAAACGCGTCGAAAATTTATTTTCCGTCGGCGTGATCCGCTAGACGTCCAAACCGACCGCGCGCATTAAATCCAGCGCATTGCTGCGTTCCACCACTCCCGGTCGCATCCGGTAATCGAAGACCAGACGCCCCGCTTCGAGGCGATCTTCGAAATGGACATTTGCCGCTACCGTCCCCAACTCGTTCGCCACACGCGCGAGCGAAAGATCGTGTGTCGTGACCAGGCCGATCGCGCCCCTGCCCAGCAATGCCCGAATCAGCCCTTCCGATCCGAGCGCCCTGTCGTGTGAGTTTGTCCCATGCAGCAACTCGTCCAGCAGGAATAGGGCGGGCGGCGGCAACTCCAGCACCTGTTTCAACCGTAAAATTTCTGCCATGAATCGCGAATGCCCCTCTTCGAGCGAATCCGTCGTTCTTATGGACGCGCCTAAAGAAAGGTGCGAAATCCGCAGCCGCTTCGCCCGCACCGGCGCACCCGCAAGGGCGAGAACCGTATTGACTCCGATGGTCCGCAACAGGGTGCTTTTGCCGGACATGTTGGAGCCGCTGACGACCAGCAGCCGCAATGGGCCCACCAGCCTGACGCTGTTTCTGACGCAACGATCCTCGGCCAGCAGCGGATGCCCCATCTCGTCCCCTTCGAACAGCCCGGGGCAGGCGTTTTCCGTCAAGGCGTTTTCCGTCAAGGCGTTTTCCGTCAACTCCGGGAACGGGTCGTCCGGATGCTCCCACGCATAATTCGCGAGTGAAGACAGCGCCTCGATCTCGCTCACTGCGTCGAGCCATGCCGCGACCTGCGGGCCATTTTTCGCTCGCCACGCTTCGATCGCCATGCCCACCTGCGTGCTCCAGAGCACGAGCGGCCCGAGCGCGCGGACCAGCGGATTATCGCGCGAATCGAGCAGTTCGATCAGGCGCCTCAGATGTGCAATTTGATGTGACGCGGCACCCGTTTCCACGTTGAGAAAGCCGCGAAGGATCTTGAGGCGTGGAGAATCGAACTGCTGGTTTTCCAGAGTTGCGAGAATTCCGGAGAGCAGATCGAGATCGTGCGCGGGCTCTTCCACCGCGGAGACGATACCGACGACCTGTGCGCGCATCCCAAACCCGAACACGACCTCGACCGCGCCAACCGCAATCAGGGCCAACCGCGCGTCGGGATCGGCGAAATCCGTTGCCAGCCACCAGAGCAGCGTGGCCGCGCCAGCCAGAGATAACAGCAGCGCAAGTATCCGCTGCCACGCCGGGAACGGCTTCGCCGGCTCTCCAGCCCAACGAGCGAGCCGATCGGGATTGACGCCGGTACGGAAATCCGCACCGAGGACTGCAAGTTGTTCCCGCATGTCGAGTCCGGGGCCGAGTTCCTCGACTGCCCCGTGCCGCGCCCGAAGGTCGGCGATCGGAGATGCCGATTTCAACCACGCGGCGAGTTTAGCTTCGCCCCCTCGCGTGCGCGCGGTCGAGAGTAATTCGAAGAGGCTGGCGCGTCCGAAAAGATCGAGGTCGGCGGCGTAGGGATGATGGGGATCGGCGAATCGTTCGCCGCTCTCTCCACTCCCCTGCCAGCGATTCTCAAGCCTGGCGATTCCCTGTTCGTAGAAGCGAACCGCGCGGCTGGCGCATTCGGCTTCGCGCTCGATTCGCGATTGCCACCAGACCAGGGCGATGAAGACAACGATCGGAGCGGCGATCCACCAGATGGAAACTCCATGAAATGCGTACCAGACGACTGTCGCGGCGGCCAGGGCGACGAGCAGCCGCGCGTTGCCGATTCTGTCGCGCCGGCGCATGAAGTTTTTGAGACGCTCACTGCGCTCGGCAAGCCGTTCGGCATATAGATCGCGCGGGCGCGCATCGCTATTCATTCAAGGCCAGCTTACCGAATGCTCCGTTGGCGGTGACGATTTCCATATATTGCCGGAGAACCGGCGATCACGTTCGGATCAGCGTAAGACACGTCTTTCTCTGTAGATAAATGTTGCAAGCGGGTACACCGTCTCCCACCACATAACCGCTCCGCCGCCAGCGCGGTGCATTAAGTTGTTTATCGGTCCCATCGAAATATTCACCGCGGATGAACGCTGTCATCACGTGTCACTTATGCGTCTATCATTTCCCGATTTCTATACTCGAAAACACTGTGATTGACTTAGCGGCTGCTTTCAGTGGTTCGCGGACGTTCCTTCGTCGAACTCCAGTCCCAAACTTTGTTCCGGCCGGCTGTTAAAGCAAGGCCGGGAAACGGTTGTTTGCAGTTCACTCTAATAACGAGGTTAGAAAAAAATATGAAGAGATACTTTTCGTCAAGTATGGCGCGAACTGTCCCGGCGCTTTGGATACTTACGGCTTTAACCGGGATCAGTGGCCCGCGACCGGCTCTGGCGCAGGATGCTGTCGCTTCAGCGACGCCCGCTTCACCGACGACAGCCCAGGCGCCGGTACAGCCGGTGTTCGGAGCCATCGCCGGCGTCGTCCGAAGTTCGGCAAAGACTCCTGTCGTCGGCGCAATGGTAACCGCTTCCAGGACTGATGGCCAAGGTATCTGGACGACGATCTCGGGCAGCGACGGAATTTACTCGATTCCCAATATCTCTCCAGGCGAATATCGGGTCGCGACGCAGGCCGAGGGCTATCCCGACACCGCCGTTTACACTCTTCAGGTGACTGCGGGCCGCGCCACGAGGACCGATATCGCAATGGCTACGAGCGTCCCCGCTCAACCCGCGGTTGTCTCTTCCAATTCCACTGCTCCCGCTGCTAATACTTCCGTTGCGCGCGCGACGCAACCCGCACCGGCTCCCGGTAATGCGGCTCAAAGCGTGTGGCCGAAATGGCTCAAACAGATGGCGGCGCCAATAAAGCCGCAACCCGCGCCGACGACTACCGCTTCATTGAAGACCCCGCCGGCAACAGCATTCGACAAGCCGACCGCCGATACTGCGGATGCTCCGCTTCCGGGACCACAGGGCGACAGGGCAGGACCGGTACCGGTGCAACCTACACCTGTCGCTCCCCCCCAGCCCAGAGTTCCCGAAGCTCTCTCTGCCCCCGACGCCGGCCCTTCGGGCGTGGACACCGTTACTCCGTTTGCATACGGCGACTTCACCTGGCTCAACGGCGCGCCCCGCAACAAAGACACGGTGCTGGATACGAAATTTTTCACGCCTGAGGTCCGTTTCGACAGCCACTTCATGGAAGACTTCAATCAGCCGATCGACCACACCATCGTCGGCGCGACCGAGTCATTCCGGTCGGGTGAAGTTCAGATTGAGCAGGCCAGCGTGGGTGGCGACTTTCATTGGGAAAACGTGCGCGGCAGAATACTTTTCATGGAAGGCCTGTTTGCCACCACCACCCCGCGCAACGACGCAAGCTCGGCAACCGGCTCTTTCGGGGGAAATACCGGCGGCGTCGGCCAGTGGGATCTCCAGAATGCTTACAAGTATGTTTCGGAAGCATACGGCGGGTATCACTTCAACGTACAGCACGGGCTCAACGTGGATGCGGGAATCTTCGTTTCGTACATCGGTCTGTTCAGCTACTACAATTATGACAACTGGACTTACCAGCCGTCCTATGTGTCATCCAATACTCCGTGGTTTTTCAATGGAGTTCGAATACAGTGGTTCCCGTCGAACAAACTGAAGATTGAGCCGTGGATCATCAACGGATGGCAGTCCTACGCCAAATACAACGGCCATATTGGTCTGGGAGGGCAGCTTCTGTGGGAGCCGAAAGAATGGTTCAAGCTTGTTGCGAATCAATACGGTTACGGCGAAGATAATCTCGGGCTTCCTCATACGCAACGTATTCACACCGACGACAGTATTGAGGTGAGGTACTACAACAACCCGAATAAGGGTAATGGTATCTCCAAGATGGCGTTCTCCCTCACGGGAGACGCGGGATGCCAGTACGGCGGTGGAATCACCTGTCACGGCGGCGCTAACAAGTCGGACTTCCTCGGCTGGATGGCGTACGATCGAATCTGGTTCCACCATGACATGCTCGCGGTTACGCTCGGCGGGGGCCAGATGAGCAATCCGGGGCGTTATCTGACGCTGCTCCCGCCGATCGACGGGGCCTGGGCTGCGTCCGGTTCGGCTTATTTCACGGAAAGTCCCGGCCAAGGGGCTCACATGCAGGACGGAACAGTAACGTTGCAATACATGCCGAAGCAGTACATCACCTGGTGGGCGGAGTGGGGCTATCGTCACTCGGATATACCGTACTTCGCGGGGCGGGGCGGAGTGACACCTCCGGGCGGTAACAACGGCTTGCCTCAGTACTACACCTGCTCGTCGGGGGCTTCAGCCATGACCAATGTGCTGGCCGCAGCGGAAACTGCCTGCGGCGGTGGCATCGGCAGTGTCTGGTTCCCGGACCTTCGGAAGAGCGAAACGAAGCTCTCCGTCGGCGTCATGGTGAAGTTCTAGCGTGTCCCATGGTAAGTGAGCGGAATTACCGGGCGGTGTTATGGCCGATTCTTGCGTCGGCCGTGTTCACCGCCCTGCTCACCGCCGGAGACCCGGCCTGGATCGGTAAGCAGCCGTCCCAGTGGACTGAAGAAGACGCCCGGCAGATTCTCACCTCTTCCCCATGGGCCCACGAAACCGGGGCCGTGATCACCCGCCGCCTTACCGAAGAACAACTCAGGGAAGGCGGTCAGATGGGACAGCCTCAAACCATCGGTAATG
>JBEKTF010000141.1:0-14330 GCA_049516355.1 Bryobacteraceae bacterium | reverse complement strand
CCGACCAGGTCCGGTCCAGTCAGCAGGGTCGCGGTACCTTCAATCACGTAGTAAACTTCGCTGATCTGTTCGTGCTCCGCAACGGCCCCTTTCCGCACGGATCCCGGAAGGAGTTTGCCGCGTGTGACCATACCGATGCCGACCTGGCTCTTTCCCACGTCGACAGAGCGAACCTGCTGATCCACGAGCTTGTATTTGATGGCCTTCGCGGTGTAGGCGTCCAGTTCACTCACCGGGATGTATGTTGCCTGACAGCTATGGCAGGTGGGCTGCGGAGCTTGCGCAAGGAGCGCGAGTACGGCCATGCCGCCCACCAGCAATACTTTGAAACCGATTCTTCGATTACGCATTAAATTCTCTCCCCTCTGGATTCCGGTACCGTTCTTCCCCGCGCCTGCCATGATATAGAACTCTGCCGGCAAGCGCCAACCCGGTAGCGCCGGCGGTCTTGCCGCCGGTTTCCGTTCGTACGCCGGAATGGTACTGCACAGGCGGCAGGGACCGCCAGCGTTACCGGCGCAATCGAATTCATCGCGCTGGTCGCACCACTTCCATGTCGCGCACCTGGATCCCCCACTGCCCGGCCGGATCTGATAACTTTGAATACCTATGAGAACCCGTGTACTTTTCGCCCTCGCAACTTTCGCCCTCGTAACCCTGGCGGCTATGCCGTTGGCTGCTCAGCTCGCACCCCCGAATGATGCCGGCGTCACCATGGGTCACGTGCACCTGAACGTCAAGAACATGGAGGCGCAAACCAAATTCTGGACCGAAATGATGGGTGGTAAAGCCGTCAAAAACGAGAATCTCGCCATGATCCAGTTCCCTGGCGTGTTCATCATCCTGCGCCAGATGGATCCGAGCGCGCCTCCCGCCGGCTCGATCGTCGATCACTTCGGTTTTGTTTATAAAGACCTGCCCGCCGCCATCGCCAAATGGCAAGCCGCCGGCCTGAAGGTCGAACAAACCGGCACGAGCTCGAATCAAAGATATGTCACGGGCCCGGAAGACATCCGGGTGGAAGTCTTTGGCGATCCCAAACTCACCGTGCCCGTGCAGATGAACCACATCCATCTTTATCCCCGCGCAAAGGACATACCGCAGATGCAGGCATGGTATACGAATGCCTTCGGCGGCAAGGTCTGCCAGCGTGAGAGTGTCGCCCGGCCAGGCAACATGATCGATTGCGTCGATCTTCCGGGCGTGAATCTCTCCTTCTCTCCATCTCCCGGCGATACCCGCCTTGCTCCGACCGCCGGACGCGGAATCGATCACATTGGCTTTGAAGTGACCAATCTGGAAGCATTCGCCAAAAGGATTGACTTCGCCAACGGAATCAACCTCGATGAGCCGATTCGTACCAGCGCCAATTCAAAACGCGTGAAAGTCGCTTTTATCACGGACCCATGGGGAACACGGATCGAGTTGACTGAGGGCTTGTCTCCCGCGGGGAGTTCGTCCCGCGGAACCAGGTAGTTTCAGGCGGAAATAGATTATGTGGATCGCGGCCGGTGCCGGGCCGCCCTTATACCTTTGTGCGATATTGCGCTCAGGTGGCGACGTCCCGGCGTTTCATAAACTGTCTTCGTGCGACGAGCGATTTCGACGTGGCGCCCATGGACATGATGGATTTGGCGTCGAAACCCGGAGCGTAACCGGCGTAGACTCGGCACCGGAGCCGATGTCGGTCCTTGACCCCGTCTCGGGCGGCTCTGAAACCAGGATGCCGTTTCGCGCGTGGCGTGGTTTGCCCGGCCCGGCGATGTATACTGCACTCGTACCGGAACTACGAACGTCACAACTCCGTTGTTTGAGCGTGGCGGATCGCGTTCCGGCAGTTTGTCCCGCGGGACCGTGTAGTTTCAGGGAGAAGTAGACCATGTGGATCGTTCGGCTGGCGCTGGGCCGGCCCTATACCTTTGTCGTAATGGCGGTTCTGATAGCGATACTCGGCGGAACCGCCATTATCGTCATGCCCGTCGATATTTTCCCCTATATCGACATTCCCATCGTCAGCACGCTCTGGACCTTCCCGGGAATGGGGCCGGACGAGATGGAGAAGCGCGTCGTTACCAATTTCGAGCGAAACCTCACTCAAAACGTAAACGACATCGAACATATCGAATCGCAATCCTACAACGGATACGGCGTTATCAAGACCTACTTCCATCCCAACGTCAAAATCGACATGGCCGTGGCGCAGGTAACGGCAACAATGGAAAGATCGCTCCAGGGCATGCCCCCTGGAATGTTTCCGGCCAACATCCTGAAATACGACGCCGCCAGCGTCCCCGTCCTTCAGCTCGGCCTTTCCAGCAAGACCCTGCGCGAGCAGGAAATTTTCGACCTCGGCAATAACTTCATACGAACTCCGCTTGGGACCGTGCAGGGAGCCGCCGTCTCTTTTCCCTTTGGCGGAAAACAACGCGGGGTTATGGTGGACCTGAATCTCGATGAACTCTACGCCAAACAACTTTCGCCCGCCGACGTCTCAAACGCGCTCACACTTCAAAACCTGATCCTTCCGACCGGCACCGCCAAGCTCGCGAAGACCGAATACCAGGTGAGAGTCAACAGCAGCCCGATCGTGCTCGACGACCTGAACAATCTGCCCATCAAGACGGTGAACGGCATCACCGTATACATGAAGGACGTTGCCCAGGTCCATGACGGCTATTCGGTGCAGAACAATATCGTGCGCACCAATGGTGCGCGGGGCGTTCTGATCACCGTTACCAGGAACGGCAAGGCCTCCACCCTGGCCATTGTCAACGCTGTGAAGGCGGCTCTTCCCGGCGTTCTGGCCAACGTGACGCCGGAGTTGAAAGTCACGGCTCTCGCCGATCAGTCGGTCTTCGTGCGAGCCTCCATCAAAGGCGTGGTCCGGGAAGCGATGATCGCGGGCGGTCTGACCGCCCTGATGATCCTGCTCTTCCTCGGGAGTTGGCGAAGCACTCTCATCGTGTGCATTTCCATTCCGCTCTCGATCCTCACCTCTCTTTGCATCATGAGCCTTCTGGGCCAGACGATCAACGTAATGACCCTGGGTGGTCTGGCTCTCGCGGTCGGCATCCTGGTGGACGATGCCACGGTCGAAATCGAGAACACACACCGCAACATAGCCATGCGCAAGCCGCTGGTTCGCGCCGTGCTCGACGGCGCATCGCAGATCGCCGTTCCCACGTTCGTTGCAACCATTTCGATCTGTGTCGTCTTCGTTCCCGTCCTGCTGCTCACGGGAACCGCCGCCTATCTGTTTACGCCTCTCGCCATGGCGGTAGTCTTCGCCATGCTTGCTTCCTATTTGTTGTCCCGTACACTCGTTCCCACGATGATGGCGTACCTCCTCGATTCCGAGCTTGACCTCTATCGGTCAGGGCCCGATGGCGAGCCGGCCAGTGGAAGAGGACTGATCTGGAGCGCCCACCACCTGTTCAATTCGCTCTTCGAGAAGCTGCGATACCGCTATGTCGGTCTGCTCGATTGGTCCCTGGGCCATCGCGGAAGGGTCCTCGCGGCGTTTATGGGAGTTTCCGTCTTATCGCTTGGGCTCGCCGCGCTGGTGGGAGAAGATTTTTTCCCCCCGGTCGATGCCGGCCAGATGCGCCTTCATGCGCGCGGCCCCGCGGGCACCCGGATCGAAGAGACCGAGTTAAGATTCGCCGCGATCGAGCGCGAAATCCGCGCAGTCGTCCCCCCGGATCAACTCGATACGCTGATCGACAACATCGGGATTCCCAACGCCTGGACCGCTGTTGCCCAGGGCGACATCCCGACCATCTCTTCGGCCGACGGCGAGATTCTGATTGCATTGAACAAGGAAAAGCACTCGCCCACCAAAGGGTATGAAATAGTGCTGCGGAAACGCCTCCACGAGAAGTTTCCCGATATGGTTTTCTTTTTTCAGCCGGCCGATATTACCAGCCAGATCGTGAATTTCGGATTGCCCGCGCCGATCGATCTGCAGGTCGTTGGCGCCAACGCCACGGCTAATTACAAAATCGCCGAGACGATCATGCGAAAAATCGCGGCCATCCCCGGTGCGGCCGATGTCCATATCCATCAGGTGATAGCCCAGCCGCAGATCAGCCTCAACGTGGACAGAATCAAGGCCTCGCAATTGGGCCTGACGGAAAGAGACGTGACTAGTAGCATGCTGATCTCCCTGAGCGGCACCGGCCAGTTGGCGCCCAATTTCTGGCTGAACTGGGCCAACGGCGTCAACTACGGTATTGGCATTCAGACTCCTCAATACCGTATCGATACTCTCGACGCTTTGCTTCGAACGCCCATTTCGGTGGCCACCAGCGCCCAGAACGGCACGACGGCGGTATCGACTTCGGGCTCCGCCGGAGCGACCAACTCTTTTGTCGCCGCCTCGCCCAATGGCTCGTCCCAGGCCTACGGAAATCCCGGAGCCGTCGCGGGCAGCACGCAACTCCTTTCCAATCTCGTCACCGTTCAAAGGGATTACGCCCCGGTAATCGTGAATCATTACAACGTGTTGCCGGTTTTTGATATTTATGCGAATATCGCCGGGCGCGATCTCGGAGGCGTGGGCGCCGAAGTGCGGCAGATTATGCGGGATGAGCAGGGGCACCTTCCCCGCGGGACGTCGCTTGCCTTGCGCGGTCAGGTCGCTACAATGGAATCGTCTTTCTTCCGTCTGGGCCTGGGCATGGTTTTCGCAGTTGTTCTCGTCTATCTGCTGATGACTGTGAACTTTCAGTCCTGGCTGGATCCTTTTATCATTCTTACGGCTTTGCCCGGCGCGATGGCCGGGATTCTCTGGATGTTGTTCCTCACCGGCACCACGTTGAGCGTCCCTTCGCTGATGGGCGCGATTATGTGTATCGGAGTCGCCACCGCCAACAGCATCCTGATGGTCACGTTTGCCAATGACGAGCGTGAGCAGGTTGGCGGCGCGCGGGCCGCGATGCTTGCCGCCGGCCAGGCCAGAATGCGCCCCGTGCTGATGACCGCCACGGCCATGATCCTCGGGATGCTTCCCATGGCGCTCGGGCTGGGCGAAGGCGGCGAACAGAATGCTCCGCTGGGTCGCGCGGTCATTGGGGGTCTCATGTTCGCGACCGTGACCACCTTGTTTGTGGTTCCTATCATCTACAGTTATCTGCGCTGGCAGCCGCCCATGGATCACCTGCGCAGGCTGGTGGAACGGGAGCGCGAAGCCCTTTGATGAGCTATCCCGAAAAGACGCGCTACCCGGAACACGATCGGGAACATCGAACCCCTTCCCACACACTCGAAGAGAGCCTCCGCGGCGAAAATCGGGAACTTCAGCGGCAGCTGGACGAACTGAAAACACCCGCCCGTCTCCAGGCCTCGCAGAATCTGTGGCATCCTTCGGCGATTACGATATGGGCTATCTTCTTGGGAGCAGCCGCAGTTATTGTGGTGGCGTTTTTCGCCGGTTATATGCCCCTGCAGAGACGGCAGTCCGCAGCCGTTGCCGCGGCGCATGACGAACAACAGGCCCTCACGCGGGTGGAAGTGGTAAAGGTCGGGCGCTCAAACCGGCAAAGCGGGCTGCAACTGCCCGGGAACATCCAACCCATCACGGAAGCTCCCATTCTCGCCCGCGCGGACGGATACGTCGAACGCCGTATGGTAGACATTGGCGACCGTGTCCGCGCCGGCCAGACCCTGGCGGAAATCGACGCGCCCGAACTGACCGATCAGGTAACCCAGGCCAAGGCCGCAGCGCAACAGGCGCAAGCTGCATTGGAGCAGGCCATCGCGAACAATCAGCAGGGCAAGACCGACATGGAACTGGCGCGGATCACCGCGCAGCGCTCGGCCCAGCTCATTGTCAGGGGCGCGATATCGCGTCAGGACGACGACCAGTATCAGGCCCAGTATCAGGCGAAACTGGCGGCCCTGCAATCGCTCGAAAAAGCGATCGATGTGCAACGTGCCAATGTCGGCGCGGCGGCATCGAACGTGGCGCGGCTCGAGAAAATGCAGAGCTATACCGTGGTGCAGGCGCCGTTCGATGGAGTGATCACGCTCCGTAATGTGGATGTGGGCGCTTTGGTGAACTCGGGCAGCACGATGTTGTTTCGCATCGCGCAGACGGACGTGCTGCGGACCTATGTCAACGTACCGCAGACTTATGCCGATTTTATCCGCCCCGGGCAGCCGGCGGTCCTGACCGTTACGAACCTGCCGGGCCGCCAGTTCACGGGCCACGTGGCGCGGAGCGCAAGCGCTCTCGATCCCTCAAGCCGCACGCTGCTGGTGGAAATCCAGGTGCCGAATGCGGATAACGCGCTGCTGCCAGGCATGTATGCGCGGGTGGAACTGAGCAGCGTGCGCGGGGACCCGCCGCTGCTGATCCCCAGCGACGCCATGATCGTTCGCGCGGACGGCCCGCAAGTTGCCGTGGTTCGCGCCGATCGGACTTTGCATATTCAAAAGATCGAAGTCGGCCGCGATTACGGCGACCGCATCGAAGTTCTCAATGGACTCAACGAAGGAGACACCATTGTCTCCAACCCCGGCGATGTGGCGCGTGAAGGCCTCAAGGTGGAAATCGTCCCTGCGGCCGCAACGGGAAAGTAAGCCACACACAAGAATTGCCGGGAGATCGATGGTTCGCTCTCTTCATCGCTCCGGGAGGACTATGAATTTGTGAGAGCACTCCCTTACCGCGATACTGAATGAGTACTTTCATGGAGGATCTTCATGCCTAAAGTCTGGTTCGTAACGGGCAGCGCAAGCGGTTTGGGCAGGAATATCGCTGAAGCTGTGCTCGCAGCGGGTGATCGACTCGTCGCAACAGCCCGCGATCCGCGCCGGCTCAAAGATCTGGTCGAGAAGCATGGCGATCGGGTTCGCGCCGTTTCCCTCGATGTTGCAGATGAGGGTGCGGCCTTGGGAGCTGTGCGCGTGGCGGTGGGTGCGTTCGGGCGCCTCGATGTCGTCGTGAACAACGCGGGCTACGGCGATGTTGCACCGTTCGAGCAGTTGAGCTCAGACAGGTTCAAGGCCGTAATTGACACGAACTTTTATGGTGTCGTCAATGTGACGCGGGCCGCGCTGCCGATCATGCGAAAGCAAAAGAGCGGCTACATCTTCCAGATATCGTCAGTCGGCGGCCGCCTGGCCCTGCCCGGCAGCACGCCGTACCATGCCGCCAAATGGGCTGTGGGGGGATTCACTGAGTCCCTCGCCCAGGAAGTGGCTCCCTTTGGCGTCAAGGTATGTGCGCTCGAGCCCGGCGGAATGCGGACCAACTGGGGCGCTCGTGCCCACAAAGACACGCCTGCTCTGCTCCCGGATTATGAACCCTCCGTGGGCGCGGTGATCAAGGCGCTGGAGCCTCTCCGGGGACAGGAGAATAGTGATCCGTCCAGGGTCGCACAGGTCATCCTTCGTCTGGCTACTTGCGATCGTTTACCTGCACATCTCCTGCTGGGCAGCGACGCCGTTCGGTACGCCGGCGAAGCGGAGACCGCTCGCGCAGCCGATGCGGAGCGCTGGCGAGACGTCAGCGTCTCGACAGACTTCAACGCTTCGGGACCCTTGCCCGCTTTACGATTCTGAGAGTCCACGCGAGTTTACGCGGCGTGCTCAAGGACACTTGTACTTAATTGTAAATAAGCGTAAGCTGTTCGTGCGTGCAAGGCGGAGAGACGAACCGGGAAACCAAATTGATGCGGGTGTCCCCCGAGGGAATTCCCGGAGCGCTTTCGATCGCAGAACGTTATCGCTTCCTGAATGAGCCATGGCAAGCCGAGAGCATTTGCCGGGACGTGCTCGCCATCGACCCTACTAATCAAACGGCCCTTATTCTGCTGGTCTTGTCCTTGACGGACCAGTTCGAGCACGGTGTCAACGCCAAAGAGGTCTTACAGGTCGTTGAAGGCTTGACGAACGAGTACCACCGGGCCTACTATTCAGGCATCGTTCACGAGCGGCAGGCGATCGCCGAGTTTCGACGAAACCCCGACTGGCGTTCTCGTCGACAGTTGTACACGTCCTTTCAACGTGCGATGGAGTCGTACCAGCAGGCTCGGGCGATTCGGCCCCCCGGTAATGACGATGCCGCGCTTCGTTGGAATGCCTGTGTCCGTTTTCTCGAACGCAACTGGGGGCTGCAGTGAGGCAGGTGAGCTATTTTCGATTGCACTCGCCGGACACTGCAGTGGCCTCGGGATACGAAGTGGGCCTTCCAAACAGGTAGCCCTGCGCTTCATCGCAACCGGACTCTCGCGCTACGTGGAACTGCCGGGCTGTCTCGATTCCTTCGATGACCACAGTCATCCCAAACCCGTGTGCCAGCGCGGCCAGCGGTTCGATGAGATGCCCGGAGTATCCGTTTCCGCTCAGCTCCTGGACAAACGAGCGGTCGATCTTGAGCATGGTGAAGGGAAACCGCTCCAGATAGCGCACCGAAGAATATCCTGTCCCGAAATCGTCGATCGCGAGTCCAATCCGCATGGCGCGGAGTTCGTTCATCTTCGTCACCGTCTGCTCGACGTCCGGCAGCGATGCCGATTCGGTCAACTCCAGCTGAAGCAACCCGGGCGCGACGCCCGTACGCTCCACGGCATTAACGACCATCGGTACGAAGTCGTCGATAGAGAACTGGACAGCCGAGACATTTACCGCAATCCCGATGGGCGCGCCGTCTTTCTGCCAGGCGGCGGCGCGGCGGCAGGCATTCTCCAGCACCCATGAGCCCAGCGGGATAATCAGGCCGCTCGCCTCGGCAATCGGGATGAATGTCGATGGAGGAATCGCACCCAGCCTGGGGTGATTCCAGCGCATCAGCGCTTCGAAACAGACCAGTCTATATTCCTTTACGTTGAATTCGGGCTGGTACTGGATGTCCATTTCCCCTCGCGTCCAGGCGCCCTTGAGGTCATTCTCCAACTCCGCGGCCCGCGCTTCCCCGACTCGCCGCTTGCTCTTCTTGCCGTTACGGGAACCTGTTCGATGGTTTGGAACGGCGGAATCATGGAGGGAACGGCAAGGTCCGCCGGCAACAATCAAATCAGCCATCGTAGTAACGCACTCCAAGTCTTGAAAAACAGAATACACCAGAAATGTTTCGGGCGCTCCCTCACCGGTTGCGAGTCGTTCTCAACCGGATCAAGACCTTTGTTGATTCTGTGTGGCTGTGCGTTCCGTAGCAATAGAAATGTGAGGAGCGATCCGAGTTTTTCCACAACTGCATTTCGCTTTTTTGCATGAAGTTACGGCTCGATCCGGTGCAAAACATGTGCAAAAAACAGCACTCGTGGAACACGTTTGTCATATTTATTCTGCATATCTGCAACGTCTGACGGATTCAGCTCGTCGTTGAATCCTGAATCGGTTTGGTCTCGGCGTGTTCCTTCCGCGTGACCGGATTTGCCCTAAGCAAGGCATCGGATATCCGCAACCAACTGGTAAGTTCCCTATTAACCACCGGTACTGATTCGTCTTAGTACGCAGGCCTGCAGCGGGCGTACGACTACGGGATGGCGGTCCCGGCGCCAGTCCGAAACTGCGCGCTCAACAGCACCCATTGCGTCGGGCACTTCTATAGTTAGCGCATGATACGACCATGTGCCACGGCCCCCGAATCGGCGCTCACAAGCCGACCTGAACGAAGCCGCCCGCGGGCAGCGTCAGGACATGGGCGGAGCAATCTCCCTCCCGCTCGCTCAGCCAACAAAACGCGACAATGAACATATGGGATCGCTCACGTTTGATTTTCTGACGGACAGTTTCTTGTTTCGCGACGACTTAATTGATCAGCAGTTCGCAAGCATTCCCGTCTCCGAGATCGAACGAGAACTGGATCGCTACCGAGAATTCTGCATTACCAACCAAGCCGCGCTCATGGCCGACGTTGACGGCGAGAGCTCTAACCTCACGATTTACGCCCCAGAACGCGTCAGTCTCCCGGATCTCACGCAGGCAGCCCTGTACGTTCACCAGTACGTTCTGCAAGATCCTCTGCTGCCTCTGACTGGGAAACGATCGGAATCCGCGAAAGTCCTTGCGAGTGGGACGCTTTTTGAATCGGGAACCGTTGGGAACCTAAATCTCGGGAACCTCAGCACGATATTGCGGACCATGAAGGCGCTTACGCCGATGATAGCGGCTGACTTTGTAAAGCTCGTACCCAGTAGCCTCGCCCTCGAAGATCCTGAGGAAATCCCTATATACGCCTCAGATAACTATTTCGAGGATGTCTTACCTGCCGAGATTCTGCGGCTCTTCAAAGAAGCGGCCCGTGTTTCCACCGTGATTCCGCAGGGAAAAGGGCGCATGCTCTTGGAAAAACTCAGGCCGAGTCGAAGTATCGATATTCGTTTCAGAGGGGATTTGGAAGACCGCGGCTACGCATATGTGCTTCGTAAAATCGAAGAAGCTACTCGGAAGGATGGCGCTACAAATGAGTTCACTATGCGGCTTACGCTGCCCGATACTCCGCCCGATCTTCCACAATTCCGCGTTTGGGTCCAACAGTCCATAAACCAGTCAGCGCGGCGACTCTTCCGAGACGTGTGCGGCGCTGCGGAATTGGCAGCCACCCTCAAAATAGCGTATAGCACGCGGTCTCAATTGCGGTTCAATGCTCTCCGAAAAGCCATAAATCCCGACAAATCCGCTCCAGTGCGAACTGCGAACGTGTTCCTCAACCTTGACCTCCCATTTATCAAGGACATCGATGTCGAACGGTTAATGCAAATTCGTAGAGACGAAGGGGAGGCCTTTCATAATTTCCGTTTCGCCCTCAATCACAAACTCTCTACCCTGCGGGAGGTCTCCGATCCGCTGATAGCGAAGAAGGAAGCCGCAGAAGCCCTTCGGGAGCTCACGGAAGTGCAACTGCATGACGTTGGCCTAAAGATACGAAGCGTGCGCGAAAAGCTGGGATATTCCGCACTCGGGAGCCTCGTCTGTCTGGCAGCCGCAGTTCAGAATCAAGGTTTCAGCCTTCTGTCGGCGGCGGCAGCCGCTGTGCCGATAGGATCTGCGGCTCTGGATTATCGAAAGGAAGTGAAACGCCATCCCGCTTTTTTCTTGTGGAAAGTTCTTTCGAACAAGGCACGTCACGAAACCAGATAGGGAGAGTGGGCCAGCATTCAAATGCGCGCAAGGCGGGAACATGTGACAGCGGTGGCGTCATAGTCTCGGGCCGCATCGGACGAACGGCGCATATGTTTCTACGTCAGTGTGCGATCTTGGCGCGCTGATTCCGATTGCCTCATAAACGCCGTTCCGACCGCTATTCACATGGCCGGATAAGTCGTCAAACCGCTCTCGTGCCGATGGCGGTGGAAACGGCGCTTCCAGAGCTAGCTTCTGCCGGAGCTTCCAAACGCCGCTAACCAAAACCGCCGCACATCAAGCAGCTGGCTTCAGCAGAGGTCCAACCGCCAGGTGTTCGTCAATCAGCGGCCAGTGGATGCCATAACCGGAAGGCGATAATAGCGCTCGACCTCGCTCTGTCGGGGATGCGCGGGCAAGCCGCTCGGAACACTTTTCCCATGGGATTGACACCGACTCGCTTTCCAGGATGAGAACCAGCGCGTCGGGCGTAATCTCGATTGCCTTTGCCAACACCGGCTGCGTCTTACTCTGCACGATCTCCTCCGAAATGCTCTCGCCATGCAGCCGCCATCGATCGAAATGCTCAAAGGCGACCTAACGCACCCCGCGCCGCAAGCGCGGTCTCACCAACTGTTACCTTAAATTTGCAGGCGCCGCTCTGCTGCTCAACGCCTGCGCCGCATCCCGCGTCCCCATATCGATCCAGCGCTCAACATTCTCGCGCTTCCAGAAAACCGCATCGTTGGCGTCGCCGAGCATCCCGGAAGGCGAAATGACGGTGAGGTCGAGGTCCGCGGAATAGCGGCGCACCGGTTTGAACGCATGGGCGATATTGATTCCCAGATGCAGCCACCATTTGCCGACATTCGGCAGCGAATCGATCGCAATAATCCGCGTAGCGCCCATTTCGAGAGCCGCCCAGATCGGAAGTTTCTCGAACAGGCCACCATCCAGATAGCGTTTTCCGCCGATCCGGACCGCGGGTAGAAACAACGGGATCGAGCAGGTCGCCTGCAAGTGGTCCGGCGTGATATCCGGAAATTGCACCAGGCGCGCATGGAGTCCCTGGAGTTGCACCATCACCAGGCCGAACGGCATGCGAGGCCGGTATTGCTTCCACAGCTGTTCCGCTGTTGCGCGCAGCGGCGCGGGGTCGAACCATCCATTCCGCCACCCATGGTTCGGAAACAATGTGAGCGCCTCGCCGGCCGAAGGGTCCAGCCATCGTTCGATGAGATGATCGGGTGTGCATCCGCTCGCGATCGGCAACCCGTTCAACGCCCCTACCGAAGCCCCTACTACAATGTCCGGGGGCGCAAGTTCCGCGATCGCCCGCCAGGCTCCGGCCTGATATGCTCCGAACATCCCCCCCGCGGACAAAACCAGCGCCGTCTTATGCTCCACCATCTCTTTCGACTATGTTAGAGGATGTGGAGTTTCGCACTTCTCGCTACGCCCCGGAAATCGCGCGCATTCTCGAGCTCGAAGGCGGAGGCCAACGACTGATGCCGCTGGTACGAGCCAGTTCCTTTGCGTCGGAAGCACGCGAAGCGGTGAAGCAGCTTCCCGCCCCGGAAGCGGTGCGGGCCGGGTTGTATCTTTACCTCTCCTGTTGGGACGAGGCGCATTCCGCCGCGGACGCCGTTGAAAATCCGGATGGCTATTTCTGGCACGCCATCGTGCACCGTCAGGAGCCGGACCCAGGCAATTCGGCCTACTGGTTCCGGAGAGCGGGGGCTCACCCGATCTTCCCGAAACTGGGAGCGGAAGCGGCCGATCGCGGCTATTGCGCGGGACTCACCTGGGACCCGTTTGCCTTTATCCAGTTTTGCGAATCGGCCCGAAAGCGGTCCGGATCAAAAGAGGAGCAGTTAGCAAGGGAAGTTCAGCTTTTGGAATGGCAGCTTCTCTTCGATCACTGCGCGCGGAGTTCCGCCTGTTGAAGAAAACGCTTCTCGTCCTCGTGCTGATAGCCGTAGCGGTGCCGGCCGTTTTATTCTTCAGAAGCCGCTCCGCCGTCCCCACGGTTCTGTTCACGAAGACCACGCGCCAAACTCTTTCGAACGTGCTCTCCACGAATGGCAAAGTAGAGCCGGCCGACTATATCGATGTGCGCGTGGAGTCGCCGGGCCTGGTCAAACAGGTTCTCGTGCGTAACGGCGATTCGGTCCCTAAAGACCAGGTCCTGGCGCAGCTGAGCGAGCCTGGCCTGCAGCAGGAACTGGAAGGCGCCATCGCGCGGGAAGCGCAGGCGCGCGCCGATCTGCAAACGCTCCAGGGCGGCGGAAGAAGTTCCGATGCCGCGGAAATCGACGGCAGTTTGAGCAAACTGAAGTCCGATCGCGATGCCGCGCAGCATAACCTCGAAGCGTTGGAGCGTCTTCTCGCCAAACAAGCCGCGACCCAGTTCGAAGTGGAGCAGGCGAAGCAAAGCGTGCGCAGCCTCGATGTGCAGATGGAATCGCTGCAACAGCGGCGCGCGGCCCTCGTGGGCAAAGGGGATCTCGGCAGCGCCCAGGCGCGCGTGCGTGAAGCGGAAGCCAACGTACAACTCGCCCGGAGCCGTCTGGAAGCGGACATCATCCGGTCCCCTATGGCGGGAACGATCTACGATTTACCCGCCCGCGCCGGGTCTTTTCTCAACGCCGGGGATCCTGTGGCGAGCATTGGCAGGTTGAACCCCGTGCGCGTGCGCGTCTATGTGGATGAGCCGGAACTGGGGCGCGTCATGGCAGCCGAGAAGGTCCGGATTACGTGGGATGCGCTGCCTGGCAAGGAATGGTTGGGTATGGTCGAAAAACGCCCTACCGAGGTCATTACGCTGGGTACCCGGCAAGTCGGGGAAGTGCTGTGTACGGTCGATAATCCGGTGCGCGAACTGGTGCCCGGTACCAACGTAAATGCGTTCATCCTCACCCAAGTGGTGGAAAACGCTCTGACGATTCCGAAGGCGGCAGTGCGGCGCGACGGCGGCATCGGCGTTTTTGTCCTGCAGAAGGACAACACCGTCAAGTGGCAGGCAATCAAGACAGGCGCTTCCGACGCACTTCATGTCGAGGTGCTGACGGGGCTGCAGGATGGCGACGCCATTGACGGAACCGCGGACCAGAATTTGAAAAACGGCCAAAAAGTCAACCCAACCTTTTGACACTCACGGTTAAAGAAATCGTCCGCGAAATGCGCGCATTGGCAAAGCCAGCCAATCTCGAAGGCATGGCGCGTTTCGGTATTGACACTTCCGCGGCCTTCGGTTTGAC
>JBEKTF010000140.1:2607-24680 GCA_049516355.1 Bryobacteraceae bacterium | reverse complement strand
GTTTCGTGGGGCAAAACATTCCGGACACGTGGCTCCATATCGGCAGAACGGTCCACTTTCACGAGCGAATATTTTCAGCTCTTGTTGGACAGTGCCAGTTTCGGGACAAACGGCCTTCACAACCTTCGAAGCGGCAGGTCTTCCAGTTTTCTGATGATTTCTACAAAAGACGGGTCTGCCCGGTATTTGTCGCGCTTTTCCGGATAGTCTGCCGTCACGTAGTGTCTGCTATCGGATCGGTTGCCTTCGTCGAGCGTTGCGCCGCGCTGTCGGACTGCAGGGAGTGCTTGTGGATCATCCAAATCGGCGTGACCGCCGCCGCTATTGTGCCTCTCTTGTGCTGCATGCTGGAGCGCACGATCCAACTCCATGAAACGCTCACGATCCGGCCATCCTTCGTAGTCCAAATATCCGCCGAGGGACCGAGACGGACCGGGCGGCAATTTTCGCAGTCGGGGGACTGCGCAAACCGCCTCGGGCAGCAAACAGTCCAGATCGACGCTCTCATCTCTCTCGTCGCTCTCGTTATTGCTCCCGTAAGCCACGTGCAATCCCATCTTCCCGGCCATATCGGCACGAGCCATCCAACTTTCTAGTTTCTGCTGCCACGGGACAGCGTCTCTGCCGATTCAGGCAGATGCCCTGCGCAAAAAGTAAGCCGCGAATGACATCGGGAAAAGCGATTTCCTATAGCTCGCAGATCGCTGAATACCACAAAACACAACTAGCCCTTTGCCTGGTGAGCCAGAGCTTTCTCCGCGCCTGAATGGCCCCCCTGGTGAATCTTTCGCGGCGCCGTCTCCTTCAGGAACAGACAGACCAGAATCCCGCACGCTACCCCGCCCAACGCAAGGTTCAGGATGTTCTGAATCCCGTGGTTCTGTGCAATATAGCCGGCGACCGACGGCGCTACTCCGCCGCCGAAGATCTCCCCCGCCCCCACCACCATTCCAACCGCCGACGACACCAGCCCCACTGGCGCCGATTCCGTCGCAATCGGCCCGGTGATCAGTGCCACCAGCCCAAGGCACCCCAGCGAAATCAGGAACAGCAACCCGAATAGCAGCGGCGGATTCGCCCCCGTCTGCGTCAATGCCCAGATCAACGCCGCCGTGCCGGCAAATCCCGTCACCGCCACTGCCCGCCGACCCAAAAGGTCCGACAAACCGGGCAGCGCAAACTGCCCGATGAACCCACCAAACCCCAGCCCCGACATTACAAACCCCATCTGCTCCCCGCTCAGCTTCAGGTAATCCACCAGATAGTTCGGCAGCATGGCGCTCAGCACGAACACGCCGCACATCGCGCAGAACAGCGCCAGCATCGCCAGCATAATATTCCGGTTGTGAAAGATCCTGCTGTAGGGATGCTTCTCTGTCGTCGCCGCCTCGTGCGTCAGGTGCCTCGGCTCCCGCAGCACTGCATAGAGGAAGATCGCCAGAATCAGCCCCGGCACCGCCGCCACGATGAACACATAGCGCCATGACGGCACCACGCGAAGCAGTTGCGTCGCAACAATCGGTGCAAACCCCAGCCCGAACAACGCGAACCCGCACTGCTGCAGACCCAGATTGAAGCCGCGCCGCGAGGGTGCCGAAGCTTCATTGGTGGCCGCGAAACTTGTGGGACAAAACGAACCCTCCGTAATCCCCATCAGCGCGCGGATCATAATCAGGCTCAAAGCCCCCGTCGCGAAACCCGATACGCCCGACAGCAGCGAGAACAACACCAGCGCCGGAATCAGGATCTTCCGGTGGCCGATCCTATCCGAAAACCCGCCTGAGATAATCGCAAAGAATCCCCACGAGAGCCCCAGCACGCCCGCAATGTTCCCCAACTCCTGGTAGCCGAGGGCGAGGTCTTTCATCATGAAGGGAAACAGCGGCGCAATGATCCATCGGTCCAGACCCACCAGCCCAAAACCGAGGCCCAGCAGCGTTACTGCTTTCCATTCGTAGGCCGTATCCCACCCTGTGTTTTTAGAGGTCATCGCAGTTTCCTTCCAGCGCGGCTTGCGGGATACAGACCCGATGGACAGAATCGTAACACCGGCGCGTGGAATTGTGCCACGAGCAATTGCGAGAAAATCACAACCGATCCTGGCGCAACGGCTTGGATGACCCTGAGACGCCCAAAACCCGGCATGGCCGAGTATGGAAAGCGCGTGGTTCAACTTGACTTTGCGTTGCCCGCCTAATAAGCTGGGCGCGTTGATTGAAGGAGGCTTATCCGCCATGAGATGGTTCCTCGCCCTGCTGCTTGCTCTCCCGCTGGCAGCGTCCAACGTTCGCATTATCCAGACGAATAGCGCGGGAGACAACGTCTCCGTCATTGACCCCGCGACAAACAAGGTGGTGGGTGTTATCAAAGGCATAGAAGTGAACCACGGCGCCGCCGCGGCTCCCGATGGAAGCCGTTATTACATCAGTAACGAAGCGCAAAGCACGCTCGATGTCGTGGACACAAAATCCTTGAAGGTGACCAACAGCATTCCCCTCAGCGGCCACCCCAACAACATCGCGATCGGCAAGGATGGCCGGCGCGTTTATGTCTCTATTGCGAGGGCACCCGGTGCGGTGGATGTCATCGACACGGCGTCCCTCGAGAGGGTCAAGAGCATACCCGTCAAGGGCGCGGTTCACAACACCTATGTGACGCCGGACGGCAATTGGGTGGTCTCCGGCTCAATTGCATCCAAAACGATCACGGTGATCTCCGCGAAGACTGAAACGCCCGAATGGTCTCTGCAGATGACCGCGGGAATTCGCCCGATGGCCTTCACCACCAATCCTGACGGATCGACCAAATGGATACTGGCTCAGCTCTCCGATTTCAATGGATTCGCCGTCGTGGATTTCGCGACACACAAGGAAATCAACCGGATCACGCTGCCCGACCTGCCTCCCGGCAAGTCAAAGTATATGTTCGGCGGCAGCGAGTCGCACGGCATGGCGGTCACGCCCGATCAAAAGACGCTCGTCGTCAACAGCCGGCTGAACAGTTCGATCTATCTGTATTCCCTCCCGGATCTGAAGCTGCAAGGTAGCGTGGAAGTCGGCAAGTCCCCGGACTGGGTGACGCTCACGCCGGACGGCAAGATGGCCTATGTGGCCTGCGCCGCGTCCGACTATGTCTCGGTGGTGGACCTGCTGGCCAAACGCGAAGTCGCAAAAATCGCCGTGGGTCAGGTCCCGAAGCGGAACATTACTGCAGTGCTCCCGTAGTCCACTCGCTCGCGCGAGTCCGATTACTTCGTGCTGCGGATCCAGGCGGCGATCGTTTGCCAGTCGGGATCGTTCTTTGACTCGAACTGGCGGCCGCCGCTGTGGAACTCGTCCCCGCCCGCTTCCTTCGCCAGCGGATGAAGCAGCAGGAGGCTGCCTTCCGGATTCCCTGGCGTGACCAGTTCTAAAATCATTTGAAAGTTCAGGCGCGATTGTGCCTCCGTGAAAGCTTTGGTCTTCGAGCCCCACGCCTGAAGCTTAAACGAATTGTTCGATTCCGAGTGGCAAACCACGCAGCGGGCGTGCCCTGCGCGCTGTTTGGAGAAGATCGGCTCAACGCGCGTTCTGTAGACTTCGAAGTCGAGCGACTGCGCTGCCGCCATGGAGGAAGCCGCGGCCAGCGCCGCAGCTATCGTAAAACGCAACAAGTTCGCATGGACCATGGATCGCAAAGCTCCTTTAGTTTCCCGGTCGGGAATACTTTTCAGCATCATACTATCAGCGGGCCCGGCAAATAGCGAGCCCGGTAAAGCGGTTCGTATGCGGCAAAGGGGCTCCTTCCAGCCTGAACATGGAAAGTATAGAATTGGGAGCAATATCATGCTGAAACAACTACCGATGTTCGTCGTATGGGCATGCGTGTTCGCAGCCTTCCCGACCGCCTGGGCGCAGGATCGGTCCCAATCGCGCTCGATGGTTATGTCGGCGTCCGGCATCGTGGCGAGCGAGAGCGTGCTCGCGTCCGAGGTTGGCGCGAGGATTCTCGAAGGCGGCGGAAACGCCGTCGATGCTGCTGTGGCCACGAACGCGATGATGGGGCTGGTCGCGCCGATGAATGACGGCGTCGGCGGCGATCTCTTCGCGATCGTCTATGAAGCAAAGACCGGAAAACTCTACGGCCTCAATGCTTCAGGCTGGGCGCCGAAGGCTTTGACCGCGGACTACTTACTCGCCAAAGGCCTCACCTCAATGCCCCAATCGGGCATTCAGTCGGTGACGGTGCCGGGCGCTGTCGATGGCTGGGACAAACTGCTGAAGCGGTTCGGGCGCAAGAGCTTCGCTGAGGTGCTTGCACCAGCCATTGCCAATGCGGAAGAAGGTTTCCCGGTAGGAGAAGTCGTCAGTGTTTACTGGCGCGACAGCGAGAAAACTCTCAAAGCCGACGAACCAACAGCGAAAACCTACCTCATCAACGGCCATGTCCCCGCCGCCGGCGAGATCTTCCGCAATCACGATCTCGCAGGGACCTACCGTTCCATCGCCGCGCACGGCAGGGACGGATTCTATCGAGGCGAGGTCGCGCGGCGCATTGTCGCGACCTCATCCTCGCACGGCGGGACGATGGCGGCTGACGATCTGGCCGAATATCAGAGTGAATGGGTCGATCCCATTTCGACCACGTATCGCGGCTGGACCGTTCATGAATTGCCGCCAAACGGGCAGGGCATTGCGGCGCTCGAAATGTTGAACATTATGGAAGGCTTTCCTCTCGCGCGGTTCGGTCACAATTCGGTGCGCGCCCTCCACACCATGATCGAGGCGAAGAAGATCGCCTACGCCGACATGATCCGTTACGACGCCGATCCAAAATTCGCCAAGATCCCCGTGACCGGCATCATTTCCAAAGAATACGCGGCGGCGCGCGCGAAGCTGATCGATCCCCATAAGGCGAATTGCAGCGTCGGCGCCGGAGTGCCGCCGGGCACTGACAACGGCACAACCTACCTTTCGGTTGTCGATCGGGAAGGCAATATGGTCTCGTTGATCCAGAGTAATTTTGCGTCGGTCGGCTTCGGTTCGGGCCTCGCTGTCGGCGGAGCCGGTTTCGCGCTGCAAAATCGCGGCGGGCTGTTCACGCTCGACAAAACCCACCCCGACGTTCTCGCCGGTCGCAAGCGGCCGGTCCACACGATCATCCCGGCCTTCATGGAAAAGGGTGATGTGCGAATCGCTTTCGGCATAATGGGCGGCTGGAATCAGGCGCAGGCGCACGCGCAGTTTGTCTCGAACATTGTCGATTACGGGATGAACGTGCAGGGCGCGCTTGACGCCGCCAGGTTCTCGAAGGAGACCTTTCCCGGTTGCGACGTGAACGTCGAGGCCCGGATTCCCGAGGCAACCAGGAACGAATTGACCGCACTCGGGCATCAAATCGTCATGCGCGGTGACTTTTCTTCGACCAGAATGGGCTCAGGTCAGGCAGTGGAGCGTGACTTCTCCAGGGGGATCAATTCCGGTGCCTCCGATCCGCGGAAAGATGGAGCCGCAGTATTGGAGCTACGGCCCTTCACAATTACCGGGAGGTAGCCGCCAGCAGGCTCGGCTCCCACGTTCAAGGCCGCTGCCGATATTCGTTCGGTTTCGCCGACCGTCATCGGCGCTGCCTTGACTTCGCTATTCGCAAAGACGAACCCATTTTTCCCAGTCGACCTGGTATTCGAAAAAACGAACCCAATTTTTTTCGTTCGGCTCGGGGAAACGCGACTTGAAGTCGCGTCTCCGGAAAAACACTTCGGCGCTTCCTTTTTTCGTCGCGGGTGGCAGGGGCTTCGCGGACTTATCGCCGTGCGTTCCTGCCACCAGCCGGCTTGAACCACATCAAAGCGAAAGCATTGGGCACGCTGGATGGCGAGGCCTTGTACTTAACGCGCTCGATGCGTTGGTTCTCTGGTACCCGCGTGTGCTGGACGCGGATGTTACCGAATCGATCCGAAGGTCTTCCGGCCGGCGCATCTCGGGGAGTGCGCCCTGCCGGAAGTCCAGTACCGCCGTAATGCGACGTCCCCTGCGCAGGGAGATAACTGTCAGAAAGCGCCGCGGCGTGCAGCGCCTTCCCGGTTGCAGTAGAACACGAGCAAGTGGAAGCGCCGGGCGCCGGGTTGCGCAAGACACTGATAACAGGACACCGAAAGATTTTTAATTTTGTGACTTCACCCACGACCGCCGCTACGCGTCAGCCACAACGAGGGATTCCGCAGAACGGAAAAGTATTATAAGATTTGCGACATGAAAAGCCTTCTCGCGGCCCTTCTGTTTCTCTCCGCCACGGCGTTCGCGGCATCGAGCCTGTACGACTTTACGATACCGGCACTCAACGGCACGCTCACTCCGCTCGCTGGTTTCAAAGGTAAGGTTGTGCTGGTCGTGAACGTAGCCAGCCAGTGCGGATACACGCCCCAATATGAGGGTCTTCAGGCACTCTACACAAAGTACAAGGACCAGGGCTTCGTGATTGCCGGCTTTCCGGCGAACAATTTCGGCGGGCAGGAGCCAGGCACGAATGAGGAGATCGGCGCATTCTGCAGATCGAAGTATGGCGTGACGTTTCCGATGTTTTCGAAAATCTCCGTCAAGGGTGGCGATAAGGCACCGCTTTACCAGTTCCTGACCGATAAGTCGGCGAACCCAAAGACGGGCGGCGAGATTCAGTGGAACTTTACGAAGTTTCTGGTGGATCGCGACGGCAAGGTGATCCAACGATTCGAGCCTGCCGTTGAGCCGCAGTCGAAGGAACTGGTATCGGCGGTGGAATCGACGCTGAAGAAGTAGAAGGTAGAGGAGCGGGACCGATGAGATTCGCAGGGCAATTTTCGCTTGTGGCAGTGGCCACAATCTCCGTGACTTTGAGTGCCTGGGCGCAGGGAATAGACTACGCCAGGATCGAAATCCTGACGGAGAAAATCGCCCCGAACCTGTACATGCTCGCCGGTTCGGCTGGAGCCGATCCCGCCCATCAGGACGCGGCCGGCGGCAGGATCGGTGTGCTCGCCGGCCCGGATGGCATCTTCATGGTCGATGCCCAGTACGCACAAATCACGGACAAGGTCGTGGCGGCGATCCGGAAAATCAGCTCCGAGCCTATTCGTTTTCTGGTCAACACCCACGTGCATGGCGACCACACGGCTGGAAATGCGAACTTCGCCAGGATGGGCGCATTGCTGTTTGCGCGGGAAGAACTACGTGAGGAAATGTTACGTGCACAGGCACCGTCGGCAGCGGATCCGGCCCGGCTTCCTGTCGTGACTTACGGTATGGGCGATCCGGTGAAACTTCGGCTGAACGGCGAAATCGTCGACCTGATCCCGGTTCGGGCAGCCCATACCGGAGGCGATACGATGATCCGGTTTGAGAATGCGGACGTGATCATGATCGGCGACTTCTATCGCAATTACGGGTATCCCTTCATAGACACCAACAACGGCGGTACGTTGAAGGGTGCACTGGAAGCGCTCGACGCCACGATGAAGCTTGCCGGTCCGAACACGAGGCTCATTCCCGGCCACGGCACCATCATCAACCGATCGGACATCGTTCCCTACCGCGACATGATCCTCGGCGTACAGGCTAAGGTGCAGCAGATGATCGGCGAGGGCAAGAGCGAGCACGAAGTCCTGGCCGCGAAAGTGACGGCTCCGTATGACGCGAAGGTTCCAGGGGGACTGTTGCCTGCCGGCGCGGGGACGAGCGCCGACCGGTTCGTGAGCATGGCCTGCCAATATCACCTCTTGACGTTTGCACCACCGACGCACCTATGGCCTGAATGCATATAGAATCTTGAATGCCTTTATAGCGTGGGCTTTTAGCCTGCGCCTTGATTTTTGCTGAGGGATCGACTATGACATTGAAGCGATATGCCGCGATCGCGGCGATTGCGCTTTCGCTGGCGGCGCAAACCAGAGAATCATTCAAGGCACGGCTCTCCGCGGCACCGGCCGATGTCAGGACGCGCGCCGATCTGGCCGGCTCGGGTTCAGTGACGGCTGTTCTCGACGGATCGAAGCTCGCAATCACCGGCTCGTTCGAAGGACTCAAGACGGCCGCCACAACGGCGAACCTGCACAGCGCAGTGGCCGCCGGCGTCCGCGGACCCGCCATCGCGGATCTCAGCCTTCCAAAGGCGACCAGCGGCACGATCGCGGGATCGATCGAACTGACGGCCCAGCAAATTACAAGCCTGCATCACGGCGGGCTCTATGTCGAAATCCACAATGAGAAGTCCCCGGACGGCGTCCTGTGGGGCTGGTTCTTGCGCCAGGAGACTGGAATCCATGCCCAATAAGAAATATTTGATTGTGATCTTCGCAGGCGTTACAGTGCTGCTCACCGGTGTCCTCACGGGCCAGCTACCCACCGCCACTGGACCTTACACGGCGGCGCAGGCGGACGCGGGGCGCGCGGCATATCAGACGAATTGCGCCGGGTGCCATGGCGGCGATCTCAGCGGCCGCAACGATGCGTCGCAACTCGCGGGCAGCCTCTTCATGGGCAGTTGGGGAGGACGCACCACGAGCGATCTGGTCGGCTTCATGCAAGGCGCAATGCCGCCGGGCAATGCGGGCGGCCTGGGTGAAGCGACGTATCTCAACATCGCCGCGTTCATCCTGGATTCAAACGGCGCGCGGCCCGGCACCCAACCGCTGGCATCCAGGACCACTGTTGGCATCCGCTCGATAGCCACGGGACAACTGCGCGCACAAGCCGCGCCTGGTGGCCGCGGAGGACGTGGAGCCGGCGTCGCGGCCGGTGACCAATCGCAACCGTTGGGCGGACGCGCGGATCCTCCGGCTCCCCCAGCCCGCAGAGGTCTGACGGTCGCTGGACAAGTCACGAACTATGTACCGTTGACGGACGCAATGATGCGGAATCCCGATCCGAACGACTGGCTGATGATCCGACACGATTATCGCGCCAACAATTACAGCACGTTGAATCAGATTACGACCCAGAACGTGAAGGACCTGCAACTGCGCTGGGTCTGGGCTATGAACGAGGGAACCAATCAGCCTGCTCCGCTCGTGCACAGCGGTGTGATGTTCGTCAACAATCCAGGCAATATCGTGCAGGCGCTGGATGCGAAAACAGGCGAGCTGATCTGGGAGAACCGTATCGGGCAGTCCGCAACCGGAAGTTCGCAACGCGGTATCGCTTTATACGACGACAAGGTTTACGTCACGACCGGCGAGGCGCATATTTACGCACTCGACGCTCGTACCGGAAAGAACGTATGGGATACAGTGATCGGGGACCGCGGCAATGGCACCTATAGCACCAGCAGCGGCCCGATCATCGTCAAGGGCAAGCTCATTCAGGGGCTGGGGGGATCGCTATGCGATCAGTACCGCGACGAGAAGTGCTTTATCAGCGCCTACGACGCCCAAACCGGGAAACTGCTCTGGAAGTTTTACACGGTTGCCAGGGAAGGCGAGCCGGGCGGCGACTCCTGGGGCAAGCTGCCGAGCCTGTTCCGCGCCGGCGGCGATACCTGGATCACGGGCAGTGTCGATCCCGATCTGAATCTGACGTACTGGGGGGTGGCGCAATCGAAACCGTGGATGCGGGCCAGCCGGCAATCGGGTAACGGCGCGACTCTCTACGCGAACTCGACCGTGGCGCTCGATGTCGACACGGGGAAACTGGCCTGGTACTACTCGCACGCGCCTGGCGAATCGCTCGATCTGGACGAGGTCTTCGAGCGTGTGCTGGTTGACGATAACGGCCAGAAGCTTGTTTTCAGCGCGGGTAAGGCCGGCATTCTCTGGAAGAACGACCGCAAGACCGGGAAATACCTGGGCCATAAGGAAACGGTCTTTCAGAATGTCTATGACTCGTTCGACCCTCAAACGGGGGAGCCGCATTACCGGAACGATATTGTCGAGCAGCAGGTCGGTCAATGGATTCAGAGCTGCCCGACATCCGAAGGCGGCCACAACTGGCACGCGATGAGCTATCACCCGGGGACGAATGAGTTGATTATTCCGGTCTCCCAAAGCTGTCAGGAAATGAATGCGCAGAAGATCGATCTGGTGCAGGGCGGTGGCAGCGCCGGCGGTGCCGCGCGGCGGTTCTATGAATCGCCGGGGTCGAACGGCAATGTCGGCAAGCTGGCGGCTTACGACGTGAGAACGCTGAAGGAGCTGTGGAAGGTGGAACAACATTCGCCATTCATGACTTCCATCGTGTCGACCGCGGGCGGGGTGGCGTTTGTGGGCGACATGGACCGCACTTTTCGCGCCATCGACGTCAAGACGGGAAAAGCGCTCTGGGAGACGCGCCTCGGAACGTCCGTACAGGGTTTTCCGCTGACATTCAGCATTGCCGGAAAACAATTCGTCGCAGTCTCAACGGGATTGGGTGGGGGCAGCCCGCGAAATGTACCGTCGATTCTCGACCCCGATGTTCACTATCCTTCGTACGGGAACGCATTGTACGTGTTTGCGCTGCCCGACCGGAAATAGCGCCGCTCATTTCGTCAGGTCCAGGGGAGCCTCCAGGCAATAGCAAATCCCCAGGCGCACATATTTAGCGCACTACCCAGCCGATAGTCCCGGTGGAACCCGCGTTACAATGGCTAACTCGGGACCCCAAAATGGAAATTCAAGAGTGTCAGATTACCAGGCATGACCTCGCGATTCCACTCGGAGGAAACTTGCAGATTCAGCCGTCTTTTCGGCCGCGCTGCAGAGCAGGGAAGCCTCAATTCGCACTCGGAACCACTCCTTTCGTCCTCGTTCCTGTAGCCTGTGCGCTGAATGGACAGGTAGATGTACTGACGGCTCAATACGACCTGAGTCGCACGAGCAGTAACATCCAGGAACAAATTCTGAATCAAGCCAATGTCAATGTAGCGCAATTTGGCAAGCTGTTTTCGAGAACCGCGGATGCCTGTCGCGGATGCCCCGTTCTATGCGTCGCCTGTGATCGTTACGAATTTGAATATTCCCGGAGGTGGAGGCATCGAAGCCCACGGCGGATTTCGATCAGGGGCGTATGGGCGGCGCCATTACACCCGATCGGTTTGTGACCCTGGTCTATACGGACCTTGCGAGGAGAGCGAAGTAAGGGCGGCAAGCGCCATCGCCTTGCTCAGTGACTCGCCTTCTCCGCCAGCATGCGGCGAACGGCTGCGAAAATCCGTTCTACCGCCGGACGCCGGTACGCCCATCGCAAGTCTGGCTCGGGGGCGTTGACCACCATAGTGGCATTGGCTTCGAACAGATGCAGATCGCCAGCGGGGCTCAAGCCGAAATCGATCCCTGCATAGTCGAGTCCGAGCGCCCTTTGAATCTCATTCAGCGCGGCCATCGCGCGCGGCCCCAGCACGCTGGGCATGTTCTCGAGAAACTCCGCATCTTCAGCGCGGTGTTCGGGGGAATCGGCCATTTCGGCCGTGAAGTAATGGATCTTCCAATGGCTTGAAATCGCCAGGTGCAAGGGATACAGACGGCCATCGATCATCATCACGCGGTATTTCCGGACTTTACCGTCCTCTCCGCGGGAATCGAGATACTCAATGGCGGTCAACTCGGCGCCGGGCAACTCAGCCACGGCTTTCTCCAGCGCGCCGGGCCTATCCACCCGCACAAAATGGCGGCCAGTGTGGAAGCCCGGCGAGCGGAGCAGCAGCGGAAACTTCAAACTGTGGCGTGCCAGAGCGCCTGCGGCGTCCGGCAAACTCAATAGTTCGCGCGACAACGTGACCGTGACCGGTGCGACCACCCCGGGCAGGCGCGAAAGCCGCTGGGCGTTATCGGCCCGCCCCGTGGCCATCACCGCCAGGGGCGCGTTGAGCACGGGTGCGCCACTGACGGCCGCTACCGATTGGGCGGCCGCGAGCGAGTCACCGGCCAGGTCTGCGTCGCCGATCGCGTTGAATATCAGTTGATGGCGAGGCAGCGGCTGGTTGAAATCGTAGAACTCAGGCACCACTACGGTGGTCTCGAAAGCACGGTCATCCAGAAAATTGCGCGTGGGGATGTTACCGCCGACCGCCGACATCAGCAACAGCACCGACACCGGGGTTCCCTCGCCTCGATACGGTAAGGTCTGCACTGCACGGTGTTCGAAACCCTTACGGCGGTGCCACGCCGAAAGCTCGACGTCTCCCGTCTCTGCCAGCACGTACGACAACCCCTGATGCGCTTCCGCGTAGTCCGGCACGCAGCGCAGAGCGGTTTCGTAGTGCTCCCGCGCAGCCTCGAACTCGCCATTCTCGTAGAGAACATTAGCAAGGTTGACGTGACTCATGGCATCGTGGGGATGCCGCGCCGCGGCTTCGGTGTAAGCTGTTCGTGCCGCCGTTCGATAGCCCGTGCCATGCAACAGCGTACCGAGGTTGTTGAGCGCCAGGCGGTCGGAAGGCGCGCGTGCCAATACGTCCAGGTATGCATCTCGCGCCTCAAGTGTGCGTCCGAGTTCGGTGAGCAGGCCGGCGCGCTCGAACCGCAGATCCACGGCTTCAGGCTCGGCTGCAATGCGCTCTTCGATAAGGCGTAAGGCAGCTTCGCGCGCGAGGCGCGGCGGCCAATCGGTGGCGGCGGTATCCACCAGCTTCGCGGCCAGGGAGCTGCGTGCGGCGCGATCCAGCAGAGACCGGCCCAGCGCTACGGTCCGCTCCACCAGCGCATCCAGGTCCGGCGTCCCGGTACGGTGATTCACAATAGCCGCTCGAATGGCAAGCCTCCCTCCGATAACAGTGGTGGAAGGCGCGGCCACACCGGACTCCTGCAACTCAATGGCGATTCGCGCATTGACGCGGTCACCCTCCTCCGTCTTGTAACGGAAGCAAACAATGTTCAACTCAACCGGAGCCGCCAGTTCCAGTTCGGGAGTTTGAGCGATACGGTTTTCCAGATAGCGCGCCAGATTGCAGGTGCGCTCGATCGAAGCTCCCAATGCCTCTGCGCCATAAACCTTGAACGTGAACCAGGTCTTGAGCGCGCGAAAACCGCGTGAAAGATCGGGCCCGAAATCGCATGGCCAAGGCGGACCGGCGGCCAGTCCCTGGGCTTCCCGCCTCAAGTAAGGAGCTGCGGTGGCGAACGTCTGCCGATGCAATACGCCATCGCGCACCAGCACAAAGCCGGCATCGTAAGGCACTTGCCCCCACTTGTGAAAGTCGAAGGCCAGAGAATCGGCGCGCTCGATGCCCTTCAGGCGCGGGGCCAAGGTTGGCGCGAGCATGGCCAAGGCGCCGCAAGCACCGTCCACGTGAAACCATAAGCCCTCGGCGCGGGCGAGATCGGCCAGCGCATCCAGATCGTCGATGGCACCGGTGTCTACGGTTCCCGCGGTGCCTACCAGAAGGAAGGGTGTAAAACCGGCCTGACGGTCCGCATCGATTGCCGCGCGCAAAGCGCCGAGGTCAATGCGATAGTGGCCATCCGCGTCGATTCGGCGTAACGCATCGCTCCCGATACCGGCGATATCCAGCGCCCTCCCGATGCAGCCATGAATGGCCGTCGAAGCGTAGGCCGCGAGTTGCTTTCCACCGGCTGCAACACCCGCGCAGCGTGTCTCAAAGCCCAACTCCGTATCCCGCGCGACGAGAACGCCGATGAGGTTTGCCATGGAGGCGCCGGTCACGAAGAGCCCCGTGGCGCTCTCCGGGAAACCAAAAAGGTTCCGCATCCAGCCGCCGACTTGCCGTTCCACCTCAATCGGAATGTGGTCGCGCCCCCCCAGATTGGCATTCAGCCCGGCGGCGAGCATCTCAGCCACAACGCCTACAGGCGTGCCGGCCCCGTGGACCCATCCCATGAATCCGGGATGCACGTTTCCCGCGGCGAACGGCAGAATGTAGCGCGTGAATTCTTCGTGAACGGCAGCCAGAGCCGATGGTTCGGCCGGAAGATCGCTACGGAAACGCTGGCGAACATCCTGCGGAATGGGTTGCCAGACAGGGCGCTCGCGAATGTTTTCGATATAGCCCAGAATGTCGTCCAGCATCCTGTGGGCCTGGCGTCGAAACTCAGGCCAATCGGCTGGATCCAGGGTGGAGTCGGTACTGTTGACGGGAGGCATCGAGCTCGTCTAGTCAATAGTAGCGGCGGAACTACCAGGCAGACGATTCGCTTTGGTGCTTCGCCAGAAGCTGCAGGAACGATTCAGCTTCGGCATACCTCGGGCGAAGGCTGAGCGCCCTGGTGAAATCGGCGCGAGCCCGCTCATGGTCCACCTTGTAAAGCAGATGGTAAAGGCCGGCATGCAAATGCGCTTCCGCATCCAGTGGTGTCACGCTGGCTATGCGCTCCGCGATCTCGGCCGCTTTATCGAACATTCCGAGCTGATGATATTCGGCCGCGAGAAACTTGAGCCGCGAATAGTCACCCGGATCGGCGGTGATCTCTTCATTCAGAATCCCGATATACCAAAGATTTCTGCGCCGCCGCGCTTCAGGGTCGAGCGCGAAATCATGGTCGATACGAATGCCGGTACGAAGAAGCCGGCCTCCTTCACCAAGAATCGATGCGTCGATCGTTTCATGAACGCGACCCCTGTAACGATATGCCGATCGATTGGGAAACAGGCGAATGACGTAATCCGTGGTTGCGCGCTCGGAATTCGTTTGGCGGTTGACGCGCTGAACGTAATATCCCGCATTCTCGTCTGCAGCGATGAGTTCCCGAATCAAAGGCGCGCTTGCGGGGTCCAGGATCTCATCGGCGTCGAGCACCAGGATCCATCTGCCATGAGCGCGCGACAGGGC
Organism: Bryobacteraceae bacterium; assembly: GCA_049516355.1. Lineage (GTDB taxonomy): Bacteria > Acidobacteriota > Terriglobia > Bryobacterales > Bryobacteraceae > BOG-234. The sequence goes on along the minus strand of JBEKTF010000140.1, from coordinate 9,971 downwards.
GTGATTGCGGGCGGCGGCGAAATCGACGACGGCGAAATCGAATGCCGATACCTTCGCGCCGTAATTAACCGCGATGTTGGGCGTCGCGTCCATCGATCCCGTGTCAACGATTATGATCTCGGCGGCGAGCCCGGTTACTGAATCGAGACATCGCGAAAGAACACGCTCCTCGTTCTTCACAATCATGCAGAGGCTTAACGCTTCGACAGGCATGAGCGATCAGTTACCCACCTCTTCTTCCTGCTGCGGTTCTGAGGCTGACTTCAACAGAGCCGGAGAAAGCAATCGTTTCTGGCCTAAGAAGAGAGACAAGATGTCGCGAACGTAGTCGACGGTCTCGGGGATTTCCGGCACCGCTATTTTGGACGCCCCGAGGGAGCGCTCCACTCGTGACGGGCCCGCATTATATGCTCCGAGCGTCAGTGCGAGGTCGCCGCCATAACGCAGCATCAAGCGCTTGAGAAACTGTGTTCCGGCGGTTACATTCTCCTCCGGATCGAAGGGATTCGAGACTCCCAGATCGCCGGCCGTCATAGGCATCAACTGCATGAGCCCCATCGCTCCTTTTGGAGACACGGCGCAGGGCTTGAACGCGGATTCCTCCTTCATGACGTCCCGAATCAGGTCTGCATCAACGCCCTCGCGGTCGGATGCGGCCTGGACAAGCGATTCGATCTCCGGCGCCGGCAGAGGATCGCAGACCGGCGGAGGCCCGCCAGCGAGCCCCACTGGTCCGGGCATATCGAAGAACCCTTCAGTGCGCCCTCCCTCCCGGCGCTGGATGGCTGCTTTCTGGCGCTCGATGGAACTTTCCATTGCGTGCGCTGCGGCCGCCTGGCGAGAGATCGAGATCTCCATTCTCTGCCGTACGCTCATAGCGGCGTCGGTCCCGTGCGCAGGCTGCTGCGCCGCCGCCGTGACGGGGATGGCGCTTAGGCCCCCCAGAACAATAAGCCGAATTTGCTTTATCCTCATGAGAAATACCGGTATAAAAAAATCATTCGAACGTTCGTGTAAACAGCCGATGTGGTTTGTGAGAAACGAGATAACGCAGGAGACGGAAGCGCCTCAAGAGGGTTTTTTGCAATGAATGTAAGCCCAATCAACGGCCTTGCCCTGACAACGGGATCAGCGCCTGCAAGCCAGTCCAGAGACGAAACCCTCCAGAAAGCGGCCGTTGCTGTGCGTTTTCTCAACAGCGTCAGTGATACGGACCGGGAGTTTTCGGTAGCCCGGGACCCCCAGACGCACAAGTTCGTGATTATCGTGCGCGATCGTGCGACCGGGACTCTGCTCGACCAGCTTCCGCCTGAAGACATTCTCAAGATGATGTCGCAAATAAATGCCGCAAAACCAAAAGGAGAACAAACCGAGTGAAGTGGAAGGCCGCATATCTGGAAAGTCGCATTTTGTCGGCAGATCCCGTCGAGTTGATTTGTATTCTTTATGAGCACGCGATCTTGTCCGTCCAGGTTGCGCGGGACAGCATCGAAAGAAGAGATATTGCATCCCGTTCCAAGGCGATTTCCAAAGCGATTGCGATCATAGGCGAACTGGAAAGCTCGCTGAACCACGGTGCCGGGGGAGAGGTTGCCGGGAATCTGGCGCGACTTTATCAATACATCCGGGAGCGGCTGCTGGCGGCCAACAGCAGCCAGGAGGCAGGGCCACTTGTCGAGGTGGAGCGTCTTTTGAAGACCGTCGGCGAAGCCTGGACTGCGATTCGCCCCGAGGCCGACGCTTTTCCCGCACCTGCGCGGGACGGAGAGATTCCCCCTGCTGCGTGGGGAGTTCTTCCTGTGACGGAATCCCTCGATACACATACGGCGCATAGCTGGAGCGCTTAGGATACTGAGGCTTTCGACAAGCCCTTCGACACCATCGAGGCAAGTCCCAGCCCACCATTTGCAGCCATCGCCTGAGCAAAGCTCTCCTGCGCAAATTCCATGGCCGATGAGGACGAATCGTCTTCGCCGGTTCCCAACCAACCTCCTTCGCTGTCCCGCATCGACTTCATCATCTGCCCGATCAGCAGTGCCTCGAACTGCGTGGCCGCATTTTTGACTTTTACCGGATCGTCTTTCGGAGTTGTTGCCGGGTCCTGGGCGCTTGCCGGCACGCCTGTCAGTTTGTCGATCATGTGTTCTTCCTAAATGACTTCCAGTTCCGCTTCGAGAGCCCCCGCACTTTTCAGGTTTTGCAGGATGGAGATAATATCGCGCGGCGTAGATCCGATCGATGTCAGCGCCTGCACCAGTTCCTCAACAGTCGCGCCGTCTTTGAGGACCAGGTTTCGCGCGGCGTCCTGCTTCACACCTACGTTGACCTGCGGAACTACCTGTGTGGTGCCGCCGCTGCTCAGTGCATTAGGCTGCGATACCTCGATCGTGGTTTGAATCTCCACGGTCAGATTGCCCTGCATGATTGCAACGGGAGCGATATGGACCTGCTTGCCCATAATGATGGTGCCCGTGCGCTCATTTACCACGATCTTGCCTTCCCGATCGGTGTCAACGGTCAACTTCTCCAGTTCCGCGACAAATCCAGTGGGCTCCTTGCGATACGCCTCGGGGACCGTTACCGTAACCAGGGCCGAGTTGTCGGCGTGAGCAATCTCTCCAAACTGCTTGTTGAGAGCAGCCGCGATGAGTGCAGAGGTGGCGAAATCCGACTGCTGCAATTGCAAATGCAACTGGTTTCCCAGCGGAACCGATGGAGCCGGGCGCTCAACAATTGCGCCGTTTGGCATTCGGCCCACGGTAGGATGATTGACCACCTGACTATTGCCCGCGGCGCCAGCCACGAAGCCGCCGATTACAAGAGGCCCCTGCGCGACCGAATAGAGCTGTCCATCCACCCCTTTGAGCCCGGTCATGAGAAGGATCCCGCCCTGCAGGCTGGGGGCATCGCCGATCGCGGCGACGGTAGCGTCGATCCGGGATCCAGGTTGCGCGTAAGGGGGGAGATCCGCCGTAACCATAACGGCTGCCGTGTTTTTTACCTGGATGGCGGTTGCCGAGACTGTAAGCCCCATGCGCTCGAGGAGGTTGGTGAGACTTTGCGCCGAGAACAACGTCTGGGTACGGTCGCCCGTGCCTCGCAGACCGACCACAAGACCGTAACCCATCAACTGGTTGTCGCGAACGCCTTCGATGGAGATCAATTCCTTCAAACGTGTTGCCGCCTGGGCGCCCGGTAAGGCGAGGCTGAAAAGCAGGATGAACACACCGATTGACTGCTTCATATTTTCAATTCAAAATCGTTCTTTTTCTCAAAACGGTAGAAGGCCCAGTAACAGGCGATATACAAAATTCGGTCTGTGGATCGCGTCGTTGACGACGCCTTTGCCATCGATCCGGATTTCAAGCTGCGCCAGTTGATTTGAGCTGATGATGTTCGCCGGGCTCAGGTCGGCGGTGCGAATAATTCCGCGCACTGTAACTTTCTGATGTTCGGAATTGACTTGTACGTCTTTCGAACCTTCGAGAACCAGATAGCCGTTTGGTAGTACATGAGTCACGCGCGCGCTGAGGGTCGTGCTCAACGAAGTTGTGCGGCCTGTCGTGCCCGATCCAGCCAGTTCGGTATCGTTACTGGAATTGGCAAGGTTGGCCAGTGCCCCGGTCGCGCTCTTTATCCCGAGAAGCGAAGTGATGGAGGAGGCGACGGACGATTTACGCGACGTGGTCACATCTCCCGTCGCGACAGCCGAGGCCTGTTCGGAAACTACGAGGGTGACCAGATCGTTCACCTGAATCGCGCGAAGATCGCTGCCGAGGTCGGTGAACCGGGATGCGGGTGTCCACAGCGAACCGGCCGACGGCTGAAGGGGCACCACCGGTTCGTGACTCGTTGCTTCCTCGATGTATTTGTCGAGCGCGGATGGCTCGGGCGGTTTCTTCTTCTTGTCTTTTCCCTGCGCAAACGGGAGGATTGCGAACAAAAGAAGGAATACGCCCAACTGTTTATATCCTGAATTCAAGTCATTGTCCCCCGGCGCTGGCCAATTCGACGATTACTTTGTCTCGGCTTTCCACACGAGCGTGAAACATTTTGCTGCTATCCGGATTGCGAACGGCGATCATGTCACCGATGCGTCCATTTGATTCCGCACGGCCATTCAGGGCGATATGCGCGGCTCCGATACGGACTTCGACACGGACGCGGTCGCCACGATGTACGTCAATCGGAAGCGCGAGGTTATCCATGCGTATTTCGCCGCCCGCGGAAATGGTCCGGAGCGGTAACTTACCCACGATTTGTTCCGGCTCGAGCGCAGTCTTGTCGTTTGCCGGCTTTAAGACAGGGAAGCTCTCGATCGTCTCGCGGCGCAACTGGTTTGTTTGAATTGCAACGCCCACTTTGAGGTTTTCCGTCGCAACGATCCGGCTCACCGGAGCAGTGACGTTTACGCGCCCCCACACCGCGATACGCTGCCGGCCACTTCCGTAGACAACGTTTCCGCGCCAAAGGACGGGAGACTTCCGGTCAGGCAACGCGGGCGCTCCGAGGCCTTCGCGGGGAAACTCAACGCGGCCGCGAGGGACCCTTTCCGAACTCAGTTCCAGCAGTTCGATGTGAACGCCAGGGGTTTGCAATGACGCTCGCATGGCTTCGAGAACACGCTCCCGGTCGAGCGGCTCGGTCAGAATCTGAAAACATAAATCCGCGACCGCATCGGCGTTCACCGAAAATCGCGAGGCAATACTCTGCAACTCCGCAGCGGTAAATACCCGCGTACCGCCTGGAGGAGGCACAGGCGCCAGAGGAGTATCCGGAGGAATTCGCTTGAAAGCCGGTATAGCGCGCGCCAGATCTTTGCCGAGGATCTGGTCCCCATCGACCGGCACGCAGGAGGGGTGCTGGGCACAGGCGGCAACGGCCAGCGTTCCTAAGACGATCAGCTTAGCCGTCATTTCGCACCGTTATGCAAGGGCGCCCAACCGGCCGCGGGAGTGCTGACGCGGCCGGCCGAGAGTCTGCTATCCGCTAGATTTTTCACGCACCCTTGTGAGGGCAGAGCTTGCGAGACCGGGGCTTGCACCTTACCGCCTGATTTGGGCCCTGCACCCCTCACTGCTGACGAATGCCCGGATCTCTGCCCGCCGGACTTCGCTAGTGCACGTTGATCGGAAGCCCGGCCGCAAGGCGGAAGCCCGCGCAGCCTGGGCGGATTCGACAAATTAAGCGTCCTTGGGCTGAGAGGCTGCGCCGCCCTGCAAAGTGACAGGCCGCAGTTTGACAGGCCGCCAACAAGCAGAGCCCACGCCAAGAGCTTTTCTCCGCTAAGTCGAAGCGAGATCATTGTTGTTTCAGGTTGTTGACTTGTTGGTACATGTCGTCCGCTGCTTTGACGACCTTGGAGTTTGCTTCGTAGGCGCGCTGCGCCACAATCAGGTTAATGAATTCCTGCACGATACTTACGTTCGATTGCTCTGTATAACCTTGAAGCAATGTGCCCAACCCATCCGTACCGCCGGGGTTTCCCACAATCGGCTGACCGGAAGCATCGGTGGGTTGATACAGGTTCCCGCCAAGGCTGTTCAAACCGGCGGGATTTTGAAATCCGGCAATCTGAATCTGCCCGGCTTTCGAAGCCGCAGTTTGATTGGGGAGCAGATAGCTGACTGTGCCATCCTGTGCGATCGTCACGGACTGGGCGGCGGCCGGAATGGTGATCTGCGGCGTGACCAGATTACCATTCGAGGTCACCAGATTTCCGTCTTTATCCAGTTGGAAAGATCCATCGCGTGTATAGGCGAGCTCTCCGTTCGCCTGCGTGATCTGAAAAAACCCGTTTCCCTGAATCACAACATCGAGAGGATTACCCGTTTCCGAGAAGTTTCCCTGGGTAAAAATGATCTCATTCGAAGTGGATTTGGTGCCAAGACCAAGCTGAAGTCCCGCCGGAACGGTGGATGCCTGCCCTGCCGCCGCGCCAGGCTGGACCATGTTCTGATACAGCAGATCCTGGAACTGGGCACGCCGCGTTTTGTAACCCGCCGTGTTCGCGTTCGCAAGATTGTTGGCGATATTATCCACGTTTAACTGCTGAGCCGTCATGCCGCTCGCGGCGCTATACAGAGCTCGAATCATTAACTGTTCCTCCTGAAGTTCTGGTCATGCCGAAAACTCACGCGCTTACGCGCGCCACTTCCTGAATTGCCTTCGTGTCCATATCGGTGCTCACGCCGATCGCTTTCTGGAGCATTTCGAACTGCCTCATCACACTCACGAGACGCATTGCTGCGTCCGGCACTGACACGTTGGATCCTTCCAGCTTGCCTTGCTGCACTTCCATATTTGTGGCGGGAGAGGGAAGGTTCGTTGTGCTCTGGTTTTCAAAGCTTGTACTTCCAATCTTGCGAAGCGAGTCGGTCGACTTGAAGTTCACAACTCCGATTTGCCCGAGGGATTGCCCACCCTGCGCCACGGTTCCGTCGCTGGCGATCGAAATCTGGGCGTTCGGGCGAACCTGAATGGTTCCGCCGCCCGTACTGAGCAAGGGATATCCATCTGCGTTCGCAAGTTCTCCGGTTGGCAGAATCCTAAGATTCCCGTTGCGCGTATATAAAGGACCTTTCGGGCCAGTGACCGTAAAAAACCCCTTCCCCACGATCGCGACGTCCAGAGCGTTGCCGGTTACTTGCATCTCGCCGGCGGAGAAGTCCGTCCATTGGGTTTCAACTACTGGAAGAGTGGCTCCGCTTGCGCCGTCGACCGAATTCTGCGCATCCTCTGATGCGTAGACTCCATAGAACTCGCGATCGTTCTTATATCCGCTGGTTCCGGCGTTCGCCAGGTTGTTAGCGAGCAAGTCCAGAGAAACCATTCGGGATCGAAGCCCACTTACAGCCGCAATGCTCAGATTGTCCATATTCGCATCGGTGCTAAGGCACATCAGTGGCCGAAATATTCGGGCAAATTTTGATTAGAAAGTCTTCTGGAAACAGCCGATATCGTTGATATCGATCACTGCGGTTTGTCAAATCCTTGACGGAGACGCTGAAGTGTCAAAACAATAACACGTGCTACCGCGACCTATACGATTGAAAATGCACGCAGCCCACTATGGCGCTTCATGTGCATTTTCTGGCCGCGTGTTTGTCTCTTCTGCCGCAATCGCCCCTCTCCCAGCGGCTCCCGACGCTTCACCACAGCCGAACTGGAGCGGCGGTGAAGCGACCGGGTTTGCGGACCAGATGAACGAGTTCAACGCCGCGCAGGCCGAGTCAACTTCCCCTCAGGCTGTTGTAGCGCCGTCTTCTGGATTTGCCTTAGCATCGCGACAGGGCCCTTTCAGTAATGAAGGTGCGGCATCGAACCTGACAGTCCAGCCAGCTGCGAAACCAGCGGGAGACTGG
>JBEKTF010000140.1:0-2592 GCA_049516355.1 Bryobacteraceae bacterium | reverse complement strand
AGACAATTCACCTTCAGCCCGCACCGTGACTCAGCCTTCTCAAGACACCACGCAAACCGCGTTTCTCGCTCCGCCGCGGCCCAACCCTCTCACCTATGCAGGCTCATCCAGAACACCAGTTCGCCAGACTGCACTGGTGGATACAGACATGTCGACAACAGGAACCGCCGCAAACAGCTCTTCTTCCAAAAGTCCCGCGGGAGATCCTTCTCAAGCTGACGCGACCGGTATGTCCGGCACTGTTGCGGCCAAAGCACCCAAAGGCGCCGGGAAAGACCCGCAAAAGCAGCCTCGCATAAATCAGGATGCCGTGCCGCTCACTTTCGCGCCCGTAAGCACCCAGGTGGCGCAGCAACCGTCTCAGCCGTTGGGTGTTGGGTTGCCAGTTGATACAAGTGGCGATAGTGAGTCGTCTTCCCATCCTTCGGGGGGGAGCGGCCAACTCGCCACAGGTCAAGCGACGCCTCTGGTGGCTTCTTTGCCAGGGGAGGAAAATGCCGGCGCGAAAACAGCGCCGAACGGTAAGTCATCCTCGTCCCAATCTGAGGCTTCCGTGCCCGAAGATCTTACTTTCGCCGCGCGCATCCAGCCTGCGGCCTCGGCATCCAAAGCGTCACCGGACTCGACCCGTCGTCCCGTCGGAGATTCGATGCCGGCGGCGCGGCACGGAGTCGGCGCAAGCGGCAAGGACCAAACGCCGGACACTCCGGCCCCAGTCGCGAGCCAACAATCCGCCGCCGCTGTTGCGCAGCGTTTCGACGTTGAAGCCCCCCGCACAGACTCCAATAGCCCCATAGCTCTACCGGCAGCTCAGCCTGCAGCCGAAACGCAGCCCACGCAAAACGCGGAGGCGGCGGTTCCGAAGGCGCCTTTGAAAGATATTTCGTTTCAAGTGGGCCAGGCACAGGGCCAAAAAGTAGAGGTCCGTGTGACGCAGCAAGCGGGTGAACTGAGAGTTGCCGTGCGGACGGGCGACACTGACGTCGCCCAGGGGTTGCGGCAGGGGTTGTCCGAGCTGACCACGAAGCTAAGCGAAAACGGATATCGCGCCGAGGCCTGGCGTCCCGGTGAGTTAACGGCACTTACGTTGAATTCGTCAAAGGAAGCATCCGACACCCCGGGACACTCGTCCAACGGTGGTTCACAGTCACAATCACAATCCGGCTCGCCGCAGCAGGACCGCGGCCAGCAAAATCAAAACCCATCAAATCGGCCCCGCTGGGTTCAGGAATTAGAGACGACCTTGCGCAGCGGAGCGGGATCGACAGGAGATTTTAATGGCCTCATCAGTTAACCCACTTGGAAGCTCGACCACAACGCCCACTTCGAGTACGTCGTCGTCAAACGACTTGAGTACGCCCAGCGAGAGTGTGTTTCTCAATCTCCTTGTGGCGCAGATCCAGAACCAGGATCCTCTGAACCCTACCGACAGCACCCAGTTTGTCTCGCAACTGGCTCAATTCAGCGAACTGGAACAGGTCATTGCAATACGAGGCGATACAGATTCAATGGCAACCGAAATGAAAAGCTCAGCGGCCGCGGCAGCTGCTGCTGCAGCAAGTACAACTCCGGGCGCGAGTACAACTCCGACAAACCAGACAGCAACCACGCCGACCACCGGCACGTCTTCGGCGTCGACCCCTCTCCCGAGTTCCGGACAAACCCAGACAGGCAGTACCACGCAGTCATAGCAGACACAGGAGGAGAAAAACAACCGTCATGAATGCAGCATTCTCAACAGCGCTTTCGGGATTAAACGCAGATTCCTCTGCAATAAACGTTATCGGCAGCGATTTGGCCAACCTGAATACCACCGGCTATAAATCCAGCGAGGTGGAATTCTCCGCTCTGATGTCGCAATCGCTGGGCGCGGCCGGCTCCTCAGGTCAGGTAGGACTGGGCGTTTCAACGCCTATTGTGGTGCCGCAATATACCCAGGGCTCCATTCAGTCCACCGGCGGGCCGACCGACGCCGCGATCCAGGGTAACGGCTTCTTCGTTGTGCAGGGTCAAAATAACCAGACGCTCTATACCCGCGATGGCGCCTTCCAGATCAACTCGGCCGGGCAGCTGGTAACCGCGACCGGACAGAACGTCCAGGGCTGGAGCGCGGTGAACGGAACCATCAATCCAAATGGCGCCGTCGGAAATCTCTCTGTGCCGCTCGGGGCTACCATTCCTGCGACGGCAACGACCACGATGAACATGGCTTTGAATCTCAACTCGCAGGTGGCAACAACCGCCGCCGGCGCAACCGTTACAGCCCCCATTAATGTTATCGACTCGCAGGGCAGCAGTCACACACTCACGGTAACCTTCAACAAAACGGCGACCAATTCCTGGAAATATACAGTGACGATTCCCGCAGCGGATTTAACCGCTGGCGGCACCACGACGATAGCGACGGGGACTATGACCTTCGACGCAAACGGGAATCTTACCAGCCCGACGGCCGCCAACGACCCTCAGGTCCTGAAGATTACCGGCCTTGCGGACGGCGCATCGAATCTATCGATCAACTGGAACCTCTACCAGAACGGAAGCCCGACGATCACGCAATTCGCGGAAGCGTCCGGCGTGTCGGGCACGACG